>CALWFY010000136.1 GCA_944377775.1 uncultured Mediterraneibacter sp.
TTCATAGATAAAATAATGTCCAGGCTGCAGGCAGAACACGCCTTTAAAAAATGTTTCATTGGTCGGGACAAACTGGAAAGACAGATAATTTCCCAAAGCATCCTCATTAAAAATCTTGTCAAATTTCGGATGTTCCATAAATGCCTTAATCTCTGACGCAAACAGAAGCGTCCCATTCATCTGCGCATAGTAAAACGGTTTGATGCCGAAAATATCACGCGCCGCAAAGAGCCGCTTCTTTTCTATATCCCAGATAACAAACGCATACATTCCTCTCAACCTGTCCACAAGACTCTCGCCCCACTCCTCAAACCCGTGGATGAGCGTCTCAGAGTCCGTGTTGGACACAAATGTATGGCCTGCTGCCATCAGTTCTTCTCTTAATTCCTGATAATTATAAATCTCTCCATTGAACACAAGGACCTTGCTCCTGTCCTCATTATAAAGAGGCTGGTCTCCCACAGAGGAAAGATCAATGATGCTCAGCCTGCGAAAACCAAGCGCCGCATCTTCATCCACATATTTTCCCTCGCTGTCCGGTCCTCTGTGAATAATGGTATTCATCATATTTACAAGTACTTGTTCTCTGTCTTCTACTTCGCCGACAAATCCTGCGAATCCACACATATTCTTATCTCCTTCTCCATCCTTCTGTCATCCCGAAAAAGCCGCCGTTCCAAACAGGAGCTTATAACAGATAAGGAACCAGTTTCCGGTAAATCTTTTTACCTGATCTGATCCCTTATTGTAATCCATCTTCTGCAAATATCAACTGCCAACAAATTGTCTTTGTGCATACATCGGGGTGACAGGATTCGAACCTGCGACCTCACGGCCCCCAGCCGTGCGCTCTAACCAAACTGAGCCACACCCCGCCGACTAATACATTATATATAATTTGATATAAAATGTAAAGGAGTTTTTTCACAGGCTTTTGCACATCTGAATTCAAATCCCATAATTTAATATTGAGTTATCCGAACTTTGAAAGGAGATGCCGCAAAATGGCAAATTATCAAAATAATATGCGCTGTATGCGCTGCCCCTCGTCCGCTTCACCTTCTCCCGTATCCGGCATGAGACGGATGGATGGATGTCCTGACACCAGTGACTTTTTCCCCGCTTATATGCCTCTCGCCATGGCTTACGTCAAATGGCAGGAATGGCAGGATATGTATGAACCGTGTGAAGCACTGGAACGCGGAACACTGTTTCAGGAACTGGATAAACCGTTCCTGGGGAAAGGAGGCCGACAGAGATGAACAATAATATGATGAACAATGGCATGTACAACAACAATGGAAATAATAATGCCATGAACCGCAGAAGGCGCGACATGTCCGCGCGCACACCGGATCAGCCCATGAACCGGCGTCAGCTGTTAAACCACATCAACCAGGTCAGCTTTGCCGTGGATGAAACCAAACTGTACCTTGACACACATCCGTGCGACAGGGAAGCTCTTGCATATTTCCGGGAAATGAGCCATAAGCGCAATCACGCGCTGAAAGAATATGCAGAAGCCTACGGCCCTCTGACCATTGACACCGCAGCCGAATCTTGCACAGAACGCTGGAACTGGATCAACGAGCCGTGGCCATGGCAGGAAGGAGGATGCTGATTTATGTGGAATTATGAGAAACGACTTCAATATCCGGTGAAGATCTCCCAGACGAACCCGCAGATTGCCAAGATCATTATCACACAATTCGGTGGTCCTGACGGAGAGCTAGGCGCTTCCATGCGCTATCTCGCCCAGAGATACACCATGCCCTATAAGGAAGTGACCGGAATACTGACTGACATAGGCACAGAGGAACTTGCTCACCTGGAGATGGTCTGCGCCATCGTCTACCAGCTTACAAAAAATCTCACCCCCGAAGAAATCGAGCGTTCCGGTTTTGCTCCATACTATGTGGACCACACACTTGCCCTGTGGCCGCAGGCTGCCAGCGGAACCCCATGGAGCGCCACCACCTTCCAGTCTAAGGGGGACCCGATCACTGATCTTCACGAAGATCTGGCCGCAGAACAGAAAGCCCGCACCACATACGACAATATTCTGCGTCTCGTCAAAGACCCCGAAGTAGCGGACCCGATCCGTTTCTTAAGACAGCGTGAACTCGTACACTATCAGCGGTTCGGCGAGAGTCTTCGGATCGTGCAGGAGAAACTGGACAGCCAAAACTTCTATGCGTTTAATCCGGAGTTCGATAAATAACTGTTTCCCGTCAGACAAAACAAACTGCACCCCGATAATAAAACACAGAAAACTGTGCAGAATTATCAGAGTGCAGTTTACTCTTTTTACGGTTGTCTATATCCATCTATTTTCACCTGCATTATATGTATGTATCTTTTCACTGTTTCCAAGTCGTGCGACATCACTGTCAAAAGTATAAAACTCAATATTTTCTCTGATACAATAATCATAATACAAACAGTCATTAATATCAGCCAAATCCAGCCGCTGTATGATATTTCCCACATCATACTCACCAATACGACTGACTTCCGCAAAATGTTTCACGTCACCTATCACTGTCTCGCAAAGTCTTTTTGTACTTTGAAATTCTTCCAGCTTACGGAACTCCTTTAACTTTCCTACTCTCGACAAATTATTGGCTTTTCTTTCCTGATTGACAGTTTTCATCGTAACTTTCTCAATAGCACTGACTAATTCAATTAACTGTTCTTTACATGTCACAATCTTTTCTTTTTTTATGAGTATATTCTGTAACAAATCCGAAGCCGCTGCCGCCTGCTTTATTTCATGCGTTTTCACAGGAGTTCTCACTCCCAATAACTCCATCCAAACACAAGTATCTAAAAATATCATTCTTCTAAATCCTCTCTTTTTACCAGCGCCCCGTCTCTTACCAGTTTAATTTTTTTAATAATAGATTCATTGGCGTTTTTTATGCCAATAAATTTCATTACACCATCTCCTTTTTCCAATATAAGGTCTCCTATAACAGGATTAAGAAATGCTGTAATAACATAATCTATTCCTGAAAAATCCAAGATGATTTTTTCACCTTGTTCTACCGATTTAACAATATCATACTGGCACTTTTTCCCATCCTCATAAGATACGGCAGTGTCCCCGGCGATATAATTTTTTATCAAAATTTCTTTCATAAGTAACCCTCCTATATTTTGTCTAAATCTATACTGACAATCTTGTTACGCCTCTCATCATACATAAACGCACTGTTCGTATTAAATAAAGGAATTCTCATTGTAACGCTGGTTCCCGAAAAATTTCCTTCTGAACTAAACAAACGTTCTTCCTTCCCTAATGTATATATAGTATCTCCCGAAAAAATGAGTAATTCTCCCTGGATTTCATTTATGTAATTAACCAGTGTCGGAAGTCCATATCCTCCCGAGCCCCGGCGGGTCGTATTCCCCTTTCCAAACGCCCAACGGATACACTCCGTACTTTCCATTTCCAGCCCATACATCTCTCTCTGATAGTTTTGCACATTATGGATGATAGTTTTTCCATAATCAGTCACATTTATAACCAAAAAGATATCCGGCTTTCGGAATTCAATATCATACATAAAAAACACTTCTTTTTCATCACTGTGATTAAAGGCGTTTGAAAATATCTCGCCGATAGTCGTTATCAGAAATTCTTTTGCATTTTCAAGAATGAGATTATGTTCCAATATAAATTCTACCAATATCTGAACCGTCCGCTCCACCTCATTATCACCGCTTATCTGATAACATTGCTGTATTGGACTCAGCGCTTCTTTTTCCAAATCAATTTTTCTGAACTTTTCTCCACCTGAATGCTGCACTTTTTCATTGAACACCTGATAAAGAGGTTTTCTTAGGAAGACATTCCTTTTCCTTGCCAGGAAACGCAGCGTATTATATAAGTATCCCGCACTCATTTTACTAAAATTAACCGCTTTGTTTTCATAAGAAACTCTTATTTCTTTACAGGATAGTTCTTGTGCTTTTTTCATTAATTCTGAAATTGAAGCTAAAAATTCAAAATCATATTTGATCTCTTTCGGAATTGTAACAAACAAGCAGTTCTCTTTTTTATCATCCTCAAAATAAAACATACGCTCTCCTGATTATTTCAAATCTGCGATAATTATAACACAAACCCTCTTTTATGGAAATAAAAAAGGGATTTCCCGAATTAAAACCTCTTCGGATAAATCCCTTATCACTATCCTCAAACTATTGCAAAGTCACATCCAGAGTACTCTCTTCATACTCTCCATTGGTCTGCGGTATCTGAATAGTCAGTGTCACCGTCTCACCCTTGGCATAATATTCAAGCTGGCTCTGAAGGGCCTCCATACTGTCAACCGAACTTCCGTTAATGCCGGTAATAATGCAGCCTTTTGTCATTCCCGCCTTGTCAGCGCCTCCTCCGGAGGTAACTTCTGTCACATACACGCCTGCCGGCATGTCGATCTGCTGTGAGAACGCGTCAGAAACGCTGATTCCCGTAATACCGATCATTCCCCGCTGGTCTTCAGCCACCTTTGTCTTTGTTTCCTGATTCATCAGATTCTGGATCAAGTCGGAGACATCACTGATCGGGATTGCATAACCAATTCCTTCTACACTGTCGCCAATAAGTTTCGCTGAATTGATGCCAATCACTTCCCCGTTCACATTAACCAGTGCGCCGCCGCTGTTTCCTTCATTGATGGCGGCATCCGTCTGTATCAGCTTTGCGCCGCTCTCCTGCGTCTCCCCTGTCTGTGCATTTGTAGTGGAAACAGAACGGTCTAATGCGCTGATCACACCGGTTGTCACAGACTGACCATAACCGAGTGCATTTCCTATGGCGATCGCCGGCTCACCTACTTGAAGCTTTGTAGAATCTCCAAGTGTTGCCACCGAAATCTCACTCATTGTATCAGAAGAAATAGAGTCCAGCGGAACTGAGATCACGGCCACATCATATCCGGCGTCCGTTCCCTTGATATTGGCCTCCACGCTGCTCTCGTCCACAAATGTAACCGTCAGGGTATCGCTGCCTGCCACAACATGGTTGTTTGTCACAATGAGAAGTTCTGTATCATTCTTTCCAATAATAATACCTGTTCCTGCCCCCTGGCTCTCCTGCTGGTAAGTTCCGCCAAAGAAGCTCTGCACCTCCTCTACTGACATGCTTGTGATAGACACGATGGACGGCATTACTTTCTCTACCACAGCTGACACATCTGATGTCACAACACTTGAAGATGTGGAAAGAGAAGTTCCATTGCTGATCTTATCAGAGGAAGCCGAGGAAGACACTCCTAAATTCTGAAGTCCGAGTATTCTGCTCCCGATAAGGCTGGAGGCAAGAAATACCGCGCTGGACACAACGCCAAACAGAATCGCAAAGCCTGCAATCACCGCTGCTTTCGCAATACCTTTGTGAGGCTTTTTCTCCTTGGGAGTTTTCTGTCCCGGCTGACTGCCGCCCTGTCCTCCGCCATACTGATAATTGCTGTCCGGATTATAATAATTATATTGATTGTCCATAAAATTACCCACTTTCTGTTTGTTTTTCTTTTTATGGTCTTATCATAACTTTGGATTGTGATAAAAATGTGTTTAATCCATTAACAAACATTGAAAAAGGGAGACTTCCGCCTCCCTTTTTATGATCTCTTATTTTACAGATCTATAAAATTGATATCATAATCATCACTGTGGGAAGTAGTGTTCTTCTTTCCCCCGCGGTTCTTCCTGCCGGACTCGTACTCGTCATCGAAGTCGTCATCTTCATACTCATCGTATTCGTATTCGTCATCATATTCATCATCGCCGTACTCATCATCTTCGTACTCGTCATCGTCATACTCATATTCGATATCATCATCGAACTCATCAGCCTCTTCATTTGACCGTACGAAAGTGTTCTTTCCGGATTTCTTTTTCGGACTTTCATCCTCATCATCAAACGGAATGTCATACTCATCATACAGGTCGTCCAACTCCTGATTGCGATGCACCAGTTTTACTGCAAACACGATCATCAGGATCAGAAGAAGAAGGCACACGGCTGCTGCTGCCACGAGAACAGGAAGAATATGATCGCTGATAAATTGTCCGAACTTTCCTGGAAGCGTCGACTGTGTATCCGCATCCTCCGCCTGCTCGGGGGCTTCAATATACTGATACGTACCGTCTTCCGCATCATACTGATATAATCCCTCCTGCGCAGTCCTTGTATTCAGCGCATAGATGAGATAATACCGCTCGGATGTTTCCGGGTCTGACCAGACAGGAAATACCTGATCCTGGACTGTCAGTTGTGACTGCTGGTAATTCTCAGGAAGTTTTACCGCATCCGCTTTGTCAAGAGGTATGATCGAAGTTGTATCCGAAATCATCAGCTGGGCATATGATGAAAATGTAGCATCTTCAGAATTAAACAGGAAGAAGTGTCCCGTTCCTGAAGCATCTACCAGATAGCCAAGATAGATTCCTGCTTCATTTACAACAAATTTTCTCTCTGCCCCGTTAAATGTCATTGTTGTCTCAGTATAGCCCTCCGGGATATCTGTTGTCGTAAACGCCTCGGAAAAATTATAATCCGTACCGTTCACATTTACAACAATATCCGTGGAAGAAGTAGTCTGTGTTGTTGTAACTGTCGGCTCCACACTTGTAGTTCCGTCATCCGCTGCCGCAATAGAAATTGCAGATGAACCTTCCTCCAGATTCAGTGTCTCTCCTGATGACAGAACCGCTGAACTGCTGCTGACTGAAAGCGTTGTGTCTGTCGCTGTCAGCGCCCGGAAAGTCATTGTTGTTCTTAATTCACTGCTGCTCCCTGTCCCGGTATAAGTCAAAGTGCCGGAACCATCTGCCGTAAATCCATCGCCGCTGACAAACTCAAGAGCTGCTGTGTCATAGCTCATTGTCACAGTCACATCGCCGATGGTATCTCCACCGCTCTGCACGACAAGGTCTACACTGACGTTCTCTCCCACCTTTGCGGACGGATCGGAAAACATCAGCACACCGTCAGCTGCAAATACAACTGTCCCCAGCATGGGAACCATAAGACATACCGCAAGGATGACTCCTGCTAATTTCTTTAATGCTTTCATAGAATTACCCCTTTAATAGTTTAATTACTTTCTGCAGCTGCCATAACTGCCTGTCAGCCGCCTGCTGGTTATTATCATACACGTTTCGAATCGAAAAGTCCAGAATATTGTAGAAAAAAGCACAATGTCGACAAAAACTAACCCATCTATTTCAACGGATATAAACATTTTCACAAAATATTTAATCTCCATTGACATTCTTGGTAAAGCCATAATTAATTATGCAAAAAATCGCTTAAGTCTTACGACTCAAGCGATTTTTTAGAAAGCTTATGTATATAAACAAACCTCTGTCTGCTGTCACTGTGTGCCCGTGCCGCCGCCGGGATCAGTACCACCGCCAGTTCCAGGATCAGTACCGCCGCCGGGATCTGTCCCGCCTGTATCACCGCCGTCACCAGTATCACCGCCGCTGCCATCACCTGTACCGCTGCCATCACCGCCTGTACCACCATCAGTCGGAGGAGTCGGTTCCACATAATCTCCGCCACCTGTATTTTCAGTGTAGCCATTATCATAAGAGCCATCATCATAATAAGTATCACTGCTGTCATCATAAGACTCTGTCCCAGAAGATTGAGCAGAACTTACTGTGTAGGCAATATTACTATTCACAGTCTGCACGGTGGATGATGGGGTATATCCTGTCCTGCCAAACAGAAATTCATGAAGTTTTGTCACATTGGAAACAAGATCATCCGGTATAACAACACTTCCTAACCCGGAAAGCGTATCCGTATACTTGTCTTCCGGGAATCCCATATTCCCCACCAGCGTGTATTCACTGTACGCACTTGCATACATCAGGACTTCCTGCAAGGTAAAACTGGTGGATACCTGAGGAAATACCCGATCTATAATTGCATTAAGTGTCCCCAGATCGGATGTCTTTACTTTCTCAAATATCTTTTCAACAACCAGCCTCTGCCGCTCTGTACGGGTAAAATCTCCGCCAGCTGTGGAACGGATACGGGCGTACGTTGTTGCCTGAACTCCATCCAAAGTCTGAAGGCCAGCACTCTGAAGAAGATTTGCCGTTTTATTCGCTGACTTTGCCGTCTCCGGAATATATTGATTGATGTAAGGAAGTTCTTCTTCCGTCACTTCAATTTCCACACCGCCGACCAGATCAACCACATCTGCGATAGCTCCAAAATCCACGGTCACATAATCCTGTATATCCAGGTCCAGATTCATATTCAGCATATTAATTGCCATAACCGGACCGCCGTAACTGTATGCCCCATTGCATTTCTGATATGTACCCTCAGACAGATCAAGCAGAGTATCTCTGTATACGGAAACCATCTTGATTTCTTTTGTCTCATTGTTCAAACTTGCAACAATGATACAATCTGTACGGTTTCCCTCTCCAAGATTTCCATCTCTTGAATCCACACCAAAAAGAGCTACATTCGTATATCCATCACCAAGATCAATATCTTTATTCAACTTCACTTCTTCGTTAATAATGATATCATCAGCTTTGAGCGCCTGCGAGTCAATCTTGCTCCATTTGGCATAGACATAAGCCACAGCTCCAAAAATTACACAGAGAATAACACAGCCCACAACGAGCAACACTCTCTGCCACATCTTCAGCCGGGTGAACCAGTTTCCCTTTTTTTTTGCGCGTGCGCGCCTGCGTCCCCGCCGTCTTACGTTTTTTGACATTTTTATCACCTATAATTAAAGATTTCTTTTCTACATCTTATTTATGGTACAATAAAGTACGACAGGATTCAAGATATTTTTACAGATTTTCCAAACACTTTTTGTAGGATTACAATACATATGTTACAACTGAATATTTAAAAAGCAAGGATAGGCTCACTTTGTATCATATTTGAATTACCACCACACTGCTTTTTCCTTCACACAATGTATCCAATACCACTCTTTTGTCCAAGCAAAGATCAAGAGTATACAAAATGAAAAAATTTATTTTTCTCCGTCATCAGTTCGAGCAAACACAAAGAATCTCTGACCCAGATAATTCAACCCGACAAATATACACATTCCCAACAGCATCGCCACATTTTCCTGAATCCTTACATCTGCTCCAGAGAGCAACCACCTGATAACAGGTTTTGCCGCCCCATACGCAATCAGATAACACAGGGAAATATTCGCTATAAACTTTACTATCATGGCAAAAGATCGGGTCCTGTTCTGGAATGTAAAATATTTATTTAAAAAATAGCTCACAATGCTTCCCACAACATAATTACCCGCGCTGGATACCCAGTAATTGCATCCAACGACATTATACAAAAAGAACATTGTCCCTGTTCCAACGATCGTATTAATCACCCCTACGACCAGAAAACGGATCATTGTTTTATCAATAAAGTCTTTTAATCTGCGTCTTCCCATTGTTCTGAATCCTTATATTGTTATACTCAGAAAACTTCCTTTGCGTTATGACGAATATCATATGGGAAGGAATAGATATAATCGCTCAGTTCTGAAGCGATGACTTCACTTTCCTCCCGATAAGCGTCATTCTGCAGGAACAGCTGTGTATTGTTGATGGACCGTTCTGGTACAAACATCTCCTTTTTCCTCGTATGAGCCTTCTGGTCCCATCCCAGAGAGTCAAAAATTTGACCTATGGTTTCTTCGTACCTATAGATCATATCCTCGAATCTGACCCTGTGTACATGTGGATTATCTGTAGGTTTTTCCATCCGCCGGATCTTTCGGTAATAATCACAGAATTTTCTGACATCCGTCGGATACGGGACTGTGGCATCCTGTTTTGCCCAGAAATATTTATTGCTGATAAATACATCTCTGGGATCCCGCTCAACAACAAAAACTTCCGCATCATCTTTGAAATAGTTCTCCATGCGGTAAAGATTAAACGGAAGCAGGAGCTGATCCAGGACAATCGATTCTTTTCCCAGCCCCAGCATATCCATCAGCCGATAGATGTACTGCTGTGTCACCTCATAAAATCTGTCTGCCGTGATAAATGACAGCCACATCGGCGAATATGACAGGACCTTCGAAAGATTGACTTTCCCGCCTGTCAGGATCCTCACAATCCGTTTTACGATCAGTCTGGGAACCATCTTCCAAGTGACATTTTCCTGATAATACCAGTAAAAATCAGGCACAAATTCAATCAGTTCATTGATATACTCCTGGGTAACCTTCCAGAAATCGGGACCAATGTTGACATTATAATGGCCCACCCACCAGTATTTCTTATCATACAGCTGTTTCATCGTAGCCGCAAAAGAATGGAGCGCCTCATCACTCCTTACTGCATTATTCCCCGTCAGAAGTTTATCTTCCAGATCAAAAATCCCATTGGGACAATGCATAAAAACATATTCAAAAGTACCTCTGCTCGCATTAACTCCTTCAACCTCACTGAACAGATCTGTAATGGCGGAAGAACCTGATCCCATATATCCTGTCGGAATGATAATTTTTTTCTTATTTTCCATATTTTCCTCTCTGATCTGTTTTAAAGTATATTGATCCATTTTTGTATGACAGCCTCTTCAGTAAACTGCTTTGACATATGTTTTGACTGTTCGGACATTCTTTCAATCTTCTCTCTGTCATGCATCAACGCTGTCATGCTTTCTATAAATTTTTTCTCGTCTCCATCGGGTATGAGATAACCGTTTTCATCATTTCTGATTACCGCCCGAGGCCCCATCCTCACATCATACGCAATGATGGGAAGTCCAGCATGCATTGCCTCCAGCAGCACAAAACCAAATGCTTCTGTCCTAGAAGTCATGGCATAGATTCTTGACTTTCTCATCTCTGTCATCACGTTATCATGGTCCATCGGACCGGCCAGGACCACATTTTCTTCTACTCCCAGTTCCCGTATCCGTTCCTGAAGACTGTCTCTCTGTTCTCCATCACCTATAATTTTCAAAATCCAAGCCTGTTTCTCCGGAATCTGTGCCCATAGATCTATAAGCCTTAGAAAACCCTTTTCCTCATGCAGTCTTCCCACAGCGATCACCTGATCTTTTCTATCCTTCTTTGCATATTCTTTCATCTCTGGCAGAAAATGCGGAATAGTCAGAAGCTTCGTATGGTGATTGTCTGCCATGATCTTCTCCAGCTCTTCTTTCATCTCCTCTGTCAACAAAACAAAAAAATCAATATTTGTAAAATGATATCTGAAATCTTTCAACAGCTTTTCTGAAAATTCATGGTCATGGTGCAACTGTGCAATCTTTTTGACACCTTTCTGTCCATATTTCGACAGCAGAACAGAATGTTCATTCCTAGTGGAGATGATCGTCCCGCTCTGGATCGATCGGATTGCCTTTTTCATTTCGCGCTTTTTCAGATAAAGCACCCGACAGGCCTTAAAGCCTTCCCCCAGAATTCGGACGATATTCTTTCTTTTTAATGCCTGAAGAAATGCTTCCCTATTCGGCTTTACATCCGTCAGGTAGGTGACCTGTACCCGATGATCCAGGTCATATACCGGCCGTCCCAGATCATACAGACAGAGTATCTCCACATCATACTCCCGTTCCGCCAGCGCGTTTGCCAGCAGAGTGATTGCCATCTCCACACCTCCATGCTGCAGGTGCAAACACGTGATATATATTTTCTTATTTATATTATCCATCAAACTCCCCCGTTTGCTGAAAACCTTTCTATGATAGCATCCGCAATACGCTGGCTGGCCTTCCCGTCTCCATAGGGATTTGAGGCATGGCTCATTTCTCTGTACATATGGTCATTTACAAGCAGTTCTTTTGTCATACGGTAGATCGTCTCTTCCTCTGTGCCCGCCAGCTTTAAAGTACCGGCCTCGATCCCTTCCGGACGCTCCGTAGTATCTCTTAGGACAAGAACCGGCTTTCCCAGAGACGGAGCCTCTTCCTGGATTCCTCCGCTGTCTGTCAGGATCAGATAAGATCTGCTCTGGAAATTATGGAAATCCACCACTTCCAGCGGTTCGATCAGACGTATCCTATCACAGTCACCTAATACCTCTCCCGCAATCTTCCTCACCAACGGATTCAGATGAATAGGATAAACCACCTTGACATCTTCAAATTCATCCACAATCCTCTTGATCGCCCGAAAGATGTGGTACATGGGCTTCCCAAGGTTCTCTCTCCTGTGTGCGGTGAGCAGGATCAGCCTGCCCCCTTCTGCCCACTTTAAGACCTCGTGATCATACTCGTCACAGACCGTATGCTTCATGGCATCAATGGCCGTGTTTCCTGTAATATAAATATTTTTCTCATCTTTTCCTTCCCTACGAAGATTTTCGGCACTCTTTTCTGTCGGTGCAAAATGCATATCCGTCAGCACTCCCACCATCTGCCGGTTCATCTCCTCTGGATACGGGGAATACTTATTATATGTCCTCAGCCCCGCCTCCACATGCCCTACCGCCGTCTGTGCATAAAAGGCAGCAAGCGCCCCGGCGAATGTTGTGGAGGTATCCCCATGGACAAGGACGATATCCGGCTTTTCTTTCTGTATCACTTCTTCCAGACCACACAGAGCTCTTGTTGTAATCTCTGAAAGTGTCTGGCCTTGCTGCATGATATCCAGATCATAGTTCGGCTGGATTGCAAATGCGTTCAGCACCTGATCTAGCATCTGCCTGTGCTGGGCCGTCACACACACGATCGTCTCGATTTCTTTTCTCTCTTTTAGTTCTTTTACAAGGGGCGCCATTTTGATCGCTTCCGGGCGGGTGCCGAATACTGTCATCACTTTGATCATTTGTCTTTATACCTCCGCTTTATTCTGATCATAATAATCTCAAATAGAAATTTTATATTGCTCCTACAGAATCTCCCAATCCGCTTCGGTTCTGTAGTAATCCTGTAAAGCCACTCCAGATTTAGTTTTATAAATATCCTGGGTGCTCGTTTCTTCGTACCGCTAAGCACATCAAAAGAGCCTCCCACCCCCACAAATATTCCTTTCTTAAATCTGTCAAAATATTTCCCGATCAGCAGTTCCTGATAAGGAATACCCAGAGCAACCAGAACAATATCTGGCTGCTTATCTAGGATATCTTCGAAGACCTTGTCCCTGTCCTTGACATATCCGTCCTGCGCACCTGCAATGACCGCTCGGGGATATTCTTCTCCAATCTTCTGCACCAGCTTATCCAGGACTTCCTTCTTTGCTCCAAAAAGATAGATGCTCTTTTCATATTGATCCGCCAGCGAAAAAAGTGTTCTGGCAATCTCCACACCTGTGACACGGCCCATTATCTTTTTCTCCAGAAGATGTCCCGCTTTTACCACTCCAATGCCATCCGGCACGATTGTAACATCCTTTCTTTTCAGAATGTTGTCAAACTCCGTATCTGATCTGCCAATCATCAGAGTTTCTGGATTTGCTGTTATAATAAATTTCTTACTTGCATTCTGTACATATCCATCCAGATCTCTATCAAAACACTCACTGCCTTTTGTGTATATCTTATTGAAATATGCGATCATGATCTTCCCCTTCATCCTGCTCAGAAAAAATAGTAGAAATCTATATGTCCGTCATATAAACATCTACTATTCCTTTTCCAGCCTTCTATTTTTCTTTTTCAAATCCTTCCGTACTTTCTTTCATAAACATGATTTTTACCGTCATAAAAATCAGCCTGATATCAAGCCGCAGCGAATAATTCTGTATATACATCATATCCAGCTTCAGTTTATCATAAGCGGTTGTGTTATATTTACCATATATCTGGGCGTAACCTGTCAGGCCTCCTTTAACTTTCAGCCTGTATTTAAATTCCGGAATATCCTCCGTATATGCCTTCACATGTTCCACCCGCTCCGGTCTTGGCCCTACGATACTCATATTTCCCTGCAAGATATCTATCATCTGCGGCAACTCATCAATACGTGTCTGCCGGATAATTCTGCCGACAGGTGTAATCCGCGGGTCATTATCTGTAGCCGGAATGACCTGCCCGCCTTTTTCAGCGTCTACAATCATACTGCGAAATTTATGAATCCTGAATACCTTTCCGCCAATCGTGCATCTTTCCTGCCGGAACATGACTGGCCCACCGTCATAAAGCTTTATGGCTAGTGCCACAACGAGCATGATCGGGGATGTAATCAAAAGGACAATGGAAGAGACTACAATATCCATAATCCTTTTTACTACCTTCTGCTCAAAAGACAGGCCGGTGTTCCTCATCAAGAAGAGAGGGGAATCAAACAGATGAATATCATCCGCACTCTTGATCAGTATATCCGAAATTTTGGGGGTTGTATATACCCTGACAGATTCTGCATAACATAGTTTCAGAAGTCTGTTCCGTTTCTCAGAATGTACATCGTAGATCAGAATCGCGTCATAAGATGTAATAATTTTCTTTAACTCTTCTTCTGAAAGTTCGTGAATGCATAAAGTATCCTTTAATCGGTACCGATCATCACGTACATTCATTTTCCGCAAAAAACTGTCTGGTTCATAATCTTCGTAGAGAAGAAGCATCTCTCTGGGAGGAAACAGTTTTTTAAAAATAAATGAAATCGCATTGGTCAGAATGACGATTACCATGATATCGATAAGCGTCATGTAAAAAATAGGCACAATAGAGACAAATTTTGCCGCCAGAAGCACGATTTCCAGATAAGCCATCACATTGGCGCAGATCACGGCAAGCACCTGAGACAGTATAATACTGGAACATTTCAGATATCCAAATTTTAGACCGCCGTAAATATACATGAACAAAATCACAAAGATCATATATACAGCCGCTATCATCCAGTGACCTTTATAGTAAAACGGGAACACAACTCTTATATTGTAATAACCTTTCCATATAACCAGAAAGATCAATACCGTACAGATGATCACAACAAGAGCCGCAACAGCCCTTATAATCCTCTTGTATTGTTCCAGATTATTATTTCTATCCATAAGTGGTACCTCTTGATTTTTATCGCTTTTTAAACAATAGATGTATTATATCAAATTTTGTAAAATAATACAACTGCCCCGGCATTTCCTATCGTCCCCAACACCCGGCATTTCCTATCGTCCTATCAACTATTTTGTCCCCATGTATGTTATTTCATCAAACTTTTTATATTTAGGAAAATATGGGTCAGTCCGTACCATTTTCTGCGGTTACAGTACAAAACGATTCTTCTGTTTCTGGCCAGAGAATTCATGTAAGGATTATCATACAAATCCGTGAAAGTATCCAGATACTCCTCCATCCTGCGTAGAACCGGCTTTCCTCTTTTTCCTCCCCGGGCCACGCGAGCAAGTCCAGCAATCGCAATATGTTCGATTACAAGAAATTCTAGTTCGTTTTTGAATATCGGATAAACTCCCTCCGCCTTATAATAACCAATCAGATCATCAAATGTATCCACGATGGCAAGATTTTTTTCCAGATTTGGATTATTCATAATCGATCCCTGCCTCTGGACATAATAAACCAAGGACTCGTCAACATAGGATATCTTCCGTGCTCTCAGATAGATTTTAGGTATGAGACGCATATCCTCGTACCATTCCCGGCTTATGAACTCCAAACCATCAAAAAGCTCTTTTTTATACAACTTTCCCCACGCGCTGACACGATTGAACAAAAGCTCATGCTCATCATATACCGTAGTAGGATTCTTCCTGTAAATATTTTTGTATGCCAGAATAATCCTGCCGTCTTCCCTGACATCATAATTATTACAGATTACAATATCACTTCCGTCCATTTTTGCCCTGTCAATCAATTTCTCTATGCCGTCCGGCGATATATAATCATCACTGTCCAGGAAAAAAATATAGTCTCCCTCTGCCTTGCTGATGCCGTAATTCCGCGCGCCTCCAAGACCACGGTTTTCTATGGAATAGCAACAAAAATGGGGATTCCTTCCAAGATAATTCTCAATGATCTTTAAACACCCATCTGTACTGCCGTCATTTACAATAATGACCTCCATATCTTTATATGTCTGCTTTTCTACCGAATCAAGACATTTTACTAAAAATTTTTCAACATTATACACTGGAATGATTAAACTGACTTTCATTTTTCCTCCCCGATACTTGCTATTTGCTATTACATTTTTCTTCCTGTCAGTCTTTTCAGATAATTTCCGACTTTATCCATAATGATCAACAGGATTTCATTTCTGGTCATCAGCATCAACAGCATATAGATGCCTCCTCCAACAATGACCTCCAGTCCCAGTTTCACAACGATATTGATCTGGGCCATAGATATCAGCCTTACTGCCCCATACATAACAAGAGATGAAACAATCACCGGGAAATTGGTCTTAATTACCCGGATGGGATCAATCATTTTTCTCAGATTAAAATATGAGATCAGGAATACTGCCGTCTCTGCTGCCAGGGATGAAATACATGCTCCTACAGTACCGAAAAGCGGGATCGTAACAATATTCACGATCACATTTACCAGAGCTCCGGTACTTGTCGCAGCCGCATATACTTTCTCTTTTCCCATAGGAATCAGCATCTGTACACCCAATATACTGTTCAGGGACATTGTCAGAATCAAAACACTTAAAATTTTTAAAATCGGAACCACATCCAAATATTCTTCTCCTAAAAACAGGGGGATAAAATCATCTGCCACCCCGATCACCCCAAACATTGCCGGCCAGGCCAGAAACATCGTAAAATTGATAGATTTCTGGATGTAGTGCCGGATTCCTTCTTCATCATTGGCCATAGTCAGGTTCGCCACTCTGGCCATCATTACATAACCCAGAGACTGCAGAATGGCTGTTATCATCCGGATCAGCCTCTGCGCCTGATCGTAGATTCCTACGTTATCTGTATGTGTCATCCAACCAAGCATGCTCCGGTCCAACAGGGCATACACATAGTTCATTACCTGAGGGATGAACAGAAGTATACTTCCTTTCACATGAGAAAGCGGATGCAGTCTGCCGTGGATTTTCAATCTGACATACTGCGGAAGATAATACAGCATCAGAATATTGCCCAACAGGCTGCTCGCCACAATCAGAAACACATACTTCGACAGGTCTTCCGGACTTCTAATCATTGTGAATAAGGCAACTACAAAAACAGCTTTTACGACCAGATTTCTGATCGTAACCTTTTTAAAATCTTCCACGCCCTGGTAAAACCAGGATATGTCTATCCCGTTTGCCACAATATTTATGATCTGAATCCGATAGATATATGCATATTCGGAACCAATACACAGCACAGGAACATAGACCAGCAGTGTTCCTGCCATCAGGATTAGTTTTAACAAAATAATCTCAATGGTCGTCTGAGCCAGCTGTTCTTCATTTTCTCTGACATATGCCACCTTCCTGATTCCGTACAATGACGTTCCCAGTGATCCGAAAATAATAAAATAGGTTACGATACTCTCAGTAAAAGAATGTATCCCGTTTGCATGCAGCCCCAGTACTCTTGCGGTATATGGAGTGGTGATGATAGGCAGTATCGTGACGATCACCTGATAAAGCATATTATAAAACAAATTTTCTGCAACCGTTCTCTTCTTCATCTATACTCCACCTTATAATCTGTCAAACAGATCTTCGATCTTTTCTTTCTGTTTTTCCATCGTATAGTTTTTAATATGCTGGCGACATGCTTCTCTCATTTTTCTGTTGGTACCTTCATCAAAAACAATGTTTGTTATGGCCTCCTGACATTCTGCCACATCATTTACAATCACACCGCATCTGCCGCCGTTACTTAGCTCTTTAACCCCTCCTACCGGGCTGCTGACAAATGGGATGCCCAATGCCAGGCCTTCCATAAATACGGTTGGGAACCCTTCCGAACGAGACATCATACAGATCGCTTTGCTCTGCCTGATGAGAGAATATGGATTTTTCTGATATCCTAGCAAAAAAACATACTCCTCCAGTCCCCACTCCTTGATCTTCTCAAGCAGTTCTTCTTTTTGTTCCCCCTGCCCCAGATAATACAGACTTATCTTTCTGCCATTCTGATGCATCCGCCTGATAACTTCCAACAAAAGCAGAGGACGCTTCGCTTCCTCAAGTCTCCCGATAAAAACAACCGAATGTTCCCGGAGCGCAGCCGGAGCCTCCTGCTGCGCCAGCCGCTCAAGGCGGCCAACATCTATTCCGTTGTAGATAAGTTCTATCTTGTCTTTAAATTCCGGGAACAACTCACATATCGACTGCTTCGTATTCTCAGATATGGTCACAATCCTGTCTGCTTTTCGATAACTTCTTTTCTGCAAGATCCACTTGATTTTTTTATTTTTCAAATCATAGACATCCCCATGATTCCATTCTATCACCCCTGTCTCTGGTGTTTTCTTTACCAGAAAAGACGGAATCTGATAATTAAAGGAGATTTCCAGATCATATTTATCGCGGATATACCGTTTTCTCAAAATACCTGGCAGAAAGTGAACCAGAAAATATTTCAGACCTTTCTCCATTCTGCCTGCCTTATTCATGTCAACGATCCCTTTACAGACCCTGACATGGGATGGAGTCTCCTCTTCCTTCACCCCATAATCGGCATATGGCTGTATGGTAATGTCATATTTACTAATATCCAGATTCATTACCACATTACTCAGTACTTTCTCTGCTCCCCCGCCCAATGAATATGAATAAATCACAAACAATATCTTTTTCACTCAGAGACCTCCAACTTTTTTTGATAATGGACAAAAGCACTTACAAGCCATGCAAAGATCACTGCCGAAAAAATTCCGTTAAACAGATGGCCTGCCATATACGCCAGCACACTGATCCCTCCCAGGGAAACTGCAAAAAAGGCATTCTCATATCTAAAATGCGTTTTCATTCGTCTCAGGATCTGGATGACTGCATAAAGAGCACAGATATAATAAGGTCCCAGTAACAGAAACGTGCCCACATACCCAAACCAAATATTTTGTCCTGTAAAGTCTCTCTCCACATAAGGGAACCCGGAAGTATAGCCTATACCAAACCATCTGTCGTATAAGTTATTATTTTTTCTCAGAACCTCTTCATAAATTCTCTCTTTAAATTCACGATAATTTACCTGATCTCTGTCTTTACTGATCACAGTGTTAAACCAGAACTCAAAATTGTCTTCCACATCAAACAATTTCACAAATTCTTCGGATATGCCATAGCTGTACGGATACTCTTCGATATCCTCCGCATACATTTTTACTACTTTTTCATCAAAAATCCCCTTATCCATATCCTCTTTAAATTTCTCCATCTCTTTCCTACGGTCCTTCTGCTCATTGGTTTCTTCATAGGCATCGCCTTTCGCCCCCTGAACATCGATAACCGGAGAATTCACAAAAAGCAACACAAAACATACTGCCACGCCCGCCAGCTTGAGAAAATCTTTTCGTTCAAAAGGGAACTGTTTCAAAATTCCGCCAAATAGAATCGCTATGACCAGAGAGACAATCAGGATCAACATCCCGCCCAAGGCGGCCACCCGAGTACCCACCATGATCATAGCAATCCCCTGTATGATTACAAGAAGATAGTTCCTTTTTTTCCGATACTTCAAAGCCTGCATGATCACAAAAGGGTATAACATGAACAGGATCACGCCGATCTGATTTCCCATGTAAAACCAGCCTTTACTCGTCATATAGGCCGGATTTTCCATATCAGGATTGATAAACCATTCAATAATGTTCCTGGTGATAAACTGATTGGTCTCAAGGGAACTGGCATAGGATATGAAGGATACTTTGAAGAGATTTGTGACAACGATGATTCCACTGATCAGGCCTGATAATATATTGATCCCTTTTTCAAAAAAACTGGTCTTTATTTTTACACACAGGAACATATAAAATACAACAAGAGGCAGTAAATACACTCTCAGCATATAATAAAGTTCTTTGAAAGCGCTGATATCAGCTCCGTTAAGAATACTTTCATCAAATTTTGAAATATTCCAGATATGCAGGACGCAATATCCGCCCAGAAGTACTCCGTATATCACAACCGGCAGAAAATATTTGGGCTGTTTTATATATTTGACCACAAACAAAAAGATCAGATACGCTATTGCCAGCAGATTGATCAGTTCAGCCAGTGAAATACCTGCTATTTCTATCGTGTTCTCAAAAAAAACTCGGTAAATATCTACAAACGGCTGCAGGATCACAAATCCCAGCAGCTGCAGTGAAAAATTTTTATCGTTTATCAGTCTATCCATTCCGCTAATTACTCCTTTTTTATGCCTGTCCATTCACTGTATGGAATAAAACAAAACTCGATATCTTCCTGTTTCTCATAATAAAACTTCAGACCTATTTTCCATCCATGGGGATCATGCAGATAATCGCTGTAGGGGAACTCCGGCACCATAATAACCGTATCTCCTTCCTGCATCCGCTCAATAATATAAGAATCTCTTTCCTGCTCCACTTCTCCGATGTTAAAAAAGATATACAGATAATAGGCCGTTACGCAGGCCATCAGGACACAGGCCGGCGCGGCAAGCCTTCTGAGGTTCCAGTGCTCTTGCTCAATAATATATGCCACTATGTTCAAAAAAGCAAGTCCTGTAAAAATATAGGACGCATAAAAACATCTCGGTCCCACCGGAGTTACGAACAACAGCGGACCTACTAAAACAAACGCGGAAATCAGAAAAAACAGGCTCCTGCTCCTTTGTTCTGTTTCCTTTACACACAGTATGACTGTCATCATTACACTTATAATAAACAGAACAAACATCAATACATCTAATAAGAAAAACGCCGTGTACGCCTCGATCTTCTCATCCCATTCCAGAATATTCGCGAAAAAGAAATACGCCGATGTGCCCGTCAGGATACAACTGTTGATGGTCCTCAAAATACGGGTTCTGATATCTTTCTCTCTGGCATTTTTATAAAGAAGCCAGAAACATATAAGAAGTACCATGATCAGGAGCAGAATATTTCCCCGGACCGTATATTTCGAAATCTCACACCAGTTTTCCCGTGCTGCCTGGAAAAGTCCCGCAATCCCATCCGGTGCTTCTCTGTAAGTATCCGTGCCTGCTGTCACTGTCCGGTATACAGGCGAAGAAAACATCAGCAAAGTTCCCGCTGCGGCTCCCAGAGTATGAAACAAAGCAACGGCAGATACTCTCTTCTCCTTCCGGATATAAAAAATATTTATTGCTATGGACATAATCAGCACATAGATCGTAACATTTTCCATAAACAGCTGACTGCACACTCCCAGCAAAAACGTGCCTACAATCTTCAAGCCTTTCCATTTCGCTGTCCTTTTACTAAACTCTTTCTGTACCATGACCAGGTAAAATAGGACAAGCATGACCGGAGGCACATAGTTGAAAAATCCGAAAGTCCAGGAGTAAGTTTCACTGAATATAGCAGTCGGAATCGCAAGTACGTACAGATATGACAGCAAATATCCGGCCTTTGATATGATCCTGCTGTTCTGATACACGAGGATCATTATAAGCCATATAATAAACGCGCGGACAAAAGCTCTCCCGATTCTGGAATGCATAACCAGCAGTACCGTTGTATTTCCCAGGATGCGTCCATTTGTATTTTCCCAGTGCCATACCGCCCATTCAATAAAAGAACGCACAGATGTTATATAGTCATCGATTCCGTAAAAATCATCTCCCACAAGCGGGAAATAATAGGCTATCATAAACAGCGCTCCAAGAAACAGGAGCAGCATGACGAATACAGCAATCTGTTCCCGGCTTTGTTTTTTCCACTTATCCATTATCTGACCTCTCCTGGCTCTGCCTATCTCCTAATGCGTTTATATAATGGGCTTTCCTGAGATAAGGCTTCATAAATATACAAAACATTGTAAAAAGTACAATGGGCAGCTCTACGATGGTCAGCGCATAATCCATATTCAGCGGGATAAGCAGCGCTGCCCATATGCCCAGAGTAAAAAAGGATATCTTCTGTTTAAACAAAAACAGTAAAACCACGATAAAAGTAAAAAGAAAACATAACCCTACAGGAATGGAAAAACAAAGCATCTGGTTCAAAAAATAATTGTGGCAGTTAAATGCCTGGAATGAAATTCCCGGTACATCAAATCCCACAAGTCCAAGCGCGGAACCAAGTCCGTTTGGATATTCTTTCAACATATTTACACTGTTCAACCAGATGGGAATTCTTCCTCCCAGTGTAGAAAGATTGCGCTCTTTTACCATAAAAAGCAAAAGCACTCCCCCGGCCACTATGATCGGAAGCAAAAACAGCAGATATTTCCATTTGAACGCATATATCTTTGAGCGCAGGAAATCCAGCAGAAGCCCTGCAAAGATCAGCAGAGACGCAATCAATGAAGTATATGTATGAGAGATCACAAGACCGACCATCAATACAGCTATACTCAGAAACAATCTGACCCTGCTGCGGAATCTGTCTCTGTATGTGACCACCAGGCCAAGAAAAAGTACGAGAATAAATGCATACTGACTTTTATGCAGAAATATCCAGTTACACCTTCTTTCATAATAGTCCGGGTTTATCTCCTGGAAGTTGATCTGTCCGTTCAGGAAAGATATCCCTCCATATCCCAGAAAATAAACTATGATCCCGATGATATTCGTGATCACAATCACCCAGATAAAAAAATCAATCAGTTTTCCTTTATTAAAATAATCCAGTTTCTTTGAACCGATCAGAGCACAGAAAAACAGAAACGCGATGGTAACATTAATCTGGCTGCCATACATACCCAGATACCGGCTGTTAATGTATAGTGACACAATATTGTATAAAAGAATTCCACATATGATCAGACACAGATATATTTTATTCTGTGCAAACGAAAAATTTTTCTGTATAGTAGTCACGATAATAAACAACAGCACAAAAACATTTGTCAGCATAAAATCCGGATAGTACTGGCTTCCAGTACTAGATGTGAAGATCGGACATATCAATGACACGACGATCACCAGTTTCAACATAAGACCGGATATTGCTCCGCTTCTTTGGAAGTATGAATTCATTTGTATTCCTCCGCTTTGTCAATATTACTTTCTTGGACGATAAAGCATGGCCTTTTTTTCACTTCAAAGTAAATGCGCCCGATATATTCGCCTATGATACCGATCGACAGCAACTGTATCCCTCCCAGGCTTGTGATCAGCAGAATCGTCGTAAAATATCCGGGAGCGTCTATTCCATGAAGTAATATCTGGATAAACAGATAAACAAGATAGATTATGCTGATCCCTATAAATATCCCACCCACATAGATACATATCCGAAGCGGCTGATTGTTGAAGGAAAGAATTCCATCCACTCCATATGACAGCAGACTCTTAAAAGACCATTTCGACTCTCCTCCGGCACGCTCCTGATTTTCATATTCAATATAGGTCTGATTAAAACCAATCCAAGAAAAGAGTCCTTTTGAAAAGCGGTTATTTTCCTTAAGGCCCAACAGCGCATTCACTGCTCTTCTCGACAAGAGCCTGAAATCACCTGCTCCGTCTACCATCTCAACATTTACCAGTTTATTTGCCAGTTTATAGTAAAATCCTGCAAACAGCGTTGCCACTCTGGAATCGCCTTTCCGGTTTCTCTTTGCTATCACCTGATCATAACCCTCTTTATATTTTTTATACATTTCCGGTATCAGTTCCGGAGGA
>CALWFY010000137.1 GCA_944377775.1 uncultured Mediterraneibacter sp.
GATCAACAGCTTCCTGGCTTTCAGAGCTGTAATCCCAAACTCGGCTGCCACGGCATTCAGGCCGGGAGCTGTGTCATCATCTCTGTCATCATAGGAACCAAAGGCATCAGCTATCGCGTCCATGAACGCTTGCATGATCTGGTGTGGATTATAATTTGGTTTCTTCCTCGGTCTGGGCATAAGTCATCGCACACTCCTACAAACATTGCTATTTACATTTCAATCTAAATAATATCGGTAAAGAAAAGCCGGATTTTAGTCCAGCCAGTATCTTTTTTATAGGACATTTTTGCTCCATAACTATGGAATTTGAAATTACATTCGTCCAAAAAAACAAGCCAATTTTTGCAATAAGAGCTAATTTTATAAAAAGTTCACATGCAAAATTTTCGTTATTTTCAGACAAACTCACTTTTTTCACATAACAAACCTTATACACCTACTCTAATATCTCTCACTAGTTACAAAATTAATCAATTCCTACGGTTAAAAATTTTCCATTCTGGCACTTTACTTCTCCGTTCCTTCTAAAAACATCAAGGCTATTATCTATCATGTCTTTAATATCCCTATCGTTTATTACCATGCTTGTTCCTTGTAAATAGTAATTTGTTATATTAAAAATATTATCCCTGTAAAATTCCTTCCGTTGCCGAAGAATAATTCCTGCAATCAAATTTCTAATGTCCTCATTATTTGAAATAGCCTTTCCATACTTTATTCTGCACATATTTAAACTCCTTCCACCTTTTAATCACATGCGTTTATCCAAACAGCTCTTGATACCTGTTTTTTAGCCTGATACTAACTGCTTTTGCTGCTTCTTCAAAAATTCTTTTAGACAATTCCACTATATCCCCACATGATTTTGGTGGAACAAAGTATATATATGTCCATGGAACATTACTTTCAATAGCCTTAATTTGTGGCTCTAAAATTTCTGAATCTTTGAAATTTTCCCATTCGTTGTTATCATAAAGATATATTTCATCTAGAATAGTCTCATGTGATGGTAAACCTGTTTTTCGTCTACCATCATTCTTTAGAACTTTATAATCTTCTATCATTCCTTTTTTCTTTAAACCTTCTAAACAATCTCGAATTGTATCATTTACACATTGTTTATCTAAAGGCATGAGACTATTTAACAGTTCCAAATCACCCGTTTCCTTTACTTTTATCATTTTTCTTATTCTTTTTAGAGATTCTTCAGCATCATACTCTGGCTTTTGCAAAAAATCTACGGTGCTTTCAGAATTAGTTCTGGTACTATAATATTTTATGTACTCTTTTGCTTTAAGTTTCTCTAATTTTTCATCTGTTATATCCGCATACTCAAATATTTTTTCTACAAAAGCTCTACTATCGGCACCTCTTTTAATAAGAGTATAGTATCTTTTTCTGTTAAGCAAAATTTCTTCCAAATTTTCACGTAAAATTTGGTTTTTATTTTTGTCGAGCATTATTTTTACTAATGCTTTATGCAAAACTGAAATTAACCAAGAATCGTTCCACTGAATAACTCTAATTCGTCTGTCTCCTATCCCCATATTCAAAGCCGACCACAACATATTAATTTCCGAATTAATCTCTTTGTTTTTATCTGTCTTAAGATAATCTTCCGCCAGTTCTAATACTGCTGACTGTAATGCTACTGTAGTTTTCATGCACCGATGGTGAAAGTTTATTCTAGCGAAGATTTTATATCGAACTAACAATAAATCTACAATGTCATCCGACACCTTTTTGGGATAAGCTATAACAAAAGGTCTATCCTCCTCTTTTAACTCTACTCCTTCTAAGTCCGTCTTAAGTAAAATTAATTTTGCAGAGTTAATCAAACGTTTATATGGAATTTTCCCCCAATCAACACCGCTGTTTAAGGAATCTCTCATAATGTAATCTAATCGATCTGCATCTAGTATACCATCAATTATTTTATGAAATGATTTGAAAAAAAGATTTTTTTCAACAAGTATCCCCATTGCCAATTCAACAACGAAAATATAGTAGAGTATACTTGCTTTTTTACAACAATTTTCCTTATCAGAATGTACTACTTCTATAATTAATTCTGGAATAACATCATTAATTGCTGATTGTAATAAGCTCAGCCCTATTCTCTCATGTAACGCTGAAGTAGGTGATGAAGAATTTGAATAAATGGTCTGACATTTAAAAGCGTCTCTTTCATCTTTTGTCGCATATTGATTCATTATCTCCCAAAATGCCAATTTTTTCTTCTGATTCCAATTGCATGTTTTTTCCTGACCTTTTTTATAGAGAATCCGTAATACATCTTCTATAATATGACTATATGGTGGATGTCCCACATCATGGAATAAGGCTACTATACGGACAGCTTGTAATAAACAGCGATATAAGAACAAATTTTCTATGCTATCTGTCTCATTCTTTATTTCCACTTCTAATTGATAATATTGAAAATAATCCAACGCCGAGTCAGCAAAACACCCTTTCGCTAACGCATTTTTTATGTCCTTTGAAATAATATCCTGTAATATAGTATCACTATCTTGATTCGTTTCTATCCCCATAAAAACGTCATTTATCTCATTTCTACATTGTGTAAAATATTCTGCCACTTGGCTACCTGTATAACAAACAGCCAGTCTAAATATCTCACCAAAATAGAACCTAAGTTTTTTAAACAGTTCGTCTCTTGTATCTTGATTTGCATTAGAAACCGCTGAAAACAGCATAGAACTTGCCAATTCCATAGTGCCAAGAGAATGTTCATATCTTTTAGTCCGATTTGACGGAAATGTCATATAGACAGTTGAACTCTGATATATATCATGAAGGCGATAAAAATAAGGGGTAGCTATCATTTCCGATTCCAATTCACTCAAATAAATCGTACCATGTATATTATCGGTTACTTGTCTCATTTTTCTCTTCATTTTCTGTCCCCCCACACATCTCTTCCGTAAATATTGGATTTCTCATACAGATAGTTCTAGTATACATGCTTTCTTTCATGACAGCAAGACCGAAATCAGGTATTTTGTGCACTTAATATGACAATTGCTTCCATCTCATTCGTATTTCTTATAAAAACGCCTATACTATTCCCAATCCTTAATTTCTAAACAATACACAATCACACAATCAAAAATTCACATTTTCAATAACAATTGTTCATTTCCTCCACACCATCTTATTCACAACCCCAGTATAGCTCTGAATAATCTTTACCACCTTTGTGCTTACATTCTCCTCCACATAGTCTGGCACGGGAATCCCATAGTCGCCTTCTTGATTCATGATTACCGCTGTATCCACTGCCTGGAGCAGGCTTTTCTCGTCAATCCCAGCCAGAATAAAGCAGGCCTTATCCAAAGCTTCTGGACGCTCGGTGCTAGTCCGGATGCATACCGCTGGGAAAGGATGCCCTACAGAGGTAAAGAAACTGCTCTCCTCTGGCAGTGTTCCAGAATCGGACACAACAGCGAAGGCATTCATCTGAAGATGATTGTAGTCGTGGAAGCCAAGAGGCTCATGCTGGATCACACGGGGATCCAGTTGAAATCCAGATGCTTCCAACCGCTTGCGAGAACGAGGATGGCAGGAATACAGAATCGGCATATCATACTTCTCTGCCATCTTATTGATCGCTGTAAAGAGGGACAAAAAATTTTTCTCCGTATCAATGTTCTCTTCCCTATGGGCGGAAAGCAGAATATATTTCCGCGGTTCCAGTCCCAACTTCTCCAGAATATCGGACTTCTCAATTTCTTCCAGATTCTGATGCAGTACTTCTGCCATTGGACTTCCCGTTACATACACTCTTTCCTTTGGCAGTCCGCACTCATGGAGATATTTCCTAGCATGTTCTGAATACGCTAGGTTTACATCGGAAATGATGTCCACGATCCGACGGTTGGTCTCCTCTGGCAGGCACTCGTCCTTGCAACGGTTTCCCGCTTCCATGTGGAAGATTGGAATATGAAGTCTTTTAGCTGCTATAGCTGATAAGCAAGAATTTGTGTCTCCTAAAATTAACAATGCGTCAGGCTTGATCTGTACCATCAGCTTATAGGAACAGTTGATAATATTGCCCACGGTCGCACCAAGGTCATCGCCCACCGCATCCATATAGACTTCTGGATTCTCAATCTTCAGATTTTCAAAAAAGATTCCGTTCAAGGTATAATCATAGTTCTGTCCAGTATGTGCCAGCACCACATCAAAATACTTCCGGCACTTATTGATCACCGCCGCCAACCGGATGATCTCTGGGCGGGTGCCGACGATGATGAGAAGCTTCAGCTTCCCGTTGTCTTTAAAATGTATGTTTGAATAGTCTGTTCTGATTTCGCTCATTGTTTCTTACGCTCCATTCTGTGTCTTCGAATCCTGCAAACCGGTACGCCGGCGTCTGTCTCTGCCTAAATCGTTATCACACCGGCTCAAAGAAAGTATCCGGCCGCTCCGGATTGAAAATCTCATTGCAGGTCATCACCGTCACCAGGTTTTCCGTCTCGCTCAAGTTGATAATATTATGCGTCCAGCCCGGAATCATATGTACCGCCTCAATCTTATCCCCTGACACTTCAAACTCCACGGTCTCGCCTGTATGAATGTTCCGCTCCTGAATCAGTCCATGACCCGCCACTACGATAAACAATTCCCACTTGGAATTATGCCAGTGCTGCCCTTTGGTGATGCCTGGTTTGCTGATATTGATGCTCACCTGACCGCAATCCGCTGTGTGGATAAGCTCTGTGAAGGAACCTCTGTCATCTACATTCATCTTCAAAGCATATTTAAACTTCTCCGCTGGAAGATACGTCAGATACAAACTGTACAGCTTCTTCGCAAAAGATCCTTCTGGCATCTTTGGCATCATCAACGTGGACGGCTGCTGTTTAAACTCATGAAGAAGATCCACAATCTCCCCGAGGGTTACTTTATGAGTTACCGGAACACAGCAATATCGTCCATCTGGATCCATCACCGTCTCCACCCCGTCAAACTCACAGTGAATTTCCCTGCCTTCCATCAGATCAAACATTCCCTCTACCAGATCATCAATATAGAGAAGCTCTAACTCCGTGTTCCTATCATTTACCGTAAACGGTTCATCATTGGCCACAGCCCAACAGAAAGTGGATACAGCGCTGTTATACTTCGGTCTGGAATGTCCCATCAGGTTTGGGAAACGGTATACCGCCACCTTCGCTCCGGTTTCTGTGGCATAGGAAAAAAACAACTCTTCCCCAGCTTTCTTAGATCGACCGTATTCACTATCGCCAAAGCGACCAGACAATGTTGCCTGGATCGAACTCGAGAGCATGATGGCTGCCTTGTTATTATACTTCTTCAGAGTATCCAAAAGTATACTTGCAAATCCAAAGTTGCCTTTCATAAAATCCTCTGGGTTCTTCGGGCGGTTCACGCCAGCTAAGTTGAATACGAAATCGGCTTTACGGCAATATACGTCTAACTGTTCCAATGTCGAATCTAGATCGTACTCATAGATCTCATCGATCTGAAGGTTCGGCCTTGTCTGGTTCTTATTTTCTTTGATATTTTTCAGATTGGCTACAAGGGCGGTTCCCACCATGCCCTTTGCGCCAGTTACTAAGATGTTCATAAACTGCACCTCACTATATTCTCCTGGTGTGTTTATGAATCTCTTCCACACCAAATAATTTTTGACTCTTTCATATACTTCACTATAGCTTTACTTACGGCCTAATCTCATCCTACCATCTGTCACTTGCTTTTGTCAGCAAGTCATATGCAAATCTGTTTGTAGATTTCATATCTACCATAGTGGTTTTTATGTATTTACGCTTCAACCGTATGTGGTCTTCCTTCCAACTCTTCTTTCACATAGTCTGTTCCCATGATCTTCTCAACCACGCCATCCACATCAAGGCGGTTCGTATTATGCGAAGTGTACGCCTCATCACCCTCTGTGGTCACCGTACCTTCTACATAGAATTTATCATAATTTAAGCCCCTTGCATCTGGTATAATTCTATAGTAATCCCCCATGTCCACAGACCGCAACATCTCTTCCCTTGTCACAAGTGTCTCGTACAGCTTTTCCCCATGACGCGATCCAATAATCTTACACTCGGTTTCTCCAAATACCTTTATGACGCCTTTCGCTAGATCCCCAATAGTGCTGGCGTCCGCTTTCTGCACAAACAAATCACCTGGTTCGGCGTGCTCAAAAGCAAATGCCACAAGGTCAACGGCTTCATCCAAGTTCATAAGAAAGCGCGTCATATTCGGATCGGTAATGGTAATCGGCGCCTTTCGCTTGATTTGGTCGATGAAAAGCGGGATAACAGAGCCACGGGAACACATAACATTGCCATAGCGGGTGCAGGCCAGCACCGTACCACCACGTTCAAACGCTTTCTGCGCTCTGGCCTGTACCACCTTCTCACCAACCGCCTTAGTCATACCCATGGTGTTGATAGGGTATGCCGCTTTATCGGTGGATAGAAATACCACACGCTCCACATGATTTTCTACAGCCGCAGTAATCACGTTATCGGTTCCGATGATATTGGTGCGGACAGCTTCCATAGGGAAGAACTCACAGGATGGTACTTCTTTTAATGCTGCTGCATGGAACACGTAATTCGCTCCGTACATTACATCGCGAACGGAATCCACATTGCGGACATCTCCCACATAAAATTGCACCTTTCCTGCATAGTCCGGATACTGTGCCTGCAGCGTATGCCGCATCCAATCCTGCTTTTTCTCATCACGGCTGATAATGCGGATTTCTCCGATGTCGGTGGTTAAGAAATGTTTTAGGACGGTTGAACCGAATGAGCCGGTTCCTCCGGTGATGACTAAGGTTTTGTTTTTGAATGCTTCTGTAATATGCATAGCAGTTTCCCCCTAAATGTTACTAATTTCTAAGTTAAATTTGTCAAAATAATCACTGACACTTCTGCTTTTCCTGCGTTCGTATATAAGATAAACCTTCCTAGCTTATAGAACTTGTCCATATCTGCATCCGATAATCAGTGAACCAATATTTTTTTCACAAATAACTTTACGACTGTTTTTAATTGCATATGTTTCAAGTTGAGGATAGAATAAACCTTTTTATTAGATGGCAATTTATTATTTTTACAGTAATAATCGTATATTTTAATCATCCCCCTATTTTTCTCGTCAGGTACATGAATTACCAGGATAGGATTATATTTATAACAAGTTGATACTAAATGAAAACTTCCTGTCCAAAACCTAAAAACATACGCCCCAGAATTCTTTATCATGAATTTACATTGATCTGCTGCTTGTGAAATTATAAATTCATCTCCGAATCTTGTTATAAAATTTTTATCCAGCATTTCTAAATATATTCGGAAGCATTCCGAAATAAAAATACGAGCATTTTCTTTTGATCCAGCAAAAAATTCTCCTCCATACTGTGTAATCCTTTTATCATTATTTGAAAACAAATGGCAATCCTCAAGAAACAATCTATAATCTTTAACTTGAAGTCCATGATTTATATCATAAAGTAACAAGTTATCTTTACATTCGTTCCAAATGTTATCAAAACTTGATTGTATACTATAAATGAGCAAATTAAAAAACTGCACAATGCCCCTATGCTATTAAAGTCATGACTTCCTCAAAAAGGATGTGTCTGGCCCCACACTGATAGATGAAACGGATCCGTTCTTCCTGAATTTGGCTATGAATATAAGTATAGCCGTCCTCAAAGGACATAGTCCTACCGCATCCAGTACAAGCAATCAGATGTGCCAGCGACATCAGCAGCCAATACCTCTGGATCCCTTTTGAAGAACGAACCTGGTACCTGTCAAATGCCAGTTTGTCCTTGGACTGCCGGAAGAACACCTCTATGGGCCACCGTTCCACATATTTGTCCAGAATTTCGCGGGTAGTCAAAGATACATCCGTGCTAATGAAAGCCCGCACAGCTTTGGAAACCTGGAATGCGTCTTTGGGGTAGCTGATCAGCACCACCGCATTCTCAATGCCATTGAGGCTTCCTTCATAGCGATAGACATAATACTTCCGACTGCCAACTGTCACGAGGCTGACATTGGAATCTGTTTTTCGTAAATGAAGGGCAAATTCACTAAGCTTCTGCTTTATGCCGCAGGGGTACACGATCCGGTTCGTCTTCAGCGCACCAATGGTATAGAAACCCTTTTTAATAAAGGCGTCCATGATGTCACCGCATGTATACCAGCTATCACAAAGAAAATAGGAAACAACTGGCGGTATGGGCAGTTCATTGGCAATGTCCTGTACAATCTTCACCTTTGATCTGCTCTTGTCATACATGACAATGGCATAATTAAGGACAATGCCATTGCAGGAGAGCATGACAGCAGCAGCCTGATGCCCATAGTCCTGTTTCCCTTTAAGGTGGGATTGGTGGAAATACGCATCTTCAATCGGGTGCAGAGCCCGTGACGAAGGCTTTGTTTTGGAAGAGATGGTATCATCCACAATACAGAACACGGGTTTTCCGGTTTGCTGGGCTTCTTTATAGATGAACTGGATGACTGTGCTTTTAAGTATCCCTTCCAGTCCGGCATCGTTCCATTTTCCTTTGTTGAGGAAATGGGCAACGGTGGTACGGTGGCAGGGGCTGTATCTTTCAAAATCAATGGTTTTCCCATGATATCCAAGAGAAAAGACAGCTATCAGTATGGCCATGATGTGTTTGATTGTTGTCTGCGGAAAGAGGCGGCATAAACTTAAATTTTTAAAGCAGTTGTAAAGCAGGTCTGAATGGTATATACTGTTTTTTATAAGACATCATCCTTTGCAGGTTATTGTTTTCTGAACAAAAACAGTATACACCCAAAAAGGCGTGATGTCTTTAATTTTAAACACTTTGAAGTAACTTTGGTGAAATTTCAAATTTGCTCATTTATAGTTGTATATAAACATCTGAGTCCATATATGAAATATAGTCATAAGCATAATTCTCTATGATATATTTCAATGCACATAATTTATAAAAAGCTAAGCCCCATTTATATTCATCAGAAAATCTAAATTCATTAAATTCTGCATTTATGATTATAATATCATTGTTCTTCAATAATTTTGTGAATTCATTTGGTACATCAATATTTGTTACTAATGCTACATCAGAATCTGGATTATAATGCTTTGCAGATAAAAGGGCAACACAACAGTTTTTCATATATATATTTAATCTTTCTTTGTCATCTATGTTTACCCCTCCCCTCATAGTTTTTATATCTGCGTACGGTATCATTATCAATTTTTTCATTATTCGATTTCTCCCTAAAAATAAGTTCTCCTGATCTTTGCTGCAAATAGCAGTTTAATAATATCTTAGAAATTACCCGTTTTACCAAATTCCTTTTAAAAATAAAGCCTCAACTAAATATTTATTATTTACTCTGGTCTCTTTTAATGGAAGAGTTACCAAAAATCCCGTCATAATCTGCGTTATCAGAGTAGCCACAGCAGCTCCTGTCATTCCCCATTGCGGAATGAGAAGGAAATTTAATATCAAATTTGTTAATGCTCCTGTCAAAGCATACCACTTTGAATATTTTTGCAGATTTTCACTGATAATCCATACCTCCCTTGCCCCTCCAAGCAGAGAGAAGCCACAATACCATACAGCAATCATCATAGGAATTCTTGCCCCCAAAAAGTCCTCACCATAAAGTATCCAAATAATATACTTGGAAAAAAGGCATACTATAGCTGCATATAAAATACTAAGCCATATAATTATTGCATACATCTGCTTTAGTTTTTTTACATATAGTTCCTCATTATATTGTTTTGCCTGTAAAATTCCTGGGCGTAATGAGACAATTACTGCATTAGGAACAAAATTCCATAAATTACATATATAGATTCCTACCGAATATAAACCAACTGCCGTGGTATCTAACATTTTTCCTAGCATAATCTTATCCATCTGCGCATATACTGCAACCATAAGACCAGAAAGGATAAAATTATAGCTAAGTTTCAACATGTTTTTACCTTTTCTGAAAGAAAAACGCAATTTGGGACCGCTATTTTTTTTATAAGATATAAAAAGCAAAACCGATGCCACTATCATATCTAAGGTATTTGACAAAGCAAACCAATAAATATTTTTATGGAAAACAAGAATGAGTATCTTATAAACAGCGACCACAGAATAAGATGTTACTTTTATTTTTACGCTTTTCTTTGACTCTAATCTGGACTGATACCAAAATTCAAATAAATCGGCTGTATTAAAAATTAAAATTAATGATTGTAATACAGCAACACCCAGCATAATTTTATCGCCTGGATTTAAAAATGCCAGAATGAGTAAAATAGAAACCATGGACAACAAACTGGAAATAATTCTCATCCCCATTGCTGTACCAATAACTTCTCCTTGCTTTTGAAGATGATCAAGTAGTTCTTTTATAATAATACCTTCTAATCCCAAAGTGCAAATAGGCGTAAAAAACGCAATAAACGAAGATACATAATTGATAATTCCATAATTATTCACCCCCAGATATCTAGCTGTTACCATGTTAATGACTAGGCCTATCAACATCTGAAGAATTCTTTCCCCAACCATCCATTTCATATTTGAAAACACTTTACTATAAAAAATCTGTTTTATTTTTTTTAACATTTTTACTTATCCCTCATCGTATCATGAATATTCAGACGGCAGATCACTTTATATAAATGTCTATATGGCAGCAAAAACATATATAATCTCACATTTGGAGGAACATTCTCTGCTGTTTTTACTATATTCCTGTCTGGCATCATCTCTTTATGTAATTCTGAAATTTGATGTTCATATTTATTTTGAAATTCTTTTTCTCTATACATGGTATTCAAAGCTGTAACTCCCATGGTACACTTATTGACTGTATTCTTTTCTAACATATTAGGGCATATTTCTTTATATTATTTCTTCTCGTTCTTTAAATGCTCTATATAAACAGTAATACTTATAAGGATTAAGTGTATGAGATATACTTTTAGGGTTTCTTATATAGTAATAAAGCGGTTTATTATTACACACTACCCTTTTACTTTTTGCAATTAATTTAAACGTAGAGGCAACATCTTCATGATAATCCAACTCCATGTACTTAAAACCATGAAATAGCTCTTTCTTATAAAGTTTATCCCAAACAAAACTGTTTATCTTTTCGTCATTCATTATTTCAATAACGGCCATTTCAGAATCGTAAGATTCCATTTTTCCATCTCCATGTACAACTTCTATAATTTGGTCATTTTTAACAATATAATGTCCACATTGTACTAATATCTGCATCGTACTTTTTTGCTATTCTGTACATATCTTCAAACATGTTTTCTTTTACATAGTCATCACTATCTAAAAATCCCACATATTCTCCAGTAACATGGCTTAATGCTAAATTTCTGGCCGCACTTGAACCCTCATTCTTTTTGTGAAAAACACGAATTCTATCGTCCTTAACGGCATATCTGTCACAAATTTCCCCGCTGCCATCTTCTGACCCATCATCCACAAGAATAATTTCTAAATTTCTAAACGTTTATTTGATTACTGAATCAATACAACGTACCAAATAGTCTTTCGCATTATATACAGGTATAATTATTGATATTTTTTCTTTCACAGGTTTTCTCCTTCCTGTATTTCCATTGTTTCTTCCCGTACTGCTGTAGCTCTATCTTTTTACCATGTATTCATAGGCTTTTTTCGGTTTTACAACCTCTGCTTTAGATCCCGGACCTTCCAAAATAGTAAGTTCATTTCCTTCGAGCAAAGATTTAGATAGTTTGTAAAAGTTAATTGCTGCATTATGCGGTGACCATCTAGTCTGTAAAGTCCTATATGCATTCTTTCCCAACCGTTTTCTTAATTCTGCATCCTCACAAAGCATGAAAACTTTTTCATTTAAGTCCTTATCATTCCCGTATTGATATATCACTCCGTTATTCATGTGGGATATTAAAAAAAGTGAACTACCTACAGCATGACTAACCACTACAGCGCAGCCACTGTTCATCGCTTCATTCAATACTGCGCCCCATCCTTCCCCATAATCACTGGTAAAAAGGAAAATTTCAGCTTTTTCCATATAGTTTCTAACTTCTTCAGGCGTCATTGATCCTGGCAGATAAATATATTTTTCTAAATGATTTTTCGTTATAAGTTTCTCAATATTATCTTTTAAATCGCCAATTCCAATCATAGTTATTGTAAATCTAACTTTTCTTGCCCTTAAATAATTACCTACTTTTATTACCTGCTCCGGATGTTTAACATTAATAAATCTTCCCACCCACAAAATGTGTATAACTTCTTTCTCCTTTTGTTCTATCAACTGGTCTATATCGTATTCAAATACTTGAGGAAAATATCCCCATTTATACATCTTATTGGGATATGCCCTAAACAAATTCATATCATACGCTGTATAGCCGCTGGCACACAACATTCTTAAATTTTTATTTCGATATTTAGTATGGTGTCTCCACATACCCCAAATATTTCTTGGATCAAATGCATGTATATATCCATTTCTGAAAATTCTTTCACTATATCTAAAAGTCAATTTATTCTCTTTTAATCGGTCTTCAATAAAAAAATCTGGCGCTGATCCAATAATCACAACATCAGAATTCATGCCAACCTCCAACGCCTTTTGCTTCTGTTCAAAAGACTCATAACTTCGGATTATGTAGGAAAATTTGTGATTCATATCCTCGTATCCCAAATCCAGGCGTTCCTGCGGTATCTTCTCTGTAGCAACAAACGTGAAATCTCCACCCAGTAATCGGAACATTTCCTTGCAGAACGGCAACTGATGATGATTTAAAAAATTGGAAAAAAAACTGACTTTCATTTTCTTATCTCTCCATAGATTTTCAGCATTTTTTTGATAATATCACTTTTACTATGTGTCAAGCACGCATGCTGCCTTGCAGTCCTGGAAAATTTCATAGCAAGATCATCGTCCTCAAAAATTTTATTAATATAATAAGCAAGCATAGATGGTTCATCTGCCGGATACATATATCCATCTTCATAGTTATTAAAAAGCGATGCTGTTCCTCCCACGTCACTTGCCACACAAGGAACTCCTAAAATCATCGCTTCACTCAACGAATTAGAGGAGTTTTCAATGGAAGATGCCGATACAAATACATGTGCATTCAAATATTGCCGACACATTTCTTCCGCATTTAAATCTCCCAGGAAATACACTTGATTCTCCAATTTATTATGAACAAGCAGCTTTCTAATATACTGCGAATAACTATTCTCTCTGATATGGTTTATGTTTAAAGGACTATTCCCTGTCGTGTATATTTTTATTTCAGGATATCGTCTCCTCAATTTTAAAACAGCTTCTAATAAAATATGAAATCCTTTTAATGGATAAAATGACTGACTGATAAAAATAGAATATTTTTCACAATTATTTATATCCCACTGGTATTCGTAAAACTGTTTTCTAAGTACTTCATGACAACTAAAGTATTTGCAATCGGGATTCAATTCCGCTACGCACGCCTTATCCCATTCTGTTCTTCCAATTACATTTTCCGCCAATTCTATAGCTGTCCGCTCAAACTCCCCCCGAGCTTTAAACTTTTTTTGTTGCTGTAAAATATTATCATGCCGTAAAAAATCACGAAATGTATACCTGTAAATAATTCTAAATGGAAGAAAGGCAAAATAATGATCTTTGATAAACGAACATAAACCTTGAATACTTATGATAGTTCTTTCGCTTAAACGCACCTGATGAACTGCCCGCATCATTGACAGACAATGCGAAAATTCAGTCCCGAAAATATGAACAATATCCGGTTGTATTTTTATTACTTTCTCACAAAAATCTCTTTCTAAATCAAAGTTATATTTATGCGGAGGTTTCAGATTCCTAAACGGATAAAAAAAGATGTTCTTCTCCTTCTTGATTTCTTCATTCTTTCTATTTTCTATCGGGAAAAAAATATATAATTCTATATTATCTAAATCATAAAAATAATCTAATAAACTATCAATCCAACTGATTCCCCTCTTGCTGCAGCTTGAGTATAAATTACCTGCACGCAATGGAGCTCCATTACACAACCATAATATCCTTTTCATGATTTTCCCCTTTGTATTTTATTTCTGTACTGTCTATTACCAAGCTGGTCGGTACAATAAAAAACAGTGCAAAGAATGTCCCGCTTATTACAGGATTCAATACTGCCAGAACCAAAAAATCTATAAAAAATATCCGTATATATTTCCCTTTTTCATCATCTTTTGTTGTGCCCAGAAGGTATTTTTCGACTTTAAATATTGTATATGCGATAAACAAGCCACCTATACTGCCTGTATATGCTAACAAATCCAACACTGTAGAATGCCCCCCTAGACCATTCCCCTCTTTAATATCCCAGTTTCCAATTATTGGATTTTCCAGAAATTCACCCACAGATTTCCCATATACCTTACTTCTTTCTGTAATATCTTCGCCAGTCACTGCTCCACCATCAATCGTATCAGCCAATTCTTCTAATCGCATTGATATAGATTCGCTGCTTACGACTTCTGCCATATGATTTAATACTTTAGCAAAATCATCGCTAAAGCTTCCAAACAATATCACAGCCAGAAAAGCCACCATGGCCATTCCTTTTATGCTGACTTTTCTAAATATAATTACAAAGAAAACACTCAAAAATAATAAGAGCACAGCTGTTGTATACTGCGTTTTCAAAGCAAACAATCCTATTAGCAGAGTGACTAATATTTTTAGACTCTTCTCTATCGCCCATTTGCCTTTCACAAATCGCTCAATTACAATAAAGTATAATGGTAATGCTAAAATCACACAGTATACAATATCAAACCCACCGATATTCAGACGCGTACTAATTGTAATAATTTCTGTATCTGACTCACTGACTGCCGCCAGCGTTCTTGCCATCTCAGGAAATAACAATACGCCCAAATAGGTAGAAATCGCTGTTATTGTTAACCCTATAAGGGCAATGTACGATAGTACTTTCAACTGTTTGTATTTTTTTTTACTTATTAGGAATATTGCACAAAACAAAGGGAAAAAAACCAACGCAATAGAATATATGCCAATAATTCCTTGATCAACATATTCTTTCATCATAAACACAATAACTGCTAACGTTATGCACAAACTATTAACCAAAAAAATCCGAAAATTTCTCCAATCATTAAATAGAAATATTACAAAAAATAAAATGCATAGTATTCCAAACATAATAAAGGAAGGCAAAAACCCTGACATAAATGGGACAAAATAAAACAGAACTACTATACACGACAACAACATAAAAATTGTATAAACATCTATATGTATTGCTTTCCTTATGCGTATTTTCATCTAAAAAGCTCCTATTATCCAATTTTCTCGTTAGACAGCCACGCAAGCACCTTTGATGCCTGAATTCTTGAACTCTTATTCTTTAAAACATAGTTTCGGGCTTCTTTTCCCTTGCTATATAGTTCTTTTTGGGGTAAGGATAAAACTTGCTTTAATTTTTTTGCCATCCCAGTCACTGTTTCATCTTCAAAAATATATACATACGGTAAATATTCCTGCGGCATGCCTGGTAATTTTGTTGTTAGCATCGCAGTTCCAGAAACCATATATTCCATGTTCTTAGATGGAAAAGAGTATTTGGTAAATTCCTCGTTAGAAGGTCGTGGATTAATAAGCAAATCAACTTTCTGTTCTTCTCTAACAATGAATGAATTAGGTCTTGTTCCAAAATAACAAACATTTTTATTCTTCTTGCAAATTTCCTTCAGTTTTTCTGCATATTCGCCGTTCCCATAAATATGCAACTCTGCATCTGGAATATCAGCTTTTATAAAGCTTTTTACTAAATTACTGACTCCATATCGCTCATCTATTATTCCTGCATACATACAAATCTTTTTTGATTTATGTTGACAATTCTCCCTTTTCCCTTTTTCAATAGATACTTTTTCATCCACCATTCCTTCAATAACAATATATGGTTTGTCCTTATGGGTAATATTTTCTTTTATATATCTGTTCATTTGGTCAGTTAATAAAATATATTTATCAAACAGTCTCATTATAAAATTATTAATCCTATTTTCCCGACCTGCCAGAAAATCTGGCAAATCCGTCACAATTCCAACAGTCGGAATATTCAAAACTTTAGCGGAAATGACCCCACCTAATGCAGCAGTTTGATTTAAACAATCAGCAATTATAAAAATATCTTCATTTTTATCAATCAGTTTGCGAATATGAAATAATATTGAAATCAAGCTAACTATGTACTTCAATCCAGAAATATTTACGATAAACGGATATATATATCTTATGTTTTTATTATATTCACTTTCACCGAAGAAAAAAAAACGTTTAGAATTTCTTCTGGTAATCGGTAGCACACTTAATACCGTTACTTCGCATCCGTTTAAGCAAAATCCTTCACTAAACAGTCTGTGAAATTTTTGAACCTGATATCCTTCATATATTTGTGAGTCTCCCCATACTTTTTTCAGTTTCTCATCTGATATAAGGCATGACATGTAAATGATCTTCACTGTAATCGCTCCTACGGTTATTATCAATTTTCCAAAAAATTTCGAAAATATTTTAAATGGATTTGAGCCATATTTTGAAACGTATACCACTTAATCCTTTCTAATGATTTTCTTCCCATATAATCTATTTTTTGTTTATCAGCTATAATTTTTTTAATAGCATCAGTTAAATCCTGACTGGAATCAGTGGGGATAATACAACCATTTTCAGAATCAACTAGTTCGAGTCCAGCAATACACCTGTTTGTAGTAATTATGGGTAAGCCACATGCCATTGCCTCATTAATTACCAACCCCCAAGTATCTTCTCTGGTAGGAAGGACAAACAGATCTGCTGCTTTATAATAATTCAATAATTCATATTTGCTTTTAAATCCTTCAAAATGAATATTCTCAGCTAGGCACTCTTTTTTTAGTTTTATATATTCTTCTGTTGGCTCACCACCAATAATATATATTCCTATATTTTTATCCAATTTTGCTGCACTCTTAATAAGCACATCAAATCCTTTCAGATAAATAAAGCGTCCAACTGTTATAATAACCCGTTCTTCCTCTATTCCTAATCTCCTTCGTAAATCTATTTTTTCTCTCTGATCCACGGGTTCCATGAGAATGTCTTTATCATACAGTGATGTAAACGGATATTTATATATTTTATTCTTATCAGCTCCATATGTTATAAAATATTCATCTCCTGTCGCAGTTGTACTAAAATATCCTTGTGCTCCCCGCATTATAATTTTCTTTATGTTTTCTTTTATTCCTTTCCCATCCTTTGCAAAGCCTCCCTCACTCTCTAAATAATAGGGAATCCCTCTCAATTTCATATACTCTATTGCCAGAATTCCAGTAGGGGTAGTCATTGTCGATGAAATAATAAAATCATATTTGTCTTTTTTTAAATATCTAATTATCTGAGGGCAAAAAGCCATGTCTACTGCCGTCGATAATCCTTTTAGAATAATTCCTCTAAAATTGGTAAAATTATATTCGCTCCAACTTTTATCTCGCTCTGTGGATGTTGCCTTCTCAAAAATCACCGTTAAATCACAATATTTCCCCAATTCGTTAAAATAATTAACCATATAAGGTGCCGGAACATTGACCATATATAATACTTTCACCGTATTTACTAACTCCTCTTAAATTATTCAACACTTCATAGTAACTGATAATTTTCAATCCAAATCTAATTTTATTGGGTGACTATAAACTTTGCTCTTTATTTCTCCATTCTATACATTTTTACATTCTTCTCACTAAAACTATTGAATGAGTACTCGCGAAATGCTTCCCGTGATAGCCTGTTTACTATATCAGCGGTCTTAAATGGAGCTTCAGATAATAACTGCGCTAATTTATTACAATCAGCATAATCCACATAGCGACATGTATCATTAACAAACGTTTCAATTGTACCGCCTGTGTTAAATCCATATACTGGAGTACCACAACATTGTGCCTCTATACACGTAGTAGGAAAGTTTTCTCTCTCACTGCAGATCAGGAACAAATCTGCCAATGAATAATAATCAGCCAATAAATTTTTATCATAAATTGGACCGCATATAATTACATTGTTTTCATAAAGACAATCTACTCCGTCAACACCTACCATAATAAAACGAATCTTTTCATTTTCTAATATCTTCGCAATTTTTCTGACAAATCCCCCACCTTTTTCTTTTGTCATCAAATGCGGAGCTATAGACAATACTACTTTCTCATTTTTATTTATTCTTAATTCTCTGCGCAAATTACTGCCGTCTTTAGGATGAAATATCGTCGTATCAATACCGTTATGTATAACACTCAATGGATAGCTTTTTAAGAAAGAATCTCTCACTCTTTCAGCCAACCAGTTTGACGGAGTAATTATTGACAGCTCACGAAAGTCGCTAAAGGCCTTCTTTTTCTGTTTAAACATATAATTTGTATGGTCAAACCACATTGTTGAAACGTACTGCTTTAAATGAGGGCATTCCTTACATTCTGTTTTCCATTGTTCACATTCTACAGAATGTCCGCATTTTCCTGTATATGCGAACTCACAATGGAGTGTCATCACTGTTCTTATATGGTTTTTTTTCAGAAAATCAATCAATGTTTTGATATTCACGAAATATGCATGAAGCTCATGAATATGAACAACATCTGGAGCAAAACTTTCAATATACATTATCAGTCTTCTGGTAGAGAAAAAAGAAAAACAGCCTGTAAAACCCGTTATTCTAGTTAACAAAGCATGAAGATATGTTTCTGCATCTATGCCAAACTTGAAGATATTTTTTTCTAGAATCTTAGCCCCTCTTCCATAGCATACCGCAGCTTCGTCGCCAGAAGAATTAATAAAATTATATAAATTGTAAACAATATTTCCCGTACTGCTATTCTTGCAATTTACATCAATTAACAAAACCTTCATTTTTCTTTGATACCTTTTTACTGATTTATTTTCTGATTCTCTTCTCTACCCCCAAAATCTCAAACAAGCGTATCCCCAAATTATATAGCTTTTCTTGGCTTTTAAACTTTTCTGTGCATTTAGGAAGTCTATAAAACTCCATCAATTCTTCTTCTGAGATTTCAAGTTTTCTTGCAACTTCCTTAAAAAGTTCTTTACTTTCCGCTTCAGATAGTGGTGGCTGCTCTAAAATTTGCAGCGCTCTATCTCTTGTCATTTGCCCTGTGACAACAAGACTCGATAACTGAGCACGCCTGATATCATGACCAAATCTTGTAGGCTGCCACCATCCTTCTAAAAATTTTGTAATTAAGTCTTCAAAGTGCTTTTGCCCATATGGGATATATCCATATTCTTCACCAAGAACATCTATCATCTGTTGCCGTGTTACCGGTATTAAGTTCAAAGGTTTCAGCGTTTTTACACCATAAATATATGGTATGATAACTTTATGTTTAATTCCGCTTGTAAAGGTATAATGCTTGATTGGAATAGAACAATACTTTTTGATTACATCCTTCATATATGTCCCATCACCAGTTGGTCCAGCACCTTTTTCCCAGGAAGCAGGATCTGCAATAATCTCAGTAGATATGTTATATCCATTCAAAATATATTTAACACCAAGCTTACGGGAGTATTTATCAATGAGTGCAATAAAGGCATGATCTTGAGGTGCGTCAAGCATCTCTAATCCTGTCCGAAACCACGCCAGCTGCATCTCCCTCATTTCATTCCAGTCCATTTTTTCAATATGAAGCTTTACTCCTAGCTTACTGGTAAGCTTTCTGATATTATTTTCAGCCACAGGAAGATTCCAACCAGTATCGATATGGAAGACAAAGGGTCTTAATCCCCACTCCCTTACAGCCATATGCAGCATGTATGAACTATCCAAGCCTCCACTCAAACCGAGAATACAATCATACTTCTTCCCTTTTCCTTTTCGCTTGATTTCAGCAAGCATATTAACCAGTTCTCTTTCATGCCCCCTGCCGTGATTCCATTTTGGCAAAATTCTTTCCTTATATTCATTACAACGCATGCATACTCCGTTTTGATCGAATACAATATCCTCATCAGAAGTATCCATTACACAGCATTTGCATATCTGATATTTTCTTTCAGACATATTCTCTCACCTCTCCAACTTAAAGAACTCCTCTATTTCATCCATTAATTTCTTTTTATCAAAATGATTCTCATAATAAGATCTGCTATTTTCTCCCAGCAATTTCAAATCTGCCTTTATCAATCTGTCTATACCCTTTGCAAGCTCCTCAGCGTTACCTATGCCACAACAGATTCCACATCCAGCTTCTTCGATAATTCTTCTAGTCTCACCCTCAGCAGACGCAATAATCGGCATTCCGCATGCCATATAACTTTGCAATTTTGCCGGAATCGTTTTAGCCCATAGCGGATCAGATTTAAAGGATAAGAAAGCTGTATCACAGACACTAAGCAATTCGGGAATACGCTCTGCAGGCTGTCTAGGTATCATAATGAATTGTTTCTGTACGCCTCGTTCTATTATTTCTTTCTCAAATTCAGCTTGGTAGCGTCCGTCCCCCACTATTACAAACCTTATATTCTCATTTCTAAGTAGTTCTGCAGTCTTTGGTAAAACATCCAATCCTTGGGCAGTCCCGATATTTCCAGTAAATGCGATCTTGAAACTTCCATCATCTGGAATCTCCTCTACAGTTCCCTTCTCCATCGGCTTATAAAAATTCTCTGCATACTGTGGCCAATAATGAACTTTTTCCCTATTCACCTTGACTTTACGATTACATATTGCATCCACAAAGCTGGGACTTGTGGCAAATATTTCATCTGTATTCTTGTATATGTAATCCACCATCTTATTAATAGCGCCGATTACTGTACGATCCGAAATATCTGTAACAATTATTACATTCTCAGGCCACAAATCCTGAACATACAAGTAGTGGGGAATGTGGTGCTTTTTAGCATACCAACAGCCAATCAAAGCCTGAGTCATTGGGGACACTTCAAAGGTAAACACATAGTCTGCCTTGATATTAGATGTCAAATTTTTAAAAAGGCCCGAGATAACAAAGGAACCATAGTTAGCCACCAAGCCAATGGAGCTATTGCCTCGAGGAATCAGAGGAATCCTGATGATATCAATACCGTTCCAAGTTTCTCTTCTTTTTTTTATATATCCATATCCATCAAAGAACTTACCCATTGGATAATTTGGAATTCCAGTAAGGACTGTAACCTTATATCCACGTTTCACCCACTCAGTCGCCATATCATTAATCCGAAATGTCTCCGGATAAAAGTATTGAGAGATTACAAGGATATGTTTTGGAGTGCTTACATCGCTCTCCTTGTGATCACAGCATTGTATGTGATCCTCCTTTGAATCCGCAGATTCTCTTGAATTTCCCTCTGTTCTACAGATAGATTCACTCAACCCAACCTTCTGATACTCAATTCCTGGATAAATAGAAAGACTGTGTGTATAACAACTATTTCCAAATGCCTTATTCACGAGTCCACCTATCTGCCCTGGCGCCTTGCCGGCTACTAAAACAGCAGGATTCAAAATCCGTAATTTTCTTACTTTCCTGCCATTTACACCAGCAATTTTCTGCACCATATCACCAGTCATTATCCACTCCGCATTTTGGGGGATCAAAACGACACTGTTTTCCTCTATTTCCTCTACCAACATAACCTGATATAAGAATTCACAAAGATTTTCTATATAGAGCATTGAGCGCTCATTTTTAACATCGGGAAATACCGGAAGCTTCTTCGCCAATTTTGCTAGTGTAGGGTAATTACCCTTACTGCCTTTTCCATAAATCATTGGCGGCCGCAGTACGATCACTTTAAAGTTCTCATCAGCCAGTTCCCTAACTCCGACATCTGCCTGTAACTTGCTGTCACCATAAAAGTTAGCTGGACACGGTACGGTGTGTTTATCCACTACCTTCTTAACCCCATAAGGAGCTGACTCCCCATAAATGATAATAGATGACATGAAAATAAACTGTTTTACTCCATCTGCTTTCGCTTTTTCTGCTACTTCTATAGCAAGATCAGTGTTTACAGCATAATACTTTTCTTTTATCTCGTCAGATACATTTCCTAGATCTGCGTGAGCGATACCAGCAACGTGGTAAACAATGTCGTAGGATGAGAAATCCATATCTCGCCAAGCAGGATCTATCATATCCACAGCATCAATTGTGAAATTATCAACGTAATGCTCTGCTGCATATGCTCGAAACGATTCTCCAATATATGAACCGGCACCTGTAATCAGTACACGCTTATGACCATTCTTATCAACCCGAACAGGCTCGCCAAATCCGATATGCCCTATCAGTTCATCATCGCTTTTTCCATCTGTGTAATGGCGTCCAACAGCCTGCTTCTTCATTTCTCCAGTCCCACCTTCAATTACAGACTTATCTTTTCCAAACACATGAATACTACCTAAGAAACACTTGAAATCCATCCAAAGCCCCACCTTAGACACATACTCCCCATCTAATCTCGCCTTATCAGGAATCTCAAGCTCATCTCTGCCATTTATTTGCGCCCAACCGGTAAGTCCCGGCTTCACATCATTGGCTCCATATTTATCTCTCTCTGCAATCAGAAGATCCTGGTTCCACAATCCTGGTCTTGGACCGATCACAGACATATTTCCAATAAAGATATCCCAAATCTGCGGAAGCTCATCCAGACTGTGTGCCCGCAGGAATTTACCTACCTTCGTTATGTACTGCTCTGGATTCTCCAATTGATGTGTAGGCACATCATGCGGCGTATTCATCTTCATGCTTCTAAACTTATGTAACTTAAAATATCTCTTGTTTTGGCCGATACGCTTCTGTGTGAACAGCACCGGTCCCGGATCTTCTATCTTAATTGCTAGCGCAATCGCTACAAAAACAGGCGATAAAACCACAAGCCCACCAAATGACAGAACCACATCAATGGCTCTTTTGACATGCTTCTCATAAAAAGATGGATTATACTCAGAATCACCTACCGACTCCAGATGACCTTTCACACCATCTGCATTCTCTCTATCATTATCATCTTCAATAAGAATTACTTTCTTACCTTCAAACGGGTTTTTTTGTTTTTTATCATCTTCATAAATAGATAATGGTTTTTTCTTCCTGGCAAGAATACTCATGCCTACAAATGCAGCCCCTATAACAACTACAAAAATTCCTATGAATTTTTTAATTTTTTCCTTGTCAATAGACATGTCTTCCTGCACTCCTTTAATTCAGGTTTATCTGAATACTGCACAAGCATCGCTCATAAGCTTGGGTACTATGTGCATCTACATAAAACTCGGCTCTGCGCCGAACTGTTCTTTATGTTCCTTCACCCACAGTTCATCCGATTTATACTGGGCCGCACCATATCCAAGCACAACCTCGCCGGCCTCCAGTTTTCTTCCGCTTTCCACACTTGTCCCAGCCTTAACAATCGCTCCGGCATTCACATGAACAAACTCATTAACAATCACATCATGGTCAATGATGGCTCCTACAGAAATGATACAGCCCCTATGTACAACCGTATTTGTATTCACAATCGCCTTTGGTTCCACCACAGTGCCTGCCTCAATCACAGTACTGGGACTTATATAAGCAGTAGGATGGATTAGAACAGGTATTGAGTAACCCAACTCTTTAGCCAGACCCAACAGCTGTTTCCTGACTTTGTTGTTTCCAATTCCACAGAATACATCAGAATACTGAGCACGGTACTTTTCGAGATCAGCAATCTTCCCTATGGCATTCTCAGAATTGTCATCCAGAAAATCCACAGATTCATATACTGGTTTTCCGTCTATATTCAAAAGACTTAGCGCAACTTCACGGACTACTTTCCCGTGTCCTCCTGCTCCAAGTACCAATAACCGTTTCCCCATGTGTTTGACCTCTTATTGATATTTTTATGTCCTATAGACACCCATCTGCCCATCCATTTCCCCCTGAAATGGTCTAGTCGAGACGCTCATTTTAGTAATAACTATACAAAAACGGTTCAAAAAATACCTGTGTAACCACTTATTTTTGTCTATTTATCACAAATCAATTATCTAACTTTCCGTCTCAAAGACGTTGTTCCCATTAAAAGAAATACAGTTATATGTGCCAAATTTTCCTGTCTGCTTCTCCTTATATGTAGCCCCCAGGGACTCTGCCGCATCCTCAATAATGATGGCTCCATGCTTATCACAGACTGCTTTCAATTCATCTATTTTCCCTGGTGTTCCATAAAGATGGGCAATCACCACAACTTTCACTTCTGGGTATAACTCAAATGCTTTCTCCAACGCTGCCGGGTCCATATTCCATGTGTCGTATTCAGTATCGATAAATACTGGGACACCACCTTCGTAAACTACCGGATTCACAGTGGCATCAAATGTCATATCAGAACAGAATACTTTTTCCCCCGGTTTCACCCCCGCTAATTTAACTGCCATATGTAACGCGGCTGTTCCCGCCGAGAGCGCGACCGAGTATTTACACCCAATTTTTTCACAGGCAAGTCTTTCAGTCTGGTTAATATTTTCTCCCACTGTAGACATCCAGTTTGTCTCATATGCCTGTTTCACATATTCTAATTCCGGTCCGTGCATTGTCGGGCTAGCCAACCACACTTTATTATGAAAAGGTTTTATCTCTTTTTTCATCGTTTTCACTTTCTCAGTTTAAATTTCCCACACAAGTAAGAGCCTTATTCAAGGCTCTTACTTGTTTGATATTTTCCCTTGATTATGCTCTCACGGTAACACTATATTCAGGCTATCAAATACATTTGTTATCTTACAACATATCCCATATTCTCCGCTATCCGATGCCGGACCGGCAAAGTGAAGTCCTACGAGTTTTTCCTCATCTTCCATAATGACAGGTGAACCAGAGTCTCCCGATTTGGAATATACATATTTTTCTGTGGGAGTTTGGTCCAATGCAGCAATCTTCACACAGTCATAGACTACACTTCCGTCCACTAAATATGTAGTATAGAGGATGTTCTCGATTTTTCCTTTTGTATATCTGGTCCTTGCCCCGCGCTTTATCACATATTTCCCAAGATCATCCTGTGTAAGCGCCCGGTATCCCCCTATCTTGCCGTAATCCTGAATGGTGTTTTCAGACCCATTGGATCTGTCTGCAGTAAATTCTGCTATTGCTGCGTCCTGTGTTGTGTAATCTGCATGGCGCACCACAGTACCGACCCGGTTTCCCTTATCGTAAACCGGCTGGCATACCATATTTCCGATTGTTGCAAATACATGCTTATTGGAAAGCATATACAATCTGTCATCGTTCTCATCCTTTGATATTACAAAAGTGCAAAATGTACCGTAATATCCCTTTTTAGCGGAGATGCTTACTCCGCCCGGAACAGGTCTGTATCGGCTTCTGTCGGGAATTAGCTCATCGTCCGATAAACATGCATCCGGTCCGTTATGATCTGTCTCCTGCTCCTCTTCACTGACGATCCCTATATGATGAGTTGGTGCCGGCTCCATTTTGCATATGATATCATCATCTGACCGGTTCATCTTTCTGACTACCGTGCTTACCTTTTCAGCAGCCTCCTTTGTATCAACATCAATATAAATGGAAAACTCCCGCTCTGTAGACTCCGGGGTCAGACCTATCCCAATCCCATGCACACCAGGAATTTCAATCATCGTTTTTTCCAGTTCTTCTTTCCGTTTTTTTGCCTCTTCAAATGTCATATTCGCTCCTCTTTTTCTTCCTGCTCGTTATACTTATTACGACTCCTAAACATTTATTCTGGCAGCCATTAATTCGTTCTTTTCTCTCGTCCAGGCCTCCAGTTCAGCAAGAAGCTTTGGATCCAAGGGCTCCGCTACAGGCTTTGACACGTTTTTTATGTCCGGTGTAGTCAGATAATCTCCCACGCTGATCCCGTTGGCATAAAACAGTGTATTTGTTTCGAATTCGATGCTATAGACTGCATCGTTGTATTCTACATTATCAAGATATATGATATTATGAAAGTTCCCATCATTTCCCATAAGTTTATCTCCGGGAGTCAGATTTCCAGCGGCAATTATTCCTCGGTCCGTTTTTACCGGATGCTTTTCCGACAAAAGCAGAGGTGCATCTCCTTCTATTCCTGCTTTGACCATATATTCTTCATGACCGGTAATCATATTGACGACCGGAAGGACTCCTTTATCTGTCTTAATCCTGTCTCCAATCTGAATTGCAGATATTTTCTTTTTCCCGTCTTCTGTCAATACATATGAATCTTTTCCAAGACATCCCCATGTGATATGTACTTTGCTTACCTTTTTGCAGTTATCAGAGTTAAGATAGTCATCAGTGCTTGTAACTACTATCTGTGTATGCAGATTTTCAGAGATCCCCTGGTATTTATAGTTGATCCCAAAATTCATATGGAAATCAAAATCGCCCTGTTTCTGAGAAGCTGTCAAAGGCATGTCCGCTCCCCAGTAGTTATCAGTTGTATCAGGACTATAGGGGAGTTCAAATATAAGAGACTGATCATTATCTACCAGTTTGTATTGCAACTCCTCCATTCTAGAAGTATTGAACTGAATTTCACCATATTTTCCTTTGTCGCCTGTATAGATCACGTCGCTGTACAGAGACATACTAAATTGGTTCTTATCCAATCTGACAGGATTAGTTTTATCAAATAAATATCCGTCAGCAAGTGTTATCTTTACAGAAAAAGGGAAATAAACTTCCACATATTTCCGGTCAGACTTGCTGGTTTTAGCTTTTGTAAAGCTGTACTGTGCTTCTTTGTCCGAACGGTTATACACTACCCGAATATGAGATTTGACAGATGCCTCCGGAGGATCTGTAACTTTGATTTCTTTGATATCACTTTTCAAATCCGTAAGAGTTATTTCAATTTCTTTAGACTCATTGGACGGTTCTGGTAATATCACAGCTTTTCCATTTACCTGACTGACTACAAGGTATTCAACTTTCGAATTCACTTTGACAGATCTCGCATAAGCAAGAACGCTTTTATCAATCCTGGCTTCCTTTTTCAGCCAATGACCGTTTGTATCGGACACCGCATATGCGTCAAATACTTTTTGGTTAACCGGATCATAAACTTCACCTGACATATGGATGAAGGGTGCGTCATCCGTCAGATTGATCTGAGCCCGTGAAAGTACCGCGTCATAATGCCTTTCCTCATCAGCGGATAGTGCCTTCTCCGATGTTCTGTCATAACACGGGATTTCCTCCAACCGATAGGCATTGGAAGGCTGCATGATATTTTCTGCACCTGACTGTTCATCCGATAACAGGGATTGATGCCATTCTCTCGTATTTTCCAGAAGTTTCAGGATCTCCGGATATTTCTCCTCCAGGTGTTTCCTTCCGCCGAAACGCTGGCACGCATCTTCAAATACCTGTTTGTCTGCGTAGTTTCGAAATGCTCTTTTGTTCATAGGTTACCTCCTTTTCTCCCTGTTCCGAGAATAAGCTGAACCACTGCTTTTATCTTTATCCTACTCTTCTCCCATCTTTGCAATATGATAGGTTCCAAAATGCTGCAGTCTGCAAACACAGGTATTGGAGTATTCCAATTCAAACGCTCTTCTCCACAATCTCCAATCCAACCTCTACTGTCTGTTCTCTCCCAAACATCTTGATCTCTAGCCATGCTTTCCTCTTATGTCTATCTATCTTCTTTATATATCCTTCTTTTCCTACGAGCGGACCTTTTGTCACAATGATCTTCGATCCCTCGATGATACCCTCTGACATCTCCACGACCTGATTCTCACCGCCGAATCCGAGCAGGAACTCCCGTTCCTCTTCTGTCAAGGGAACAACCTCCTGACCCGTTCCGATCAGCTTTGTCAGTCCTATCACTTTCTTTAGGGACTGATACAGATCATCTAATTTATCTGTTATAACAAAAATATATCCGGGAAACAGGACTTTCTTTTGCAACACCCACTCTCCCCGGATACGTTTTTTCTCTTCGTAGTATGGTATGAAGCAATGTTCAAGCACTGCTTCTGATATTTTATTTTGGCACTGCAGACGGATACTCTCTTCGGTGCCTGTGCGCACCTGCAATACATACCACATATTCGATAACCTCCTAATTTGGGGTATGCTTCGCCATTTCATCCGGAATAAAACCGCATGAAACGATTTGCGATAATGACCACATCCCCATACAAACGCGGCAAAGCGACGATTTGCTCTGGTTCTGATATTGTCTACTGTTCCAGATCCGGGTGATATGTCGGCACGATCTCTGCCACGATCTCCTTGATCCTGTCAGACTCCCCTCTGCTCGCTTCATCGAGCAGTTTCAGCTTCTTCATAAAGTCGTCGTCATCCATCTGGATTGGTTTTCCGATAAAGATCAGTTCATTCTCTGTCTCTGTTATGCCTTCTTCGTCCATGAGAAGCTCTTCGTACAGCTTTTCCCCCGGGCGTAAGCCCGTATAGACGATCTTGATATCCTCATCAGGGACATACCCCGACAGACGGATCAGGTTTCTCGCCATATCGTCGATCTTCACAGGCTCTCCCATATCAAGCACGAAGATTTCCCCTCCATGGGCATAATAGGAGGCCTGAAGGATGAGTGATACTGCTTCCGGTATTGTCATAAAGTAACGGATCATCCGCTTATCTGTCACCGTCACCGGACCGCCTTCCGCGATCTGTTTCTTGAAAAGAGGGATTACGCTTCCGTTACTTCCCAGCACATTTCCGAAACGTACCGCCACAAAGTCCGTATCTGAATGTCGGTCCATCATCTGTATGATCATCTCACAGAGACGCTTGGAAGCGCCCATGATGTTCGTTGGATTGACCGCTTTATCCGTGGAGATAAGAACGAATTTCTTCACCCCGTGCTTTGCCGCTGCCAACGCGGTCTTGTACGTGCCTTCCACGTTATTTTTGATCGCCTCGTTGGGGCTGTCTTCCATCAAGGGCACATGTTTGTGCGCCGCAGCATGAAAGACGATATCCGGCCGGTACATCTCAATCACCGAATCGATGCGCCGTGTATTTCTGACCGATCCAATCAACGTGATCAGCTTCATATCCGGATATAGCCGTTTTAATTCCTGCTGTATCGTATACGCGTTGTTTTCGTAGATATCAAAAATAATCAGCATCTTCGGGGAAGATGCCGCGATCTGGCGGCACAGCTCGCTTCCGATGGAACCGCCCCCGCCGGTTACAAGAATCACTTTATCTCTCAGCGTCTGCAGAATTTCAGAATTATTCACCTTCACCTGCGCCCGTCCCAAAAGGTCTGTGATCTCCACATCCCGCAGTCTGGACACGCTTACTTCCTCGTTCAGGAGCTGATAGATTCCCGGAACTGTCTGCATCTTACACCCAGTCTGCTTACAGATGTTCAGGATCGCCTTTCTGTCATCAGCACTCGCCGCGGGAATGGCATAGACGATGCGTGTGATGCCATACTCCTGTACCATCTCTTCGATATCATAGCGGTTCCCCACGATAGGAACACCTTCCAGAAGTCTCCTCTTTTTATTCGGGTTATCGTCGATCACACAACACACTTTTGTCTTTATATGCCGGCTGTTCTGCATCTCAAGAATCAGTGTCTTCCCCGCCTGACCTGCGCCGATAATCATCACCCGATCTGTAGCCGCTTCGACAGAAGATCGGGTGCTTCTAAGGTAGGACCGGAGCAGCCGGTACCCAAAGCGCAGCCCCACCGTACACATGATACTGAACACATAGCCTACTAGAAAATATGAGCGGGGCATTCGAAGATCCATCGCAAAGATTCCCACACCATAGAACACAAGCAATATCATATAAGACTGGACGATCCGTTTGGCTTCGTCGATGCCGGCGAACATCCAGATACTGTGATAAAGACGCATTCCATAGAATACAACGATCGATATGGTTACCCAGTAGGGCATAGACCATATATATCCTGTAAGATACCCTCTCGGTATATTTGAAAATATTAAATCAAACCTCAGCAATAACGCTGCCATATAGGACGCCATTATCGAGATTACATCAAAAAAGAGAAGCACGAAAGCTCTGCGCATCCACACATAGTCTTTCCCTTTTGTCTGCTGTTCCATCGCTACAAATCCTTTTTCCACCGTATTTTATTTCAACGATCCGTGACTCGCCCAATTACGCCTGATAAACATGATGATCCCTGCCACCACAGCAACCACTGCGGACACAACCGCCATTGTCTGATCTACGTTCATCTCAACATCTCCTTATCTTGTGCACTTATTGCCCATCAATGACCTGATGCATCTTCTGGCTGATCTCAGCCACCGATGCCTCATCCGGCCACATTACATACAGCGGCTGGCTTCCTGATGAGAAGCACGCCTGGCTGTCGCCACTTCCGACTGCCGCCACAGATTCGATCTCCCAGCTTGCGCCGTCTGAGAGCTGCCTGTTGACAAAGGCGGCCATCTCCGTGCGCGTCATGTTCGTCTCCACGCTGTCGCTGACACTGGTAATGATCTCGCTTGCCTTAGTCAGCAGCGTCGGGCTCATGGCTTTCTGTAGGATAGCGGTAAGGACGGCCTCCTGATTCTTTCCTCTCTGATTATCTCCGGATTCAAAGCTCTTTCGCTCCCTTGAGAATGCAAGAGCCTGTGCGCCGTCCAGATGGTTGATTCCCTCCGTAAAGCTGTAACCGCCCGCACTGAACGCGTACTCAGAGTTTACATCCACTCCGCCAAGCGCGTCGACAATCTTAATAAGCGAGGTGAAGTTCACTCTCGCATAATAGCTGATATCAATTCCGTATAGATTTTCCAGTGTCTGCATAGACACGTCCACGCCGTATATACCTGCGTGAGTCAGCTTATCCCGCTGAGCCCCGGACACGCCCGGTATGGTTACATAGTAGTCTCTAGGCGTTGTAGTCAGAAAGATCTTATGGGTATTCGGATTCACGGTCATGATGATATTTACGTCACTTCTGCTGTTGGTCGTGATCGGACCTGACACGTCGATACCACTAATGTAAATGCTGAAAGCTTCCTCGACGCTGGCGTCTTCCTCCTGCTCGATCACGGTGTCAATCCCGTACTGATACAGGATTCTTACCTGATCGGAATACCCAGGGATTGCATCCTCTATAATGCCTGTGAATGCCTCGTTATAAATAGCTGCACCGATCTCACCATCCAGAAGCGCCTGGGCTTCTTCCTGAATGGTCGGATACTCTTCCAGATCCAGTTCCATGCCCAGGACTTTTTCCATATCCTCAAGCATTTTCTGGTTATTCTCCTGATCCGCAGCTGTCTGGATACCATATGTGTAATTCTTCGCATCGAGAATATTCTCCGCCGTACTGTCATTTCGCACCACCACAATCATGTTGTCCGTCTTGTAGGTGGCGCCGCCTACTTCCGCCAGCATATTATCCGTCTTCATCATATAGTACACGCCGAATCCGAGGAGCACGCTAAAGAGCACGCTGACCACGATTCCCGCAATATATATCTTTTTCTTAACAAACTGTAAGCCAAACATAGCGCCGAACAGCACAAAGAGAACCACCGTCACAAGCCCCAGATATTTCCCCGGGATCAGCCCACTGTTCCAGACGACCGCGATAAACAGTACTGTCATCAGAAGCTGTACCAGCACGATCAGCTTGCCTGCCAGATTATGAGTCTTATATCTCTTTCTACGGGAGCGGCGCCCGCCGCCCTGTTGTGAATGTCCGTTTATACTCATTCGTATTGATCTCCTTTATCGTAAAACGGCAAAGCCAAATTCTTTCAGCCCGCGTTATGATCCGCTGCCGTAATGCCCGTAATATTTCCCATAATACCTGTTATTCTTTAAATCCACCTTGTTAAGCACAACGCCGATAATCGGGCATCCAGTTTTTTCCAACTGTTCTTTGACCGATCTGACATACTTGTAGCTTACTGTATTGGCTGCGACGACAAAAACAGACGCGTCGCACACTCTTGAGATCACGGCTGCATCAATCACGCTGCCAAGCGGCGGCGCGTCAATGATCACATAGTCATACATCTCTCTTGCCCTGTCAATCAGCTGCTCAAACTGCTTCTGTCCGAGCAGCTCGGAGGGATTCGGGGGTACGACACCCGCGAATATCACAAAAAGCCCCGGCTCCTGTGTCCTGCATACCACGTCGTTCATCTCCGCCTGTCCGGAGAGATAGTGGCTTAAGCCCTTGACTTCCTTGGTTACCCTATGCCTTCCGATTAGGACAGACCTTCTAAGATCCGCGTCCACAAAAAGTACTCTCTTCCCATTATCGCACAGAGATACGGCCAAGCCTAACGCCACAGTGCTCTTTCCTTCGTTCGGAGTGCTGCTCGTCAGCACGATCACCTTGTTGTCAGACCCGGAAAATTCGATATTGGTACGCAACGTCTTATATGCCTCGCTGGCGTAATGGTCTTTATACGTATTTTTTAATACAACGTCCTGCATTTCCTGCTACCTCCTCGTCCTTCTGACTGATCTTCTCGTGGTACGTCTTCTTGCCTTCTTTCCCTTTTCCTCCCCTTCGGAAACAGGGATGGAAGTCAGCACATTCAGCCCCAGATAGTGCTCCACATCATCCGGGGTCTTGATCGTATCATCGAACAGGAAGATGAGAACGAAGATCCCCGCTGTCACCAGAACCCCCAGAAGCCCGCCAAGCATGGTGTTTCTCGTTGCGTTCGGCGAGGACGGGGCGCTCGGAAGATTTGCCTCCTCGATCGTATTCACCGCATCAATCTCCATGATCTCCCGGATTTTGACGCTCACAGCTTCACGAAGCGCATCAGCAATCTCCTGCGCCAGTTCTGGGTCCTCATTGCTGACGGAGATGGTCAGGATGCGGGTGTTTGTCTTATTCTCCGTAGTGACGGAAGATGACAGCTCCTGCGTGGACATATCCAGATTGAGCACAGAGATAACCTGCTCCAGAACGGAACGGCTCTTTACCAGTTCCATGTAATCCTGCGTAAGCTGTGTTCCTGTCTGCAGGTCACTGCTCGTTATCGTGCCGCCGTCCTGTGATCTGGTCAGCATATACATACTGGTGGACGACGTATATTGCGGGGTGATGAATATCTTCGTCCCTGCGAACGCTGCCAAAGCGGCAATGAGCCCTGCCAGAATAATCAGATATATCTTGCTCCACAATACGCTGACAAGTTCTGCCAGATCGATTGTGAGTTCTTCATTTTCAAATTCTCGCATTGGTTTGTCCTGATTCATTCTTCTTTTTCTTTTTCAGCATCACAGCCGCGTTGCTGAAAAATATCCTCCTCATGTATTCTTCTCCGTATTTCTTCTTTACATACTCTGCCGCTTTCTTAATCTGCGGCGGTCGGTTCTGCGCGTTGTGCGCGTCCGTCCCCACACAGAACACGAGGTCTTCTTTCATGAGCTGCTTCATATACTGTTTTACTTTCCAGCCGTTAGCACCTGTAATGCTCCCTGCATTGACCTGTATCCTGACGCCCATCTCAGCAAGATGGCGGGTATCGCTCATGCTCTCCCTCAGGCTCCGATACCGCTCGATATGCGCAAGGATAACGGCATACCCCTTCATCTGAATGCGCTGGATGCTCTGCAGGATATAATCAGAGCTGTCTCCCGGAGAGAACTCTACGAGCACATAGCGGGTTCCATTCATCGGCAGCACTTTCTTTTCCTTCAGCTTATCCATGACGTCCTGCCCGAAATAAACTTCAGTTCCCAGATATACCCTCAGCTTCTCGTCAATCTTTTTGGCTTCCTCGCGGACAAGCTTCAACTGTCTGCGGAGTACGCGGGGCGGCTGGCTTCCCCTCCTCGGGTGGTGGTGGGGCGTCGCTATGATATAACAGATTCCTTCATCATAGGCAATCTGGAGCATCCGCCGGGTTTCTTCTATATCCTGTGCCCCATCGTCTACTTCCGGAAGAATATGGCTGTGTGTATCGATAATTCTTGTCAACTGCTTATTCTCCTATTTCCAAGAATTTCCCATCACTGTCTGTTCTTTTATCTTTTGTTTTAGATGCAACAAAAAGGCAGCTTCTGTTACCTGTTTCTCACGTTTCTGTCATATGCTGCCGACATCACTCTATAAAAGAATACTCCTGGCAAATCGTTTTGTCAATATCTTTTCACCCCCTCCCCCTGTATCTGGAACCCTTGATTTTACTGTGATTACAGCATTTTTTTCCAGTCATTATCCCGCGTTGCTCGCCGCTATCTTGACCCGGCTCCACAGTTCGCTGATAATCTTCTTCGTGTCCTCATTGTACACAAACACTTCATCATTCGGATTTCCTGTACGCGGGATATATGCGTTGATTCCCTCGAAATCTCCGCCCTCTCCGGCCAGATCGTTCATAACTTCTTCATTGGCCGATGTATAACCAACGTAACTGGAATTATCGTACGCACCCGCATAATCGCTGGCATAATTAATAAATGCATGGGCCAGGTCAGGATTCTGTGCATTCTTCGGAATAACCATGGCGTCAGACCAGAGGTTGGTCCCGCTCTCCGGCATAAAGAATCCCATGTTTTCATTTTCCGCCATAACGTAGGTGGCATCTCCGGAATAGATCAGACCCAGAGCCTTTCTTCCCTGCGCCATGTTGTCGATGATCTCATCGGTCACAATCTCTGTATCCATTGTCTCCACGCACTGCACAAGCCACTCATACGCCTCCTGGATCTCCTGTTCATTTTCCGTATTCATGGAATATCCCTGCGCCTTTAATGCCATCATGAAAGAATCCCTCTCGGAATCATACAGGTAAATATCTCCCTTATATTTTTCATTTAAGAAAATGTTGTATCCATCTCTTTCAAGGTCTTCGATATCCACCTTGGTCTTGTCATAAACAATTCCCACTGTTCCCCAGAAATACGGAACAGAATATTCATTGCCCGGATCATAAGGCAGTCCTTTCACTGCATCTGACAGCTTATCCATGCAGTCCAGCTTTGAGCGATCCAGTTTCTGGAGAAGGTCTTCCTCGATCAGCCTCTGGATCATATAGTCGCTTGGCACTAACAGATCGTAAACTTCCTGGATTGCCACCTTGATGTACATCTGCTCGTTGGAATCAAAATTATCCATGACCACAGACGCCCCGGTTTCCTCCTCAAAATCCGCGATAATATTTTCTCCTGTGTACTCTCCCCAGTTGTAAATATAGAGGGTCTGTCCTTCAAAGGGTCTGTCCTGACCGCCGCCCCGCAGATTGAACATGCACACGATAAGCGCCAGAACACATATCCCAGCAGTAATCGGAATGAATGTTCTGCGCTTTCCGATCACGTCTTTCTTCTTCCGTTTTGCGGCAAGCATCGGGGCAACATTAATAATCACAAGCACTATGGTAATGATCACTACCACCAGGGTAGAGACAGCGTTGATACTCGGATTCACCCGTTTGCTCATGGTATAAACGATGATGCTCAGATTCTTTACACCGCCTCCTGTAACAAAGTATGAGATGATAAAATCATCTACAGACATGGTAAACGCGATCAGCGCACCGGATATGATTCCCGGCGTAATCTGCGGGACGATCACTTTGGTAAGCGCGCGCCACGGCGTGGCTCCCAAATCCATGGCGGCATCCGCAAGGTTCGGGTCAAGAGACCGTATCTTAGGCATAACCGAGAGCATCACATAGGGAATACAAAAGGCAATGTGCGCCAGAAGCATTGTCACATATCCCTTATCCACCTTAAAGGTCATAAACAGAAGCATAAAGCCGATTGCTGTCACAATCTCCGGGTTCATCATGGGCAGGTTATTCACCTGAGTCATCACATCCCGCACAATCTTTCTTGACTTGCTAAGACCAATGGCCGCAATGGTTCCCACCACAGTGGATACTGTTGTCGCCAGAAGCGCCACGCTGAACGTGGTGTACAGGGCGTCCATTATATCCTGGGATTCCAGCATGTGCTTATACCACCGGAGTGAAAATCCCTCAAAAGTCGTCAAAGACTTTCCATCGTTAAAAGAGAAAATGATCATATATAAAATAGGAAGATAGAAAAATGCAATCAGCAGCGCCATGAGAATCTTTCCTGTAAAACGCTTTCTTTTTTTCATGTGGTCACTCCTCCTTTCCGCCCTGATTTCGTATTTCCACTTTTCGTACCGCCATCATCAAAAGCATCATGACCACTGCCATGATCATGGAAATGGCGCTTCCAAAATTCCATTCTCCCACTGTGATAAACTGATTCTCAATCAGGTTTCCGATCAGGAAATACTGTCCGCCTCCCAGCAGTTTCGGAATAAAGAAAGAACTTACTGCAGGGAGGAATACCAAAGTGATGCCGTTGATCACTCCCGGAATTGACAGGGGAAATGTCACCCTCCAGAATGTCTGGACAGGCCCTGCCCCCAGATCGGCGCTTGCCTCCAGAAGAGAGTGGTCCATCTTGCTTAAGGACGTCTGTATCTGCAGGATCATAAACGGCAGGAAATTGTATACCATACCGAGCAGCACAGCCCCTTCGGTATATAAAAGCTCTGTGTTCCCCAGCCCGATCAGGTCAAGGAACTGCTGGATCAATCCGCCTTCGCTTAAGAGACCGATCCACGCATAGGTGCGCACAAGCATGTTTATCCACATGGGTATCGTGATGCATAAAATCAATATGTTCTGTACTTTTTCCCTGCTCCGGGCGATAAAGTACGCCACCGGATATCCCAGGAGCAGACAGATTACCGTAGTTTTCACGGCGATCAGCAGGGACCTCCAGAGAATAAGCAGGAAATCCTTGTCCGTAAAAAATTTCACATAGTGATCCAGTGTAAAGGAAAAAGACAGAATACTGTTGCCCTGTTCCATAAACGAGTACACTGCGATCAGCGCCATGGGCAGGACAAGCATCATGGCCGCCCACACAATGTACGGGAGGGCAAGTTGTGAAAAACGCTTCATTTTCAGTACACCTCCCTGGCCATAACATGGATATCCTCAGGGAAGAATGTAAGCCCGACTTCTTTTCCCTCCTCTGAGTAATCTGTTGTGTGAATCTTAAATTCCCGTCCGATAGTTGAGAAGGTGATCCGATACACGCCCTCTTTTACATTGTCCGGTTCAAAGTCATAATCCACGTTGATATCAACACTCTGATTTTCATCACTTAATTTCCATCCCTGTGCGCCTGCCCATGTCTTCAGATCCGTGTCAAGCGCCTGGGATTCAGTGATCTCATCCACCGTTTTAAAGAAATTAAAAGCCATGACCGCTTCATTTGCTTTCTCATTTTTAACAAAAGGCTGGTCCACCACAAATATGGTGCGCGTAATGCTCGTGCCTGCTGCAGTTGAGAACACAACCGGATACTGTCCCTCCTCCTGAGACAGTTCATACTCTATCTTTGCGATAGAGATGTACTCATCGCTCTCCGGGCTCCACGCCTGTGCATTTGCCAAAGCAATGATCTCCTTATCGTCCAGCTCTGCCACATCATCAATATCCACATAAAAATCACTGGCGCTGATCTTCTCTTTTCCATCCTCGCTGGACACGTCCTGATTCTGGATCACGCGCATGTTGACTGTAACGCTTGTCCCCGGCACCGTCTCCACCATGATCTCATAGTGCACCCCTTTAAACAGGACGCTCTTAACCTCGCCCGTCATCTTTCCGTCCTTCACATCCACGATGTCGATATCTTCCGGACGAATCACAACATCCACGGGTTCCTGCTCGCGGAAGCCAAAATCCACACAGTCAAAAGTGATGTCGTCAAACCGCACTTTGTAGTCCTCCAGCATCACGCCCGGCAGGATATTACTCTCGCCGATAAAATTCGCTACAAACCGGTTCGCCGGCTCATTGTAAATATCCTGAGGAGTACCCACCTGCTGGATTTCCCCGTTTTTCATCACCACGATCTTATCCGACATGGTCAGCGCTTCTTCCTGGTCATGGGTGACAAAAATAAAGGTAATACCCACCTCCTGCTGAATGCGCTTTAACTCATACTGCATCTCTTTTCTCAGTTTCAGGTCAAGAGCCGCCAGAGGCTCATCCAGAAGAAGCACTTTCGGCTCGTTGATAAGGGCGCGCGCGATAGCAACCCTCTGCTGCTGACCGCCTGAGAGCAGGGTCGTATTTTTATCCTCATAACCTTCGAGACCGATCAGCTTGAGCATTTTCATTACTTTCTGGTCAATGACATCTTTGCTCATCTTTTTGATCTTCAGACCGAAAGCGATATTTTCATACACACTTAAATGGGGAAACAGGGCATATTTCTGAAACACTGTGTTCAGTTCCCTCTCATAGGGCGGTTTGCTGCTGATTTCCTCCCCGTCAAAAATAACACTTCCCTCATCTGCTTCCAGAAATCCTCCCAGTATCCGGAGCAGAGTTGTCTTTCCGCAGCCGCTGGGTCCCAGCAGGGTCACAAATTCATTCTCATTGATATCCAGATTAATCCCTTTTAAAACAATCTGCCCGTCAAAATTCTTCACGATGTTTCTGAATTCGATCAGTTTTTTCTCTTCCATGTTTCCTCACCTCATCCTTTCCTCGCGCCGCGCCCGCACTTTTGCTCAAAACAAAACACAGGGCGGCTGCGCTTTTGCATCCGCCCTGTGTCGTATAGCCATAATTTCTTCCTATCACATTATCATTGTGACCTGCCCGGCAGGTCTTATACTTCCGTATTCAGATAAAACAGATATTGGACGTAGAGTCTATATAGCAAATATTTTTACTTTTACTACTCTTATTGACCGTTTCACAAGTTGCGTATGCGTGACATGCACACCAGGGTTATAAAGTAACCAACTTATAAAATTTGAGCTTCTAACTCAATCAATAATGCAGCTTAACGCCGCGTAAAATATTTGCATGGAGAACGTACCAATCATCTGCTTTCCATACATAAGGCATGGTAACACAGAACGCTCCATAATTCAAGCAAAATCTTAATCTGCTTCCTTTTCTGCTTCATTTTCCTGCTGTTGATGACTCTTAACCCTCGGAAAACAAATATTCACCCGGAACAGGTCCCCATCCAGATACAGTTCAAATTCCCCGCCCTGCATGGCAGTCAGGCTCTTAGCGATAGACAGTCCAAGTCCGCTTCCTTCCGTACTCCTTGAGATATCCCCTCTGATAAAACGCTCCGTCAGCTCATCTGCCGAGAAATTCAGCGGCTGCTCTGATACATTTTTCAGAGAGAATACAGCCTGATCTTCCTCCAGCACCAGGTCTGCATACACCCTTGTGCCCGGCATCGCATATTTTGCCGCGTTTCCGTATATATTCTCAAGCACACGCCACATGCGCCGTCCATCCACATGGATGACCGCCGGGTCTTCCGGCATATTCAGTACCACAGTCAGATTGCGGGCGGCAAATTTTTCTGCCAGTTCTCCCTCGGTCTGCTGAACCAGTTCTCTTAAGTCCACGTCCATATATTCCAATGTAATGTTCCCACTGCTTACCTTGGACGCTTCCACCACATCTTCTGTCAGCGTCTTCAGCCTCTGTGCCTTTGCTTCAAGAATATCCAGATACCCTTTGATCTTTTCATCGGTAATGTGAGACCGCTTCAGAATATCCACATAATTGATAATGGAGGTCAGCGGCGTTTTGATATCATGGGACACATTCGTGATCAGATCGGTCTTCAGCCGTTCATTTCTCATGGCTTCATCAACCGCCCGATTCAGTCCGCTTCCAATATCATTGACCTTTTCCGCCAGTTCTCTGTCTGCACCGCGCAGTCCTTTCAGTTCGATCCGATACTCGAGATTTCCTGAGGCGATCTGTTCGATTCCTTTTTGAATCCTGCTTTTCGCCAGTGCTCCGTTTAAGACAATCCAGGCCGCCCACGCGTCTGCTGCCAGCGACAGCAGAAACATCGGTAAAGTCCGTGACAGAACGGCAAGCCACTGTATAAAGAAATAGACTAAAAGTGTTGCTCCCACTCTGGCAGTCACACTCCGCGCCCGCAGGACACGCGCCCCAAAAGAAATCACCGCCCGGACAAAACTCCCTTTCCACAGTATCTTCGCCTTTATCCTCCGGACAAGGCTTGTATATCCCCAGAACAGGCAGAGGGCGGTAAATACACCATAGAAGAACACAGCCGCTATATCCGCAAGCCCGACAGCAGTCTGAATCAGTGAAAAATAAACCTGAGGCAGTCCTCCCTGCTGGTCTGTGTAATAGGTCATTGCATCAGAAAATTCTTCCCAGCTGCCGGTCACATAGCCGCCGCCGATTATCACCCAGGTTACGCACCCCCATACCAGGAGTACAAAAATGGCTGCAAGTTCTGTCTTCCAACGGTCAAACGAAGTCAGATGTATCTCTTCATCCTCCGCTCTTCTTCCTGCGGTCAGTGTGATCCACACGGCAGCGATAATAAAAACCGCTGCCCCCGCAATGAGAGAAATCATGGATAACCGAAGAAAAGGAACATTTTTTTCATAGGCCGCCTGCCCTTCATAAAACTGGTCTTTCACCGGATAAGAAGTATCCACGGCTGCTGCGAAAATCCGTTCAACATCACGGTCGT
>CALWFY010000138.1 GCA_944377775.1 uncultured Mediterraneibacter sp.
ATAAAACGCCTTCAACCGGAGATGACCTGCCGTTAGTGGAGATCGTCTTTCTGTTGTGCGCATGCATAAGCCTCATTACGATATTACAGGTAAGAAATAAAATCCTAAAAGAAAAATAGAGAACAGGTATTCTCTGTTACAACAACTGTTATTATGATAAAGGTGTTCCAAAACGGAGCACCTTTATTTTTTGAAATTATTTACAGAGTCCGTGACTTAATGAACTTTTCGAACTGCCACATCCTGAAAACGAAAGTAGTCCGGATGGTGTCTTGACTGTGTGTACTCAAACTGGATTCCATTGTCATCAAAAGTCTGGCTTGTGATGACTGCCATACAGTTGTAGTCTTTCAGGTCAATATATTTTTCGTCGATCTGTGTGACGTGTTCGACAGTGAGGGTTCTTTTGCTGGTAGTGATCGTAAGTCCCAGTGTACCCTCCAGATATTCATAAACAGACTGTGAGGCGATCTCCGGCGTAAGTCCGGAGACTGCCTCTTTTAAGAAATAATTGTGATCTAAGATAAGCGGGATTTTGTTTAGAAAACGCAGTCTCTGGATATAATAGAGCCGGGTCCCTTTTTTAAATCCAGTCTTTTTTTCAATCTTTTCATCAGAAGTGAGCTCTGTAAACAGCAGGACTTTCGTAGAAGCTGTCCTCTTGTTGCGGATGGTGGACTCTTTAAACGATTCTATGCCGCCTACAGTGAATAAAGCCTGCTCGACAGGCTGAAAAATATTTCGAACTCCTTTGCCGTGCATGGGCTGCACATAGCCGTCCGCCGTCAGGAGCGCGAGTGCGCGGCGCACGGTATTGCGGGAGCATCCGTACTCAAGGATAAGCGTATTTTCTGAGGGAAGCATCTCCTGATAGGAGTAAACTTCTGTTTCGATCTTTTCTTTTAAGTCTTTGTAAATATGGTTGTATTTCGCTTTTGGCATAATGAATTACCTCTTGTTTAAACATCTTCTTTTATTATTAAACCAGCCTTTGTAAAATCAAGTAAAAAATAATATGCAGTCAAAGTTCTGGCTAAATACACAAAAATGAATGTGTAATTTTGTTCAGGTTTGCTGAAACGCGGCAGATGCAGAATTGCAAGATTGACATGTTTAAACAAGTGTGATATATTCAAGTTGTTCAAACAAGTATGCGCTCGCATACCTGCAGCAGGAAACAGAAAGCAGAAAGGAAGAGAAGCAATGGGAAAGTATGAAAATGACGTAAAACGTCTGCTGGAACTCGTTGGGGGCAAGGAAAATATCCAGGCGGTCTCCCACTGTATGACGAGGATGCGCTTTGTTCTGGTTGATCCGAAGAAAGCCAACGAAAAAGAGATCGAGGAACTGCCAAGTGTAAAAGGTACATTTACCCAAGCGGGACAGTATCAGGTCATTATCGGAAATGATGTGGCTATATTCTACAATGAATTTACCGCTTATGCGGGAATTGAGGGTGTCAGCAAGGATGCGGCAAAGGCTGCAGCAAAGACCAATCAGAATATTCTGCAGAAGATTATGGGGACTCTGGGAGAAATTTTTGCGCCATTGATTCCGGCCCTGATCTGTGGAGGTCTTGTACTCGGATTCAGAAATGTCATCGGTGAGATTAATTTTTTTAACAACGGGACTCAGAGTCTTGCGGATATTTCCCAGTTCTGGTCAGGTATGTACAATTTCCTCTGGCTGATCGGTGAGGCAGTATTCCACCTGCTTCCGGTGGGGATTGTGTGGTCGATCACAAAGAAAATGGGTACGACTCAGATTCTTGGAATTATCCTCGGACTGACGCTGGTGTCCTCTCAGCTTCTGAACGGATTCAGCGTGTCCTCCACTCCGGCGTCAGATATCCCGGTGTGGGATTTCGGTTTTGCGAAGGTGCAGATGATCGGCTATCAGGGGCAGGTGATTGCGGCCATGATGGCAGGATTTGTCCTTGTATACCTGGAGAAGTTCTTTAAGAAAATCTGTCCGGAAGTCATCAGTATGATCGTTGTTCCGTTTTGCTCGTTAGTTCCGGCTGTCATTATCGCGCACACAGTTGTGGGGCCAATCGGCTGGAAGATCGGAGACGCGATCGGCAATGTGGTGTACACAGGACTGACCTCAGATTTCAGATTTATTTTTGCGGCAGTATTCGGCCTTTTGTATGCACCGCTTGTCATGACCGGACTTCACCATATGACAAATGCCATTGACTCTCAGCTTTTGGCGATTCCTCCGAAGACGACCATACTGTGGCCAATGATCGCGCTGTCCAACATTGCCCAGGGTTCCAGTGTGCTGGCTATGTCTGTTCTTCAGAAGAAAAATGAACGCGCGCAGCAGGTTAATATTCCGGCATGCATTTCCTGCTATCTGGGCGTTACAGAGCCTGCTCTCTTTGGTGTCAATTTAAAATATGGATTTCCGCTGATCTGCGGCATGATCGGTTCTTCCTGCGCGGCCATGATATCCGTGGGATTCGGAGTGCAGGCGCTCAGTATCGGCGTCGGTGGGCTTCCGGGTATTCTGTCTATCAAACCTGAGTATTACCTGATTTTCCTCGTGGCAATGATCGTTGCGATCGTGGTTCCGTTTGGCCTGACATTTGTCGCAGGCAGAATCAGACTGTCCGCTGAGCACAGATTTGGGAAGAAGCGTACAGAAACAGTTCCTGAGACGGAAACCGAGACAGTGTCAGATGAAAAAGAATTAAAGGCCATTCTTGATGGAAAGGTAATTCCGATTACAGAAGTACAGGATGAAGTATTTTCCCAGAAAGTCATGGGAGACGGAATTGCCATTGAGCCGACAAATAATGTAGTGACCGCTCCGGCAGACTGCGATGTGTCTGTTGTCATGGCTGATACAGGGCATGCGTGCGGACTGACGCTTTCTAACGGTATGGAACTTTTGATCCATGTGGGCGTGGATACAGTCGATATGGGCGGGGACGGATTTAATCTCCTGGTAAAGGAAGGCGACCATGTAAAAGCGGGGCAGCCGCTGATCGAATTTGATCCGCAGAAGATCAAAGATGCGGGACATCCGTGTACGACCATGCTGATCGTAACCGGAGAGGGAGATGCGTCCGGAATTGCCATGCACACGGGAATGGATGCGAAAGCAGGCGCTGATACGGTGATTTCATGGGAATAATATGATAAAGGCAGGTTAAGAAGTATGAAAAAGGATTTTAGAAAGAGTACGGTCTATCAGATATATCCTAAGTCTTTCTGTGATACGAATAAAGACGGGCTGGGTGATCTGAGGGGAGTGATTGAAAAGCTGGACTATATCAGGGAGCTTGGCGTGGATTATATCTGGCTCACTCCGTTCTTTGTATCCCCGCAGAATGACAACGGATATGACGTGGAGGACTATTACAGGATCGACCCGCGATATGGCACAATGGAGGACGTGGAGGAACTGATCGCACAAACGGACAAACGGGGCATGAGTCTGATGTTTGACATGGTGTTTAATCATGTGTCCACTCGTCATGAGTGGTTCCGGAAGGCGATGGAGGGAGACCCATATTATAAAGAATTTTTCTTCTTCCGCAAAGGGAAACCGGACGGAAGCGCGCCTACAAACTGGGAGAGTAAATTCGGAGGAAGCGCCTGGAAGTATGTGGAAAAATTTGACGAGTATTACCTCCATTTGTTTGATGTGACCCAGGCCGATCTGAACTGGGACAATGAAAATGTACGCAAAGAGATTCAGAAAATCGTCAGATTCTGGATGGATAAAGGTGTGAAAGGTTTCCGCTTTGATGTGGTAAACCTGATCAGCAAGAGTGTGTTTGAGGATGATTTGACGGGGGACGGACGGAAATATTATACGGACGGTCCCAATATCCATAAATATTTAAAAGAACTTCATGACATGACTTTCGGAACTGACGCGCAGATTGTGACCGTAGGCGAGATGTCGAGCACGTCTATTGAAAACTGCTATCAGTATGCGGGCAAGGATACAGGCGAGTTGTCTATGGTGTTCAGTTTCCATCATTTGAAAGTGGATTTCATGGGCAATGAGAAATGGGTTCTTGTGCCTGCGGATTTCCAGAAATTGAAAGATATTATTTTCGAGTGGCAGATAAAAATGGCAGAGCACAACGCGTGGAATGCGGTATTCTGGTGTAATCACGATCAGCCCCGTGTGGTATCCCGTTTTGGGGATGAGGAGAAATATTGGAAAGAATCCGCAAAAATGTTAGCCACGATCATCCACTGTCTGAGAGGGACACCCTATGTATATCAGGGAGAGGAGCTGGGAATGACGAATACGGATTTCACAGATATCTCAGCTTTCCGGGATGTGGAGAGTTTAAACCACTATCAGATACTTCAGGATAAGGGGATGTCGCCAGCGGATGCACTGAGGATTGTCCAGGTTCATTCCAGAGATAACGGACGTACGCCGATGCAGTGGAATGCGTCAAAATACGCAGGTTTTACAACTGATGACGGGCAGGAGCCGTGGATCGGGATAAATGGAAATTATGTGAAGATCAACGCAGAGGACCAGCTAAAGGACGAGACATCCATCTTCCATTACTATCAGAAGCTGATTGATCTCAGAAAAAAACTGGATGTGATCGCATACGGCAGCATCGAGCCGTTGGCAGAGAGAGACCCGTCTGTATTTGCATACCGCAGATACTGGGGAGGGGAGGAATTGATCGTGACGGCGAACTTCTACGGAAAAGAGTACGAGTGGAAAGAAGCTCCGGAACTGGAAGGGTTTCAGCGTGTGCTGGGAAACTATCCGGATGTGAAAACACAGGAGAACGGCGTGCTCTCGCTTCGGCCTTACGAGGCGGCAGTGTGGCACAGGTCGAGGGGATAGCGGCAGAATAGAGAAGCAGTTTAGAAAAACGGCGCCGGGAAAGGGCGGATATGAATCTGTCTTTTGTCCCGGCGCCGTATATTGTTACGGGCTTGCGGTTGACGCTCTCTGACAGGAAAGATATAATTAGAAAAGGAAAATTTAAGGAGGGTATTCAATATATGAAACTTATGATCGCATCAGACATTCACGGTTCGGCTTTGTACTGTGAGCAGATGCTTGACGCATATAAAAGGGAGGGGGCGGATCGGCTGCTCCTGCTGGGAGATATCTTATATCACGGACCGAGGAATGGCCTGCCGGAAGGATATGCCCCGAAAGAAGTGATACGCATGCTTAATTCTGTAAAGGACTGCCTGCTTTGTGTAAGAGGAAACTGTGACACAGAAGTGGACCAGATGGTGCTTGAGTTCCCCGTTCTGGCGGATTACTGTCTGCTGGAACTGCCCTGCGGCTGTTCTGGCGGAAACAGAAGGAACATGGAACAACAGTCAGTGACTATGTTTGCCACTCACGGACACACATATAATCCTCAGCATATGCCGCCGCTGAAATCAGGAGATATATTGCTGAACGGGCACACACATATTCCGGCATGCGAGGAGATCACGGATGAGGGAGGGACATACCGGTATTTGAATCCCGGGTCCGTGTCCATACCGAAAGAAGGGTCTGCCCACGGCTATATGATCTGTGAGAACGGGACGTTTATATGGCAAAATCTTGAGGGGGAGGAATACATGACATGGAAGACAGATTCGCACTTCTGATTGATGCGGACAATGTATCGGCAAAGTATATCAAGCCTATACTGGATGAGCTGTCCAAGTACGGAAATGTGACATATAAGAGGATATATGGAGACTGGACAAAGACGAACAATGCAAGCTGGAAAGAAGAACTTCTGCAGAATTCCATCACACCAATCCAGCAGTTCAGTTATACCCATGGGAAAAATGCCACTGATTCTGCCATGATCATTGACGCCATGGACATGCTCTACACAAGTGAACTGGAGGGATTTTGCCTGGTGTCCAGCGACAGTGATTTTACAAAGCTGGCAAGCCGTTTAAGAGAGAGCGGCAAGACTGTGATCGGAATGGGGGAAGATAAGACCCCGTCTCCGTTCAGAAAGGCCTGCGACATTTTCACTGTATTGGAACTGTTGCTCGAAGACAGCACGCTGGGCAAGGATGAGAAAGAAGAGAAGGCACTGTCTCATCATAATCACGGGAAAGAGAACAGGAAAGAGACTGCCCCGTCCAGAGAGCAGATTGAGGAGGCTGTGGTTAAGATCATTACTGAGAACCAGAACAATGACAGGGAGACCGGGCTTGGCGAGGTGGGAAGCCGTCTGGTCAAGCTGTATCCTGATTTTGACGTAAGGCGCTACGGTTACAGTCTGCTGTCGAAATTCCTTGAGACGCTTCCCAAATTAAAACTCATTCAGGAAGGCACAAAAGTGTCCGTTACCCTGTATGAGGATAAGAGCAAACAGGAAATGCTGGAAGAATACATCCTCAGGCAGATACAGGGGAATGGGAGATATGGGATTTCGCTGGGATCATTAGGAAACCGTATTCGGGCGAGGTTCGGAAACTTCAGGGTTCGGGATTATGGATTTTCCCAATTTAAACAGTATATCCAGAGTTTCCCGAATGTGGAGATCGTGGAGGACGGCGAGCGGACGAGAGCTGTCTATATGGAAGAGGAGTAGATATATGGAAGAAATTTCCAAAATGCTTACAGAAATTTTAAATGGTGATTTTATCCGCGCGGTCATAAGCTCCCCGCGGAAAAAAGAGGGCATACTAAAAGTGAAAGTAAGGCCTGTGGAAAAGAAAGGAAAACTGCTTTTTCAGTTAGAATCTTTCATAAAGACACAGGCGTTTCACGAGAATCTTGAGGCAGATGCAGCCAGGGAGCGCATTGAAAAGTATATGGAAGAGTTTCAGCAGATGCAGGCTGAGACCGTAAAAGAGACATGGACTGTGTTGGTCAGCAAAAAAGGCAAAGTGACCGTGAAGAGAAGAAAGCAGAAAGATGCTGTGCAGCAGGCGGATCGTTCTCATAACCGGAAGAAGCAGTATATTCTGCAAGAAGGAATTCCGGTGCCGTTTTTAAAAGACCTGGGCGTGATGACGGATGATGGGAAGATCATCAGGACAAAGACAGATAAATTTCGGCAGATCAACCGTTTTCTGGAATTTATCGAGGATATCCTGCCCGGGCTTGACAAAGGGCGGGAACTTACGATCCTGGATTTCGGCTGCGGAAAATCTTATCTTACGTTTGCAATGTATTATTATCTGCATGAGCTTAAGGGTTACGATATCCGTATTATCGGATTGGACTTAAAGGAGCAAGTCATTGCTCACTGCAGGGAACTGGCAGAAAAATACGGGTACAAAAAGCTCGATTTTCTGGTGGGAGATATTGCAGATTATAAAGGTGTAGAGCGGGTGGATATGGTAGTCACCCTTCATGCGTGTGATACTGCTACAGATTATGCGCTTGCCAAGGCCGTAGGCTGGAACGCACAGGTCATTCTCTCGGTTCCGTGCTGCCAGCATGAGGTCAACATCCAGATCACGGAGAAAATCCGCAGGGAAAGCAGGGAGGAGGACGCATTGATCAGCCTTTCGCCTGTTTTGGATTACGGGCTTCTGCGGGAGCGTTTTTCCGCGCTTGTGACAGACGGGCTTCGTGCCAAATATCTGGAGGGCATGGGGTATGAGACCCAGGTTCTGGAGTTTATCGACATGGAGCATACGCCCAAAAATGTTTTGCTGAGGGCAGTAAAAAAGAACAAAAAAAAAAAAAAAATATTAGAAGAAATAAAAAAATGTCAAGAATTTTTGGGAGTCAGCCCTACATTAGGCAGACTGCTTACAGATAAAGGGGAGAACAGCTGAAAATGAAGAAATGGCTTATCAGGGCAGGAGTGCTGGCAGCAGTATTTGTTGCGGCACTCGTGATCAGCAGCCTTGTGATAAACAGGGGAACAGGGGACAATATTGTGGACATGGGAGCGCCGACACTTCCGAACGTGTCGTTTGTCGCAGGGGAAGATACGGTCAACTCACTTCCTGGATATGTGCAGGATATGGAGATCGCAGCCATGCGTGATACGATTACCGTGCTTGAAAAGGACGGTTCTCTTTCCATGCGCGTGGAGGACGGGGAAGATCAGGTTACCGCTGTCCGATATGAACTGTATTCCATGGACGGTCAGGAAAAATATAAAGAGGGAGAGGCCGCTGTGCCCGGGGAGGGCGAAACAGTGGAAATTTTGCTGGGCAATGTCATGCCGGGCGGTTCGGCCGAAGCAGTTCTAAAAGTCATTCTGGACACAGAGCAGGGGGCTGTCAGTTATTACACACGGGTTGTCATGCCGACTGAGCTTGCCCTGTCGGAGTGCCTTGCATTTGCCAAAGATTTTCAGGCAAAGGCACTGGCAAAGGATGATTCAGCGGGTCTGGAGAATTATCTGGAGCCCGGTGAGGAAAGTGATAATACAACCTATCAGACGGTGAATATCCACTCTGATCTCACCCATGTCCTCTGGGGAGAGATGCAGCCCCAGGTGCTCGGGGAAGTGTCGTGGAGCATTAAGGAGTGTAATTCAGTATATACTTCCCTGCTGGCAGAATATCAGACTGCATGTGCGGACGAGAATGGAGAAACCGGGGTATATAATATCAGTGAATTTTTCCGTGTGCGGTATGCGGAGGGGACAATTTATCTGCTGGATTATGAGAGGGATATGGAGCGCGTGTTTGACGGAGGCAGCGCCGCGTTTGATGAGAATGGCATCCTGTTTGGAATCGCATCGGACGAGATACAGTACAAGACGAATGAAAAAGAGACCATGACTGCATTTGTCCAGGAGAGGAATCTCTGGCTCTATGACGGGGAAAATTCTGAGCTGACGAAAGTGTTCAGTTTTTCTGATCAGGAGGGAGAGGATGTCAGAAGCAGAAACCGCCGGCACACAGTCCGCATTATCAGTGTGGATGACGAGGGCAACCTGGCATTTGCTGTTTGCGGGTATATGAACCGGGGAAGCCATGAGGGTCAGGTCGGGACCGCTATTTACTATTTCGGCAGGGAAGATTCTGCTGTCCAGGAAAAAGCGTTTATCTCCAGCACAAAATCGCCGTCCATAGCGCAGGAGGAAATGGGCGAGATGGTGTACTACAGCCAGGGAAGTATGATGCTTTATGTTCTTTCCCACGGAACGCTGTATCAGGTTGATCTGGAAAAAGATGATCAGACTGTTCTTGCAGAAAACCTGGAGGGAAATCAGTATGCGGTGTCAGAAGACGGCAGTATGCTGGCGTACAAGACACAAGAAGATGAAGATACGGCTGCGGGTATACAGGTACTGAATTTGGAAAGCGGAGAAGGATATACTGTGGAAGCTCCTGAGGGAGAGGATGTGCGCCCGCTGGGATTTATAAACGGAGACTTTGTGTACGGGAAGATCAACCCGGAGGATACGGGAGTCAACGCTTCCGGGGTGGAGATATCCCCTATGTATGAGGTGGAAATCCGTAATTCCCAAAATAAGGAAGAGGCAAAATATTCGTTTACGGATCAGGGAATCTATACGACTGATATTTTGATCGAAAACAATATGCTCACATTTAACCGGGTACAGAAGGACGGGGAGCGATACAGTGCAACTTCCCAGGAATATGTGACAAACAATGAAGGCCGCAGAGAAACAAAGCTGGCATTGGAGGCTTACAGTACGGAAGAGGGAGGAACGCAGGTGCGTTTTACTTTTTCCGACGGAATTGAGAATACGGTGCCGACTGTGGGAAAAGCAAACCAGACGTCTGAGGGAGAGCCCGTGGCGATTACTTTGGGGGAGACAGAGGACACACAGAAATTTTATGTGTATGGCATGGGCGATCTGGACGGAATATATGACAGAGCAGGAGATGCCGTACAGAGGGCCGAGCAGGTGTCCGGAGTCGTAATATCTCAGAATCAGGCATATGTCTGGGAGAGAGGCAACCGTGATCTGGTATATTCTACGGAGGCGGCTGCATTCCAGAAAGAAGGGGATGAAACATCCCTGGACGCATGCGGGCGCTACATGGAATCTTATGATGCAGAGCGAGTTGATCTTACAGGGTGTACACTGGATCAGGTGCTTTATGTCATTAATAAAGGCCGCCCGGTGACTGCGTTAATATCGGCCGATCACGCCGTGCTTCTGACAGGATATACGATGACGGATATCACCTACATTGATCCGGACACAGGAGGAGAATACACGGTGGGGATCAGTGAGATGGAGAGCCTGACAGAGAGCGCCGGAAATGTATTTATCGGGTATATCGAGGCAGCGTGATGAGGCGGATAAAATAAGGAGAGAAAAGGGAAGGGGATAAATTATGAATGAAAAATGCGTTTGTTACATTGATGTATTGGGCTTTTCGAATTATGTTATTGATAATGTCCATTGCGGATATGCTGCGGATATATTAAGCAATATAGACCATGTTCTTCGTACAAGACAATTTGACAAAAAAATAATGGAGAAAAATGGATATGACAGTAGGTTGGAGGCATTAGTTCAGAGGACATCAGTAGACAGTTTTGATGATTATTTGACGTTGAGTGACAGCATATTTATAACTTCGCAGAACCCAGATTTATTTATAAAGCAGCTTTCCACATTCTTGTGGGAGTGCTTTCTGCTTCATGCAGAACATTTTCAACATCCAGAAGATTCGAAAAGGCCGGAGCTGGTTACGCTTACTGTATTCCGAAGTGGGAAGAATATGCCGGAAAAAGAAGAATATTTCTGGTATCCCGTTTTAGTCAGAGGCGGGATAACATATGGGGAAGTAGTCCGTATTGAAAATTACTGCATTTGTGGAAGACAACCTGAGACAACTCGGAATCTGGTAGGAAAAGGTGTTGTTAAAGCTGTTAATTTAGAGAAGATGGGAAAAGGTCCGCATCTTTTTATAGATGATAATTTGTATGAAAAATTGTCAGATGAATTAAAACAATTTATAGTAGAAAAGCAGGGTGTAAAATATATATTATGGCCGGTATTTCATCATATATGGGAGAATGAAATCCAAGTAGTATACAGGGGGGTTGAAAAGGAACTGGAGGCATGTATAACTCTTTGGAATGCATATAAAGATAAACCTTATTCTGTGCATTACAGTGAATTGCTCAAATTAGTTGTACGGTCATTTTTAAAAGGCTGTGAAATTTACCATTTTAAATATTACGATAAAGTCAAAAAACAGATAAAAGAGCGCCTGGAGAAAAGCGGCATCATAATGTATGATTCTATAGATTTTCTGATATAAATAAAGAAGTTCCCGGGACTGTATCCTAAGAGCAAAACTTAGGCAAAAACGGTTTTGTGTTAGGATACAGCCCCGGGAACGTATGTTATCTTATGCAGTCTTTTTAAACAGCAGTCCTTTATAGCGGCTCAGCGCTGTGTGCAGGACAAGTCCGAGCACCCCGCATGAGATGATCTCACCGATTCCCACCGTGAGCATCATAAATGGAATGGGGAGCGGAACCATGTATCCGTACTTCAGTACGAATGGGACAATAAGCGCATTTGCGATGATCGGCGGTAGAGGTGCGAGATATTTGCTTTTGTTTCGCAGTTTCCAGGTAAAAACTGCCCCGATCAGTGTTGCAAGACTTCCCAGGATAATATCCGGCAGGATGCATCCACCGAGTATATTGCTGATCAGACAGCCTAAAAATACGCCTGGGATTGCAGCAGGGGTAAATACCGGAAGAATGGTCAGTGCTTCAGATAAACGAATCTGGACCTCTCCGTATGCAAAAGGTGCGACAAGCAGTGTCACAACTACATAGATTGCGGCAATCATTGCCGCCTGTGCCATGAAAAGCACATTGAAGTGTTTAAATACTTTCATTTTTCGGTTCTCCTTTAGTTTTGTTTTACGAGTGGAAGGTCTCGAACACTCGGTGCATTTCCGCGAAGCAATGAGCCGGGCGGACACATTTATGTGTACATCCGGCGAATGCCTCGAGAGTCGGAAAAGAAGTTTCCGACGTGACGCCGGAAATCGGCGGCAAGCCCGATAGACCTTGGTTTTTGTGGGCTTTGCAACGTGAAGTAGTATAACATGACGATAGCAGGAAATCAAGAAAAGTACCAAAAAAGTACCAAATTGGAAAACGGAAACATCTCATTCGCTTGAAATGTTCGTCTTTTGTTTCTTTTCCCATTAGGCGTTTGAATTTCCGTAGAAAATTTTATCTTGCCATCAAGATCAGGATCTGTGTGCATACCAGGAGTATCTCCTTCGGTAAATGGTCCGTAAATAGTTCTATCTAATCCCAATTCCTTCCAATTCTCTATGAAGTTGCATATAGGTTTAAAACCAGCAAGATTTAGCAGTGCAGTTGTTATTTCGTTTAATTGATCGAATAGATTTTTGCGTTTTTTAAACATCTCAGTAACTGTTTTTTTATCGTCTTCGTCAAGCAAATATTCTTCTCTCACATGAAGGTGTTCAGCGAAGAGCTTTGCTGCTTTAACGGTCATTGGTTTTTTGCCGACAACAATATTGCTGATATATTGTTGGGAATATCCAGTCAGCTCGGCTAGTCTATTTTGCGTCATAGGGAATTCTTGCAAACATTCTTTTAAACGTTTTCCGCATTCGGTGTTTAATTCTGATTTTATCATAAAGATTATATTCCAGAGGAAACTCATTTAAAAGTTTTGTCAGAGGAAATTGTTACATTTTACTATGAATATGTTGAAGAAAGACCTCAAATAAAAAGGGCGTTCCCTAATGTTGTAATATGGATTGATGCAATTATTTTCAGAGTTGATTGTGGAGATAAAAGTTGTTTGATTTTGCGCGACTATTCGAAATTATTAAAGTTAGCCAAAAAGATAATAGAAAGACAAAACAAATTTAGCAGGTGTGAAAAATATCAACAAAGTATTTTGTGTGATATGGATAAACTAAAAACTTCTGAGAATGGAATTGTTATCCAAATATTATTGATAGGACCGAGGAGGAATTTCTGAGATTATCAGCTGATATAAAGAAGAATAATAGATTAAACATCATATCTATCTCCATAGGGATAATAGGAATTGCAGTTTCGATAGTAATGGCTTTTGGAATGTTCATTCTGGCATTGCTGACATTCGTATTTACGTTTATCAGATAGTGCTTTAAGGCATAGAAAACCACCCTCTAAACTTTGGCCGGTTTCAGGGTGGTAATTCTATTACAATCTTGATGAGGTCAACCCCTTGTGGGCGGTTGTTCCTTTTCTATTCACAATATAGCATATCCGGCGGTAATGTTCAAGGAAAATCTGACGGTAGGCATTGCCTACATTTTGCCTACCATGCATAAAATACTCCCTATTATTCACCGTGAAGATAAGTGATTCATGAGGGGGCGCACTCTGAAAAATTCCCGTATTTACTGCATTTTTAGTGATTGTATGCTAAACTGTGATACATAGAATAATCTATATTCTGTAAGGTGTTTTGAAGAAAAGTACTTGAGATTTATGCAACCAGCATTGATTATGATCCAAGCGCGGAAGCCTCTGTTCAGTTCTTTAAGCAGGTACAAAATAAAATGCACTGGGCAGCACATCGGCATACAGCGGCTGAAA
>CALWFY010000139.1 GCA_944377775.1 uncultured Mediterraneibacter sp.
CAGAGACTCTGAAAGCCCAAAGGGATTGACATTGGCAGCAAAGTTGATCACGTCCTCTTTTTTTAACTGATAGTATTCACAGATTTTTTCGATGTCGCTTCCGTGGAAAGCAGGTTTTGTATTCATACGGATTCCTTTCTCCGATATGTGAGGTTATTTTGTTTCAAACAAAATGCCCAGTGTGTTGGGACCACAGTGAGCGGAAATCGTACAGCTCGCTTTTGTCACATGTATTTCTTTAAAGTCCATTGTCTCTTCTACAGTTTTTTTCACAAGATCAATATATTCCTGCGGGATGCCGGAATGGGTGATAAAGAGCAGGTCCGTATTGATATCCGCACGGCTGAGCTCGTCTTTTACATATTTTACGAGGACTTTATCCAGCGTGCCGCGGTATTTCTTTCCTACTCCCATACTGCCGTCACTGTTGTCTACCTGGATACAGGGCTTGAGCTTCAGCACATTTGCTCCCAGTGCGGCCACGGAGGAACAGCGTCCTCCTGCATGGAGAAAGGTCAGGGTGTCGAGGATGAAACTGGCGTGACAGTTCCGGGTGCGTTTCCGGAGTTCTTCTGCAATTTCCTGCGCTTCCATTCCCTGTTCAATCATCTTCCCGGCTGCCACGACAAGCAACCGGTTCCCGTGGAGAGATTGCAACTGTCTACCACATGGACATGTCCAAGTTCTTCTGCGGCAAGGCAGCAGTTCTGGTATACACTGGAAAGGGCGTGTCCCAGATTGATATGGATGATTTCGTAACCATCCTCTACCCACGGTCGGAAGTGGTCAATATATTCCTGTACGTTGACTGCAGCGGTTTTGGGAAGAACTTTGTGGTCATAATATTCCTGATAGATTTCTTCCGGCGTAATGTCAACATTGTCTCTGTATTCTTTTTCATTCAGGATGATATGCAGGGGGAAAGTCGGACTCCCTGAGAATGTTTCCCGCATGTTTTCAGAAAAAGAGATACTGGACAACAGCGGCCAGCACCTCTTTTCCGTCATTATATCATAAAGCGGATACAAATAAAAGAAGAGAAACCGGATGAACCTGATACTGCAGCAAATACAGGCTCAGACCACAGAAAGAATATTGTGCTCCGGGTGGAAAAATTTTAAGAAACAGGGTATGATGGCAATAGTGGGTTTACAGGAATTGTTTGAAATGAAGGGTATATAGAGAAGAATCCATAAAAGGAATATGGAAGGAGAAAAATATGTACAAAGCATCAGAAAAACGATATAAAACAATGGATTACAACAGGTGTGGGAAAAGCGGGCTGAAGCTTCCGGCTGTGTCGCTTGGCCTGTGGCACAATTTTGGTGATACCGGGGTATATGAGAACATGCGGCAGATATGTTTTACCGCATTTGATAATGGAATCACATATTTTGATCTGGCAAATAATTATGGGCCGGCGCCGGGGAGCGCGGAGAAAAATTTCGGCAGGATATTAAAAGAAGACCTGAAACAGTACAGAGATGAGCTCATCATCAGTACAAAGGCGGGGTATGAGATGTGGGACGGTCCTTACGGGGACTGGGGCAGCAGGAAATACCTCTTGGCAAGCCTTGATCAGAGCCTGGAGCGGATGGGGCTGGACTATGTGGATATTTTCTACCATCATCGGATGGATCCGGAGACGCCTCTGGAGGAGACCCTGGGAGCGCTGGCACAGGCAGTGGCATCCGGGAAAGCGCTGTATGCGGGACTTTCCAATTATGACGGAGAGACTATGAAGAAGGCGGCGGGCATTCTGGAAGAACTGCACTGTCCGTTTATCATAAACCAGAACTGTTATTCTGTTTTTGACCGTACGATCGAGAAAAACGGACTGAAGGATGCGGCAGCGGAGACAGGGAAAGGTATCATTGCGTTCAGCCCGTTGGCACAGGGACTTCTGACTGACCGCTATCTGGACGGAATTCCGGAGGACAGCAGGATACGCACAGACGGAAGATTCCTGCGTGCGGAAGCACTGACAGAAGAGCGGCTGCAGCAGATCCGTGCGCTCAACGAGATTGCGGCGGACCGGGGACAGACTCTTGCAGAGATGGCGCTGAGCTGGGTGTTAAGGGATGGTATTGTAACAAGTGTTCTGGTGGGTGCGTCGAAGCCGGACCAGGTGCTTGCTGATATTAAAGCGATTGAGAACACGCAGTTCAGTGAAGCAGAACTGCAGAAGATTGACAGCGTGAGTGTGTAAATACAGTGATAAATGCTGAAAGACAGAACGATAAAAATAAGAAGGAGCTTGGGGAATGGCAGGGCAGAAAATGGCGGCAGGACGGCGGCGGGGAAAGCGCGATTTGACAAGAGGGAATGTGACATCGACCATGCTCCTTTTTGCTGTGCCCATGATTTTGGGTAATGTTTTGCAGCAGTGTTATAATCTTGCGGACACATGGGTTGTGGGGAAATTTGTGGGCTCAGGGGCTCTTGCGGCAGTAGGGAGCGCCTATACGCTCATGACGTTTCTGACGTCGATCATTACGGGCATGTGTATGGGGAGCGGTGCGCTGTTTTCTATCTGTTACGGCCGCAGGGATATTCGGAAGATGAAAGAATACATGGTATCATCTTTTGCGCTGATTCTGGGGATAACCGTGCTTCTGACAACAGTGTCCTTTGTTTTTCTTCATCTGATCCTTAAGCTGATGCACATACCTTCGGATGTGTATGGCATGATGTTTGATTATATGTGGATCATACTGTTTGGACTCCCATTTATCTTTCTTTACAATTATTTTGCCTTCCTGCTCCGCTCGGTGGGAAACTCGGTGACGCCGCTTGTGTTCCTGGGTGTCAGTACCATACTCAACATTGTGCTGGATTATGTGTTCGTGGCCGTCTTTGACTGGAATGTAGAAGGAGCGGCAGCAGCGACAGTCCTTGCCCAGATCATTTCGGGGATAGGTATTGCTGTCTACAGTTTTGCGAGAGAGCCGGTACTTAATCTAAAGAAAATGCGAGAAGACAAGATTGGCCTTAAGCCCGGATTACTGCGGGAGATTTTTTCTTATTCTGCGGCAACCGGGGTGCAGCAGTCAGTTATGAATTTCGGCATCCTTATGGTTCAGGGACTGGTAAACAGTTTTGGGACAGCGGTTATGGCAGCGTTTGCAGCAGGAGTGAAAATAGATACGCTGGCGTATATGCCTGCCCAGGAATTTGGCAACGGGTATTCTATCTTCATTTCACAAAATTATGGGGCAGGGAAAAAGGACCGGATAAGGAAGGGATCGAAAAGTGCGGTGACTGTTGTGCTTGTGTTCTGCCTCGCGGCTTCAGCGGTCGTGTTCTTCTTTGCACGGCAGCTCATGGGAATCTTTATTGCACCTGAGGAGACAGAAATTATTCGTATTGGGGCAGAATATCTGAGGATTGAAGGGGCATGTTATTGCGGAATCGGGATTTTATTTCTGCTGTATGGATATTTCCGAGCGGTAGAGAGACCGAAGATATCTCTGATTTTGACAATCATTTCTTTGGGAACAAGAGTAGCTTTGGCATATGCATGTGCACCGCTTTTTGGGGTGGGAGCAATTTGGTGGGCCATTCCCATCGGATGGGCGCTGGCAGATGTGATAGGAGGAATTCTGGCCCGAACTGTGGGAATTGGAAAAAGGAAGTGTAAAAATACATAAAATCAGTGTTGACATTGACGCTGCGTCAACCGTTATCATACATTTTGAGAACGCCGGACAGAGGAGGTGAATGTGATGTACAGTATTGGAGAACTGGCTGAGTTGGCCGGAGTGAGTGCACGCACTCTGCGCTATTATGACCAGGAGGGACTGTTGAAACCTTCTTTTGTAAATGAAGCCGGATACCGCTTTTATGGAGAAAAGGAAGTAAATCTGCTGCAGCAGATATTGTTTTACAGGGAGCGGGGACTGGAATTAAATCGTATCAGACAGATTATCTATGAGAAAGATTTTAATATCATGAGTGCACTGGAAGAACATCTTCAGGAGTTGGAAGAACGGAAAGCGCACACGGAAGCTCTGATCTCTATGGTGCGGCGTTCGATTATGTCGATGAAAGGAGAATGCAGGATGAGCGATCAGGAAAAATTTGAGGCTTTTAAACAGAACGTTGTGAAAGAGCATGAGGAGAGATATGGGAAGGAAGCACGGGATAAGTACGGGAATCAGGAGGTCGATGCGGCTCAGAAGAAACTCCTCAATATGTCTGAAGAAGATTGGGAAAGGTTCCAGAACCTGGGGAAAGAAATACGGACCAGGCTGAATGAAGCTGTGTCTGCAGGGATGGGGCCGGACAGTGAAGAGGCTGAGAGAATCGTGATGCTTCACAAGGAGTGGCTTGGTATGACATGGAAAAAATACACGGAAGAAGCACACCGGGCAATGGGAAACCTGTATATTTCAGATGAAAGATTTAAGCTCTACTATGACAGAGACATGCCCGGGTGTGCTGAGTTCCTGGAACAGGCCATCCGGCACAGGATAAAGACCGGAGGGGAGTAAATCAGCAGTTCTTTGAAATTAGAAACCGTTCTTCCACAGCCTGCCAGTTGATCACGCGTAACCAGTCGTCAATGTAAGCGGCCCGTACATTGTAGTGTTTCAGATAATAGGCATGTTCCCATACATCAATAGTGAGAAGGGGAGTCATGCTGTTAAGCGGCGGGGTGTTCTGGTTGGCGGTGGTGAGTATCTTAAGCTGCCCCCTGTCGGAGACGAGCCAGGCATAGCCAGAGCCGAAGACGGACAGGGCGGCTTCTTTAAATTGGGCTTTAAAATCCTCAGGACTTTTAAAATAAAGAGACATTTCCTCAAAGAGCCGGGGCGCCTGACAAGGCATGCCCGGCTCTTTCATGCTGTCAAAATAAAAACGGTGATTGAACACGCCGCCTGCGTTGTTTCGTATTGGCGTCTGAAGGTGCTGCGGGAGACGGCACCAGCGGGTGAGAAGTTCTTCAAGAGAAAAATGCTGGAGGGAGGGATTTTCTTCCAGAAGTTTGTTCAGATTGTCGATATATGTCTGAAGATGTCTGTCGTGGTGGAGATGCATAGTCTTTTCGTCGATATACGGTTCCAGTGCATCGTAAGCATAGGGAAGCGGTGTGTTTACAAAAGGATAAAAATTATTCATGGGACTCCTTGTATCAGTACATTCTGATTTTACATTATTTTTAACAGTATATGAGAAGAAAACAGAAGCATGCAAAAGAAATTACGAAAAACCTATGGGCAGTTTGGGTAAAACTGCCATAGTTTTTTATATTCCAATATGTTATGATTGAGCTCACCTGATTCCTGTTCATGGGAATCAAAATATTAGTTTCAAAGTCATCTTTTTATTCAGGACCGATTCGGTCAAAGATTCACAGAAACATTATGTGAAATGCAGGAAAGGAGTGAGGGATACGATCTGTTTATTGTAAATCATGGTCAAAAATAATATAATCAAAGGAGAAAGGCTTATGGAAGAAAAAAGAAAACGGAATATGCAGGTATATGATCCGGAGAGTGTTCTTGCACCCCTGCAGAGACTGAATCTCATGGATGATTTTCTATTTGACGCTGCAACAGTAGACTTGGAGACATGTAAGATCATCGTTGAATTATCACTTGGTATTAGAATCCGCCAGATCGCATGGAAAGAAGGGCAGAAGGTAATACACAATCTTCCCGGAAACCGCGGGATACGAATGGACTTTTATGTGGAAGACGACAGGGGACAGGTATTTGATGTAGAGATGCAGAAACGCAATGAGGGAAATATTCCGAAACGTACGAGATTTTATCAGGCATTGATTGATGCACCCATGCTCAAGAGCGGAGAACGAGGGTTTGACAGACTGAAGCCGGCGTATATAGTGGTAATTTGCGGGTTTGATCTGTATGGGTACGGATTGTACCGATATACGTTTGACAATCGGTGCAAAGAGGTTCCGGAGCTGGTTATGGGCGATGAATGTCAGAAAATCATTTTGAACACAAAAGGGAAAAATGATAATGAAGTAGAAAAATCATTGGTACAGTTTCTTCATTATGTGGAAAAGAGCAGTGAGGAAAACGTGCCGCAGGATTGCGATGAACGTTTGAAACATCTGCATCAGAAAATTCATCAGATCAAAACCAGTGAAGAAATAGGAGTGAGTTATATGAAGATGGAAGAGCGTGACAGACTGCTCAGAGATGAAGGATTAAGAAAAGGAAGAGCGGAAGGGAAGGCAGAACTGATCAGTATTATCCGCAGGAAAGCATCCCGGGGTGTATCGGTATCTGCCATAGCAGATTTGCTGGAGACAGAGTGCGGAGAAATTGAAAAGATATTGGAGCTGATTCAGGCATACCCGGACTGGACAGACTTACAGGTGGCAAAGGAATTGCTGATACAGAAAGAGAAAGCAGAAGCATGTATATAGCGGATATCCATATTCACTCCAGGTATTCCAGGGCGACCAGCAAAGACTGTACGCCGGAGTATCTGGACCTCTGGGCGAGGCGAAAAGGGATACATATTATAGGGACAGGTGATTTTACTCATCCTGCATGGCGGAAGGAACTGAAAGAAAAGCTCACGCCTGCGGAGGACGGATTGTATGTTCTGAAAGAAGAATACCGGATTCGGGATGAAAGTGTGAGAGGAGATATCATTCCCCGCTTTATCATTACCGGAGAGATCAGTTCCATCTATAAAAAGGCCGGGAAAGTGAGAAAAGTTCACAGTGTCATCATTCTTCCCGGCCTGGAGGATGCAGACCGGGTGTCCGGAAAACTGGAGCAGATCGGGAATATCCATTCTGACGGGCGCCCGATCCTGGGACTGGACTGCAGGGATCTTTTGGAAATCGTGCTGGAACTGTGCCCGTCTGCAGTCTATGTTCCAGCTCATATCTGGACGCCGCATTTTTCGTTGTTCGGTGCGTTTTCCGGATTTGATACAGTAGAGGAATGTTTTGAGGATATGACCCCTTATATTCATGCTGTGGAGACCGGTCTTTCTTCCGACCCGCCCATGAACTGGCGAGTGTCTGCTCTGGACCGGTTTCAGCTGATATCCAATTCTGACGCCCATTCTCCGGCGAAGTTGGGAAGAGAGGCGACTTTATTGGAAATTACTATGTCCTATGGGGGAATTGCGCAGGCAATACAGACTGGGGAAGGACTGCACGGCACCATTGAATTTTTCCCGGAGGAAGGGAAGTACCACCTTGATGGGCACAGGAAATGTAATCTTTGCCTTATGCCTGCTGAAACAATAAAATATGATGGAGTGTGTCCGGTGTGCGGGCGCAGGATTACCATCGGCGTGGCGCATCGAGTGGAGGATTTGGCAGATCGGCCGGAGGGTTATGTAAGGCAAGGCGCGAAAGCATTTGAGAGCCTTGTGCCTCTTCCGGAAGTGATCGCAGCTTCCATGGAATATTCTGTGAGGAGCAAAAAGACAGAAAGAGAATACATGCATATGCTTTCCGAACTGGGGGCAGAATTTGAAATACTGCGAAATCTCTCGTCTGAGGACATACGCCGTGTGTCGGGGACAAGGATAGCAGAGGGGATAGAGCGGCTCAGAAATGGGGAGGCAGAGTGGGTTCCCGGATTTGACGGGGAGTATGGAACCTTTCGTCTCTTTTAAAGTGACGTTGACAAACTGCCGGTGATACTTTAGATTAGAGTGAGATAAGAGGGCGCTGTGGGAGCCGTGTCCGGAACAGTGTCATAAAGGAGAACAGACGATATGAAATTAGGAGAAAAGCAGGTACTCACCGTGGTGAAGGTTGTAGATTTCGGGGTGTATCTTGGAAATGATGAGGAGCGGGTGCTCCTGCCGGGAAAGCAGGTGCCCGAGGGGATTGAACCGGGAGACCCGGTGGAAGTATTTCTCTATAAAGATTCTTCGGATCGGATGATTGCCACGACTAATGAACCCAAGATCACACTTGGAGAACTTGCCGTGCTGGAAGTGGCGGATGTAGGGCGTGTCGGAGCATTTCTTGACTGGGGATTGGAAAAAGACCTTCTTCTGCCGTTTAAAGAACAGACCACAAAAGTGGAAAAAGGAGACAGCTGCCTGGTCAGCCTGTACATTGATAAGAGTGAACGTCTCTGTGCGACCATGAAAGTGTACCCGCTGCTGCGGACCGATTCCCCATATAAAAAAGACGATGTGGTCAGGGGAACCGTGTATGAGATCAGCAGGGATTTCGGGGTGTTTGTCGCAGTGGACAACCGGTATTCTGCGCTGATTCCGGCAAGAGAAGTGTACGGGAAGATGGAGATCGGACAGCAGATTGAAGCGCGTGTTGCAGCAGTGAAAGCTGATGGAAAGCTGGATTTGAGCGTGCGGGGGAAAATTCCGCAGCAGATGGATGCAGACGCCCGGAAGATCATGGAGCGGATAGAGAAGAACGGGGGCGTCCTGCCGTTCACGGACAAGGCTGATCCGGAGCGCATCAAAAAGGAGTTCGGAATGAGCAAAGCCGCTTTTAAACGGGCGGCAGGCCGTCTTTTGAAACAGGGAAAGATCACGATTGATGAAAATAAGGGAAAAATCTTGCAATCCCGATAAAATCGGGTATAATAAGCAATAGGGACATATAAATTTTAATGGTCCTGAACAGAATCAGATAAATGAGGAAGGAGAATATATTATGAAAGTTCAGAACATCACAGATATAGAAGGATTTTTTAAAGTTGTAGATTCCTGCAAGGGAAAGGTAGAGCTTGTGACAGGTGAGGGAGACAGACTGAACCTTAAATCAAAACTGTCACAGTATGTTTCCATGGCAAACATTTTTTCCAGCGGAGAGATTCCGGAGCTTGAAGTGATTGCATATGAGAAAGAGGATACAGACAGACTGATCAAGTTCATGATGGACGGAGGACAATAAGACACCCCGCAGACAAATAAGACGGACGAGACTGGTGAGGGCAGTTCCCGTAAGGGAACTGTCCTCTTATCATTCCGGGCGGAGACAGGCAGAGGTGAGAGATGAGTTTTGTACATTTGCACGTCCATACAGAATATAGTCTTCTGGACGGTTCCAATAAGATAAAAGAGTATGTTTCCAGAGTGAAAGAACTGGGGATGAACAGTGCGGCAATTACAGATCACGGTGTAATGTACGGCGTGATTGATTTCTACAGGGAAGCGCGGCGTCAGGGGATCAATCCGATCCTGGGCTGCGAAGTGTATGTGGCTCCAAACTCCCGGTTTGACAGGGAAGTGACAGGCGGTGACGACAGGTATTATCACCTTGTGCTTCTTGCGGAAAACAATGAAGGATACGCGAACCTTATGAAAATCGTATCAAAAGGGTTTGTGGAGGGATACTATTATAAACCCCGTGTGGATAAGGAACTTTTAAGAAAATATCACAAAGGTATCATCGCCCTGAGTGCGTGTCTTGCAGGTGAGGTACAGCGTTATATTGTAAAAGGACTTTATGACGAAGCAAAGAAGACTGCGCTGGAGTACAGAGAGATATTCGGCGAGGACAATTATTTTCTCGAACTTCAGGATCATGGTATCCCGGATCAGGCGCTGGTAAATCAGCAGCTTCTGAAAATGTCTATGGAAACGGGCATTGATCTGGTGGCGACTAATGACGTTCATTACACTTATGCGGAAGATGAGAAACCCCATGATATTCTTTTGTGTATTCAGACAGGGAAGAAACTTTCTGATGAGAACAGAATGCGCTATGAGGGCGGGCAGTATTATGTGAAATCTCCCGAGGAGATGGAGAAACTCTTCCCCTATGCTCTTGAGGCCCTTGACAACACACAGAGAATCGCAGACCGCTGTCATGTGGAGATCGAGTTTGGTGTGACAAAACTGCCGAAATACGATGTGCCGGACAATTACACATCATGGGAGTATCTTCAGAAGCTCTGTTATGAAGGCCTCGAAAAACATTATGGGGAACCTTCTTCAGAATTGAAAGACAGATTGACCTATGAGTTGGATACCATCCGGAATATGGGGTATGTGGATTATTTCCTGATTGTTTGGGATTTTATCAAATATGCCAAGGATCATGGGATTGCAGTCGGTCCCGGACGTGGTTCGGCAGCGGGAAGTCTTGTATCGTACTGCCTGGGAATCACCACGATTGATCCCATCCGCTATCAGCTTCTGTTTGAGCGGTTTCTCAACCCGGAGCGTGTGTCCATGCCCGATATTGACGTGGATTTCTGCTTTGAACGCAGGCAGGAAGTAATCGACTATGTGGTGCGCAAATACGGAAAGGACCGTGTTGTTCAGATCGTTACTTTCGGAACGCTTGCCGCGCGGGGAGTTATCCGGGACGTGGGGCGAGTGATGGATTTGCCGTACGCGTTTGTGGATTCCATCGCAAAAATGATTCCCCAGGAATTAAATATTACGATCGACAGAGCCCTGAAAGAAAATCCGGAGCTGAGGATTACCTATGAGAATGACGAACAGGTAAAGACGCTGATCGATATGGCGAAACGTCTTGAGGGGCTTCCGCGGCACAGTTCCATGCATGCGGCCGGAGTGGTGATCAGCCAGAAATCCGTGGATGAATATGTGCCTCTTTCAAGGGCTGCGGACGGTACGATTACCACACAGTTCACCATGACCACTCTGGAGGAACTGGGACTTCTTAAGATGGATTTCTTAGGGCTGCGCACCTTGACGGTGATCCAGAACGCCGTTCGGATGGCAAAGAAAAAGAATCCGGATATTGACATGGAGAAGATTGATTATAATGATCCCAAAGTGCTGGATTATATAGGAACTGGCAAGACGGACGGGATATTTCAGCTTGAGAGCAGCGGCATGAAAAGTTTCATGAAAGAGCTGGCGCCCCACAGTCTGGAAGATATTATCGCGGGTATTTCCCTCTACCGTCCGGGCCCCATGGACTTTATTCCTCAGTATATCAGGGGGAAGAACGATGCATCGTCCATCACTTATGACTGTCCTCAGCTGGAGCCGATTCTGGAGCCGACCTACGGGTGTATCGTATACCAAGAGCAGGTTATGCAGATCGTGCGTGATTTGGCCGGATATACGCTGGGAAGAAGCGATCTTCTGCGCCGTGCCATGTCAAAGAAAAAAGGCGACGTCATGCAGAAAGAGCGCCAGATATTTGTCTATGGGGATGCAGAGACGAATGTGCCGGGCTGCATAAAGAACGGAATTGATGAAAAGACGGCGAACAAGATTTATGATGAGATGATTGATTTTGCCAAATATGCGTTTAACAAGTCTCATGCGGCAGCTTATGCGGTGGTGGCGTACCAGACAGCATGGCTGAAATATTATTATCCGGTGGAATTCATGGCGGCGCTGATGACTTCCGTGATTGAAAATCCGTCAAAGGTGGCAGAATATATCTATGCCTGCCGTCAGATGGGGATTCATATACTTCCGCCGGACATCAACAAAGGCGAGGCGGACTTTTCGGTGGACGGCGGCAATATCCGATATGGACTGGCGGCGATCAAAAGTATCGGACGGCCGGTGGTGCAGGCAGTGATCGAGGAGAGGGAAGCCTTCGGACCTTTTAAGAATCTTGAAGATTTTATCACGAGACTCTCTGCAAAAGAAGTTCTTAATAAAAGGGCGCTCGAGAATCTGATCAAAGCCGGGGCACTGGATATGCTGGGCGGTACGAGAAAGCAGTTCATGAGCATTTATGTGCAGATTGTGGATCATGTGAATCAGGAAAAGAAATATTCCATGTCAGGTCAGATGAGTCTGTTTGACCTTGTGGGAGAAGAACAGAAAGCAGAATTTCAGATCCGTCTGCCGGATGTGGGAGAATATTCCCGGGAAAATCTGCTGGCATTTGAAAAGGAAGTGCTGGGTATCTATATCAGTGGTCATCCCCTGGATGAGTACGAGGATAAATGGAAAAAGGTCATTTCAGCCACAACCCTTGATTTTCAGCTCAACGAGGAGACCGGGCGGACGAAAGTTCGTGACGGGGCAAAGGAAATCATCGGCGGAATGGTTATGGATAAGACCGTAAAGCATACAAAGACGAACCAGATGATGGCGTTTGTCACGATCGAAGATTTGCTGGGAACTGTTGAAGTTGTCGTGTTTCCAAGGGATTATGAGAATAACAGGCAGCTTCTTGAAGTAGACAACAAGGTATTTATCCGGGGACGAGTGTCCGAGGAGGACGAAAAGGCGAGCAAGCTGATCTGTGAGAAAGTGATTCCTTTTGAGCAGACTAAGAAAGAACTGTGGATACAGTTTCCTGATAAAGCTACATTTCTGGAAGAAGAACAGATTGTATACGGATATTTGGCAGACTCAGAAGGGGATGACGAAGTTGTGATATACTGTGCTCAGGAGCGGGCAGTCAAACGGCTTCCGAGAAACAGAAATATACAGATCAACCCACAGGTTTTGAGTAGACTGATGAATCATTTTGGAGAATCCCGGGTAAAAGTGGTCGAAAAAGCTATTGAAAACCACTTCTAAATAGGGTAGAATAATTTCGAAATTGTTAAAAAATTTACAATTTTTGGTTCGCGGCCATCAGGCTGTATGGAAAGGTGGAGAAAATATGGCAGAAAATAGCGTAATGGACAATGATAAATATTTAGATGAAATTGAAGATAGCATCCGTACAATCGGAGTTCTTACCAGCGGCGGTGACGCACCTGGCATGAATGCTGCGATCCGCGCCGTTGTCAGAAGAGCTCTTGCAAAGGGGCTGAAAGTGCGCGGAATCCGCAGAGGATATCACGGTCTTCTCAAAGAGGAGATCATTGATCTGTCTGCCCGCGATGTATCTGATACAATCCAGCGGGGAGGTACCATCCTTCAGACTGCGCGCTGTAAGACAATGCGCACAGAGGAAGGCCAGCAGAAAGCAGCGGCTATCTGTAAGAAATATGGAATTGACGGTCTTGTGGTTATCGGAGGAGACGGTTCTTTTGCGGGTGCGCAGAAACTGGCCAACCTCGGAGTCAACACAGTGGGAATCCCGGGAACGATCGACCTGGATATTGCCTGCACAGATTATACGATCGGCTTTGACACAGCAGTGAATACTGCTATGGAGGCTATTGACAAAGTCCGCGATACATCTACGTCTCACGAGAGATGCAGTATTATCGAGGTAATGGGACGCGATGCGGGATATCTTGCACTCTGGTGCGGTATTGCCAATGGCGCGGAGCGTATTCTCATGCCGGAGGAGCATGACTATGATGAGCAGGCTCTTATCGACGATATTCTGGCAAATAAAAAGCGCGGAAAGAAGAACTATATCATTATCAACGCCGAAGGAGTCGGCGATTCCATCAATATGGCAAAGAGAATTGAGGAAGCAACCGGCATTGAGACAAGAGCTACTATCCTTGGACACATGCAGCGCGGCGGAAGCCCGACCTGCAAGGACAGAGTGTACGCTTCTATCATGGGAGCCATGGCAGTGGACCTTCTCTGCGCAGGAAAGACTAACCGTGTAGTGGGATATAAGAACGGCGAGTATGTTGATTTCGACATTGAGGAAGCACTCGCAATGAAGAAAACCATATCTGATTACCAGTACAATGTTGCAAAGACACTGGCGCTCTAAGTGTCAGACAGTGCAGGCCGGGCGGCATGTGAAGATAACCGGCGGCACAGTAACATCAAAGGTCAGGAGAGAGCAGACGTGAGTATGGAAAATGGGAAGAATGCACCCGTGGGTGTGTTTGATTCCGGAGTGGGAGGTCTGACGGTTGCAAGAGAGATATCCCGTCAGCTTCCCAATGAAAATATTATCTATTTTGGAGATACTGCCCGTGTTCCTTACGGGAGCAAGTCCCAGAACACGATCATCCGTTTTTCGGAGCAGATTATCCGTTTTTTAAAGACAAAGCAGGTAAAGGCCATCGTGATCGCCTGTAATACGGCGAGCGCGCTGGCTTTAGATGCAGTAAGGGATGAGTTTGACATCCCTATCCTGGGTGTTGTCATTCCGGGAGCCCGGGCGGCCGTGGAGGCTACGGGAAACAAAAAAGTCGGAGTCGTAGGAACGGACGCTACCGTACAGAGCGGAATGTACACGAAGATCATCCAGGGCATGGCGCCGGATATCACGGTTATTGAGAAGGCCTGTCCCCTCTTTGTGCCCCTGGTGGAAGAAGGGTTTAAGGAACATCAGGTGACGCGGGAAGTGATTGAGTATTATCTGGAGCCCATGCGGAGCACGGATATTGACACCATGATACTGGGATGTACGCATTATCCCCTGCTTCGCTCTAAAATCCGCGAGTATATGGGAGATAAGATACAGATTGTCAACCCGGCATATGAAACGGCGATGGATTTAAAAAAACTTCTGCATGAGCGGGATATGGAAAATGACGGAAAGACTGTACAGCACAGCAGGTATGCATTTTATGTGAGCGATGCTGCAGAGAAATTCCGAAAATTTGCCAACACGGTCATGCCGTTTGATGTGCCCACTACGAATGTAGTAAATATCGAGGAGTATTAAGCTGATGACAAAGGATGTATTAGTCAGTATTTCGGGGAAACATATCGACATCATGGACGACCCTGCAGAAGGGTATGAGACCGGAGACGATGCGGTTGAAGTCGTCACCCCGGCAAATTACTACTGCCGAAACGGCAAGCATTATATCATCTATGATGAAGTGCTCGAAGGAATGGCAGGTACAATCAAAAACAAGATCAAGATCACGGGAAATGAAGTAGTGGAGATCATGAAGAGCGGGATAACCAGCTCTCATATGATTTTTGAGAAAAATAAAAAGAATCTTACATATTACAGGACACCCTACGGACAGATGCTTGTAGGAGTAAACACAAGAAATATGGAGATCAGTGTAGGTGAGGATAAAATAGATGTGCTGGTGGACTACGAGCTTGATGTGAATCATGAGCCGCTGGCGGACTGTAAGATCAAAATGAATATTATGTCAAAAGACAGCGAGGGATTTTCCGTACTTAGTTAAGAATCGGAAAATCCCTCTTGTTTAACGTCTGAAGAAACCTTTCTTTTTCTGGGGCGCCTCAATGGAACCGCCTCTTACACTTTTGATTCCGGTTATGTACAGACCGCTGACAACAGCTTTGATCTCTTTTTTCACCGGGATTACTTCAAATACTTTGTTCTCGCACATCAGTGTCATGATCTTTGGACCGACTTTTGCTTTTACCACAGGTATCTTGGTGCGTCTTAAATATTTCGGCGTGTTTTCAACCACGGCTGCGGGAAGACCGGCTTCTTTCAGTTTCATTTTCTTTTTATCAATGATGAGCATGCTCAGTGTCTGAGCGACAGCTTCCATCTGCTCTCTCTGTGCTGCCTGCTTCTTTTCTGCCTTTTTCCCGAAAATATACAGACCAATGCATACACCGATCAATACTACGAGAATGACGATCAGCACAATGGTTAATGTACTCACGATATAATCCTCCTACATTATAGTTTTCCGCTTTTGCGCAAATAGTATTGTATCATTGTTTTCAGGCGAGCGCAAGCAAATCAGCAGATTTTGGGTTTGCTTTTCAAAGAGGGAACAGGTATACTGTTAAGGAAGCCTGACAAAAAAGGAGTTTAATTCATGGCAGAAACAATTTGGAACGGATTGGTGACGGTTTATGTGTTTATCATGGATAACATAGGCATCATCAATATTCTCTTTGCCCTGATTATTGTATTTTTTCAGAGAAGGTCCCCGCAGACAGTCTGGACGTGGCTGCTTCTGCTTTATTTTATACCGATCCTCGGGTTTATCCTGTATCTGATCATCGGACAGGACTTTCATAAGAGCAGGATGTTCAAAGCAAAAGAGATCGAGGGCGAATTAAAATATGCCGTGCGGCGGCAGGAAGAGACGATTTATCATAAGAGGCTGAGACTGGCAAATCCGGAGATGGCCCGCTTTAAAGATTTGATCCTTTATAATCTGGAAGCCGGTGAAGCTGTTTTAACAGACAATAACGACATCCGGATATACACGGATGGAAAAGCGAAATTCCGCGCTCTTTTAGAAGAGATGAAACAGGCAAAGCGTTATATCCATATCCAGTATTATATTATACGGAATGATGAGCTGTGGCAGGCAATCGAGAAAGTGCTGATCGAGAAAGTCAGACAGGGAGTGGAAGTGCGCGTTCTGTTTGACAGTATGGGATGCCGCACTATGAAGAACAAAGACTGGGAGCGCCTGGAGAAAGAAGGGATACAGGTGGCAGAGTTTTTCCCGGCCCTTCTGGGACAGCTCCAGCTGCGCGTTAATTACCGCAATCACAGAAAAATTGTAGTGATTGATGGCCGGATTGGGTTTGTAGGCGGATTTAACGTGGGAAGGGAATATCTCGGAAGAGATAAGAAGTTCGGCTATTGGAGAGATACTCACCTCTGTATTGAGGGGGCAGCCGTGACTTCACTCGCAGTCCGGTTTGTGCTTGACTGGAACTATGCGTCAAAAGAGAATCTTTTCCTTGAGGACAAGCTGTTTGAGATTCCTGAATATACGAGAAACGGGCGGGATCCGGTACAGATCATATCCAGCGGACCGGACTCGCAGATAAAGACCATCCACGACAACTACTTACGGCTGATTCACAGCGCGAAGGATCATGTGTATATTCAGACCCCCTATTTTATTCCGGATGAGTCCATTTTAGACGCTCTTAAGATCGCCAGCAGATCAGGGATTGACGTGCGTATCATGGTGCCGTGCAAGCCGGATCATCCCTTTGTCTACTGGGCTACATATTCTTATATAGGGGACATGGTTGCGGCAGGGGCGAAGTGCTATGTGTATAATAACGGCTTTCTGCATGCAAAGACTTTGAGTGTGGATGGAATGGTGGCATGTGTCGGCACTGCGAATATGGATATCCGCAGTTTCGGATTGAATTTTGAGGTCAATGCAGTCATTTACAGCGAGCGTACCGTGCAGCGTCTGGAGAGAGCGTTTGAGAATGATATGACCCAGTGTACACATGTGACGAGAAAAGTTTATGATGAGAGAGGGCTGTTCATAAAAGGGAAAGAACAGTTCTCAAGACTGCTGTCTCCGCTTCTGTAAACTGGAGACAGCTGATAAAAATAGAAAGATAAAAGAGGAGGCATAATTCATGAACAAGAAAATTGCAGTGATTGTGCTCGCCGCTGTCATGGCGGGAGCCGTGGCGGGATGCAGCAGCGAGCTGTCCAATGAATATGTAACAGTAACACAGTACAAAGGGCTGGAAGTACCTCAGCCATCGTCTCAGGAAGTGACGGACGAGTATGTGGAGCAGGTGATCCAGACGAATCTTGAAGGGACAGCGGAGAAAGTGACGGTCTCTGACCGCGCTGCCGAGATGGGCGACTGGGTAAATATTGATTTCACTGGATATTTGGATGGAGAAGTCTTTGACAATGGTTCGGCCCAGGGACAGGACCTGCAGCTGGGAAGCGGGGCTTTCATCGGCGCATCAGGAGATTATGCGGGATTTGAGGAGCAGATCGCAGGGCATCAGACTGGCGAGGAGTTTGATATCACAGTACAGTTTCCAGAAGACTATTCTCCGGATATGGCAGGCAAAGTGGCAGATTTCCATATCGTGCTCAACGAGATTTATACAGAGATCGTGCCTGAATTGACAGACGAATGGGTACAGGAGAACAGCGAAACCGCAAAAACAGTGGAGGAATATCGTGACGAGATACGCAAGACACTGGAAGATGAGGCAGAGCAGGCAGTGCAGTCAGAGCTGGAAAGCGCTGTACAGACTGCGCTTTCAGATAAGATTGAGGTGAAAAAATACCCGGAGGACACTGTCAAAGAACGGACAGAGCAGATGGAAGCATACTACACAGAGATGGCAGGATATTACGGGGTTGAATTAAACGAGTTTATTGAGACATATCTCCAGACGACAGAGGATGATTTTAATGCAAAGGTAAAAGAGACGGCACAGGAGACGGCGGCTCTTGACGAGGCATTTGCGCTCATTGCCAGGAAGCAGAACCTGGAGCCTTCTGATAAGGAATATGAGGAGAAGATTGCAGAGTATGCAGAGCGTGCTGGCGCCGATGATGTGGAAGCCTATAAAGAGCAGGTGGGAGAAGACGTGCTTAAAAAGGCAATCCTGCAGGAGGCTGTCATAGAGTATCTTGTGGAGGAATGCGTTCAGGTAGAGCAGAGCAGCGACGCTGAGTGAGCCTAAGGAGGTTTATGATATGAAACTGGAAAATGAGAGACTTTATGTGGAGATTGTGGAGCAGGGAGCAGAAGTGATCAGAATCTATGATAAAAAAAGAGATACAGAGCTTCTGTGGGGAGCAGATCCCATATATTGGAAGAGGCATTCTCCGATTTTGTTCCCGAATGTGGGGAAGACTTATCATAACACCATGCGCATTAATGGTACACAGTATCCCACTTCCCAACATGGATTTGCAAGAGACAGCAGATTTCAGTGTATCCGGGAAACTGCGGATACAGCTTCTTTTCTTCTCACGTCCAACGAAGAGACGAGAGAAGTTTATCCCTTTGATTTTGAATTATTCGTCACCTATATTTTGGAAGGGAAGACACTGAAAGTCAGCTGGGAAGTGCAAAACACCGGAGATGAGGAAATGTATTTTACTATCGGAGGACATCCGGCGTTTTGCTTTGCGCGACCTGATGAAAAGAAGTCAGATTATATCCTGAAATTTCCGGGAAAAGAGTCGCTTGATTATATTCTCGTAAATCTTTCCGAGGCGGCAGCAGACCCTGAAAAAGTATACAAGCTGAATCTGGAAAATGAAAGCTGTCCCATGACAGAGGAAATGTTTGCAAATGACGCACTGATTTTTGACGGCGGACAGATAGAGGAGGTCTGGATATGCCATGCAGACGGGAAACCCCGTGTGGGAATGGAGTGTAAAGGCTTTCCAAACTTTGGAATCTGGTCTGTGAAAGATGCACCGTTTGTCTGTCTGGAGCCGTGGATGGGAAGGTGTGATGACGTGGGATTTGAAAGTGAACTCTCCGAGAAACCGTATATTAACAAAGTGTCGGCTGGAGGAACATTTGAACAGAGTTATGTGATCATCGCAGGAGATTGAAATACAGGTAAAACAGCGAAACGGACACAAAAAGATGAAGAAGCTAAAGATAGGAAATGTAGAACTTGAAAATCGCTATATACTCGGACCTATGGCAGGTGTGACAGACCTGCCATTTCGTCTGCTGTGCAAGGAGCAGGGGGCCGGACTTTTATGTACGGAGATGGTGAGTGCAAAAGCGATCCTTTATAATAACAAAAATACAGAAAGCCTGCTGGAAATTCATCCGGAGGAGCAGCCAGTGTCCCTTCAATTATTTGGTTCTGATCCGAAGATCATGGGGGAGATGGCAAAGCGGATCGCGGAAAGACCGTTTGATATCCTGGATATCAATATGGGGTGTCCTGTTCCAAAGGTGGTAAAAAACGGAGAGGGATCGGCCCTTATGAAAAATCCGTCTCTGGTGTATGAGATTGTCAGTGCAGTGGTAAAGTCGATTGAAAAACCCGTTACGGTAAAGATACGAAAAGGGTTTGATGATGAACATGTCAATGCTGTGGAGATTGCAAAAGTCTTAGAAGAAGCAGGCGCTTCAGCAGTGGCTGTGCATGGGAGAACCAGAGAACAGTATTACAGCGGCAAGGCGGATTGGGATATTATCCGCCAGGTGAAAGAAGCTGTATCTGTCCCTGTTATAGGAAACGGGGACGTCACCAGCCCGCAGAAGGCGGATGAACTGGTCAGGCAGACTGGCTGTGACGGCATTATGATCGCCAGGGGCGCCCAGGGGAATCCATGGATTTTTGCAGAAATGTGCAAGTGGGAGGAAACGGGCGAGATACCGCCCCGGCCTGATGCGGAGGCGGTGCGGCGGATGATATTAAGACATGCCCAACTCCAGCTGCAATATAAAGGAGAATACCTGGGTATCCGCGAGATGAGAAAGCATGTGGCATGGTATACAAAAGGTCTTAAAGGCGCCGCCAGACTGCGAGAAAAAGTGAACCAGGTTGAGAATTTTGAGGAGCTGGAAAATCTCTTGACATCATTATAGAGTTTGGTTATAATATTGAAATTGCGAAATAGACTTAAATAAAGTGTACAAGATATTCAATCTTGTGCTGCAAAATAGAGAGAATATAAAGAAACAGAAAGGAAGCATTATCAATGGCAGAGGCAAAGAAACGCTTACTTACTTATGCCGGATTAAAGGCACTTGAGGATGAACTTGAGAACCTGAAAGTAGTGAAGAGAAAGGAAGTTGCTGAGAAGATCAAGGAAGCGAGAGAACAGGGGGACCTTTCCGAGAATGCAGAGTACGATGCGGCAAAGGATGAGCAGAGAGATATAGAGGCGCGCATTGAGGAGCTGGAAAATATTCTGAAAAACGCTGAGGTGGTTGTTGAGGATGAGGTTGATTTTGATAAGATCAATGTAGGATGTACAGTGAAAGTGTTCGATATCACCTATGATGAGGAGATGGAATTCAAGATTGTGGGTTCCACCGAGGCAAACAGTCTGGAAGGCAAGATTTCCAATGAGTCTCCGGTTGGACAGGCGCTGATGGGAAGAAAAGCCGGGGAGACAGTCAGTGTTGAGACTCAGGCCGGAGATATTCAGTACAAGATCCTCGAGATCGGCCGTTCGAAATAAACAGAGCAGATGATACAGACCTCTTAAGTATTTAAGGGGTCTGAATTCGCATGTAGAGGCGCTGTTTCCCGAGTGGAAAGCAGGCAGCAGAAGAAGCAAGAGAGAGTTAGAAGCGGACAGGTATATGCAAAGCGCATTATTCCGGTCTGCAGGGAAGGAGAAAAGAAAGTGTCACAGGAGCAGAAAAATGTACAGGAACCAGATCTGAATCAGTTGAGAAAGGTGCGCCGCGAAAAGCTGGCAGAACTTCAGCAGTGTGGAAAAGATCCGTTTGTGATCACAAAATATGATCAGACTCATCACAGCCAGGAAATTAAAGATAATTATGATGAGCTGGAAGGAAAACAGGTGTCTGTTGCAGGTCGGATGATGTCCAAACGAGTGATGGGAAAGGCTTCTTTCTGTAATGTTCAGGATTTAAAAGGAAACATCCAGTCTTATGTGGCAAGAGACAGTGTGGGAGAAGAGAACTATAAAGAGTTTAAGAAGCTGGATGTGGGCGATGTGATTGGAATTGAGGGCGAAGTGTTCCGGACAAAAACCGGAGAGATATCTATCCATGCATCCCGGGTGACGCTTCTTTCCAAGAGCCTTCAGATTCTTCCGGAGAAATTCCATGGTCTGACCAACACAGATATTCGTTATCGTCAGAGATATGTGGACCTGATCATGAATCCAGAAGTAAAAGATACATTTATTAAGAGATCAAAAATCTTAAGCGCGATCAGAAGATATCTGGACGGCGAGGGATTTATGGAAGTTGAGACTCCCATGCTGGTGAGCAACGCGGGCGGAGCAGCTGCAAGACCGTTTGAAACACATTTTAACGCGCTGGATGAGGACTTTAAGCTCCGCATCTCTCTGGAACTTTATCTGAAGAGGCTGATTGTAGGAGGTCTCGAGAGGGTGTATGAGATTGGGCGTGTGTTCAGAAATGAGGGTCTTGACACGAGACATAATCCTGAATTTACTCTGATGGAGCTGTATCAGGCATACACAGATTATAACGGAATGATGGATCTGACGGAGAACCTGTACCGGCATGTGGCGCAGGAAGTGCTCGGGACCACAAAGATCGTTTACAATGGCATTGAGATGGACCTTGGAAAACCGTTCGAGCGCATTACCATGGTTGACGCCGTGAAGAAGTATTCAGGTGTGGACTGGAATGAGGTAAAGACTCTGGAACAGGCGAGAGAGCTTGCAAAAGAGCGTAACATCGAGTTCGAGGAGAGACATAAGAAGGGCGATATCCTGAACCTGTTCTTCGAGGAATTCGTAGAGGAGCATCTGGTGCAGCCGACATTTGTCATGGATCACCCCATCGAGATTTCTCCGCTGACAAAGAAGAAACCGGAGAATCCGGATTATGTAGAGCGTTTTGAGTTCTTTATGAACGGCTGGGAGATGGCAAATGCCTACTCTGAGCTGAATGACCCGATCGACCAGAGAGAGCGTTTCAAAACGCAGGAAGAGCAGCTCGCTCAGGGAGATGAAGAGGCAAATACAACAGATGAAGACTTCCTGAACGCGCTGGAGATCGGTATGCCGCCGACAGGAGGCATTGGATTTGGGATCGACAGAATGTGCATGCTGCTCACAGACAGCGCTGCGATCAGGGACGTGCTCCTGTTCCCGACAATGAAGTCACTGGACGCTAAGAAGGGCGAAACAAAGGCTGCAAAAACAGCTGCGGCAGAGACAAAGACAGAGGAAAAACCGGCTGAAAAGATTGATTTCTCCAACGTGAAGATCGAGCCGATCTTTGAAGAAATGGTAGACTTTGAGACATTTGCAAAATCAGATTACCGTGCTGTGAAGATTTTAGCTTGTGAAGCAGTACCGAAGTCAAAGAAACTTCTCAAGTTCACATTGGATGACGGCGAGCGCAAAGACCGCGTGATCTTAAGCGGTATTCACGAGTATTACGAGCCGGAAGAGCTGGTCGGAAAGACTGCAATCGCTATTGTGAATCTGCCACCGAGAAAGATGATGGGAATTGACTCTGAGGGGATGCTGATCTCCGCAGTCCATGAGGAAGATGGACATGAGGGACTGAATCTGCTGATGGTAGATGACAGGATTCCGGCGGGAGCGAAGCTGTATTAAAACCATAGCTGAAAAGAGATTTTGTACCAATCTTGTACCAAATGCCGTAGGAAACCGTAGAATTATGTGCAGAACATTGAAAATCTCAAAATAACGACAAGGATTAATAATAACAAGTGCACTCCTGATTCAGTTTGTCTGATTACCCTTTGAGAGAGGAACATCCTTTCTCAAGGGGTTTTTTATTTAAATACTTATTTGCGTTAAAGCTTTTGTGAATTTTTGGCGCAGGGACTTTTCTTTTTAAAAAATATATGTTATATTAGCTTTAATAATTTATAACTTTACTATGCTAATATAATAAAATCAATTCAGGGAGAAAAGAAAAATGGAAATTTCAATGCCAGATATGCTGACCCGGCAGGAAATTTTACCGCTTAAACTTGGTGAGATATACCGCAGTCAAGGGTATAAAAAATACAGAATGAGCCGTTTTGAGGAATACAGTCTTTACCGTGAAAACGAGGGATTTCTTCCAAGCAGACAGCTTATGACTTTTACTGACATGGACGGCAGGCTTATGGCTTTAAAACCTGATGTAACATTGAGTATAGCCAAGGACGCACAGCCCGGACTGAATGAGTGTAAAAAATATTATTATTCCGAAAATGTGTACAGACCTGATCGCAGCGGATCGGCGTTTAGAGAAATAAGCCAGATGGGGCTTGAATGTATAGGAAATGTTGACATTGCAGCAATGGCACAGGTAATAAATTTATCTCTTTTAAGTCTAAAGCTGCTCGAAACATTTGGTAAAAAAGCGGTGCTTTCAATAGGACATATGGGGTTTGCAGTTGGAGTACTTGAGCATTATGAGAGCGATGCAGCAAAACGGAAAAAACTGCTGGATTGCTTAAAAAATAAGCAAAAGCATGAGATAATGAGCCTGTCCGCGCCTGAGCAAGTCGGAGTTTTTTTAAAGCTCTTAAAGTTAAACGGTAATTTTTCCGATACACTGATAAAGGCAAAGGAGCTTATATGCAATGAAAAGACAAATACTGCATGGCAGGAGCTCTTTGAACTGCAAAAGCTCATTGAAGCGGATGCAGACATAGATATAACGCTGGATTTATCCTTGGTGAATGAGCTTGATTACTATAACGGACTTGTCTTTTGCGGATATTTAAACGGGCTGGTATCGGCGGTTCTGCGCGGCGGACGCTATGATCCGTTGGCACAGCGATTTACTCCGAATACACGTGCAATAGGCTTTGCGATGTATTTAAACGAGCTGGAGAGATTGAGCGTTTCTGAAGCGCAAAAGAGTGAACGGGAAGATTTCATTAGCATAGCGCTTCCTAAAGGACGTCTCGGTGAAAAGGTGTATAAATTGCTTCAAGCAAGCGGGTACGGCTGTGAGGAGGACTTTTTAAACACAAGAAAGCTTGTAGCGGAAAATAAAAAGGGGAGAGTAAGATATTTTTGGGTAAAGCCGTCGGATGTTCCGATATATGTTGAGCACGGAGCCGTTGACATAGGAATTGTCGGCAAAGATACGCTGGACGAGAGCAAAGCAGATGTATACGAGTTGCTCGATACAGGGCTCGGCAAATGTGATATGTGTGTTGCGGGAACAGACGATTACATCGACGATACATCACGCACCTTAAAAGTTGCGACGAAATTCCCGAATATAGCAAAGAGATATTATGCTATGCAGGTTCGCGACATTGAGATAATAAAATTGAACGGTTCAATAGAGTTAGCGCCCCTTGTAGGGCTTTCGGACGTAATAGTGGATATTGTTGAGACAGGCACAACGTTAAGAGAAAACGGACTGCATGTATTGCAGAAATTCTTGCCGATAAGCGCAAGGGTGATTGCGAATAAATCGAGCTATCAGTTTAAAAAGAACAGGATAGACGCTTTGACGGAGAATTTTTCAGAGGAGACGGCGAAATGATAAGAATTTACGATTTTGATAAGATATCGGTAAATGAAATTTTGAACAGGGATTTAAGAGCCGAAAAAAAAGTTGAAAAAACAGTCGATGAAATATTTTTAAATGTTCGTGAAAATAAGGATAAGGCGCTTTTGGAATATGCTTTAAAGTTTGACAAAGTCTCGCTTGAAAGCCTTGATGTTACAGAGGAAGAGATGCAGAAAGCGCTCGGTGAAACGGATGAGTATTTCATGGAGACGTTGTATCAGGCGGCGGAAAATATAAGAAGCTATCATGCCAATCAGGTACACAAAAACTTTATAATGAATGAAAAGGACGGCGTTATAATAGGCCAGAAATACACACCGATTGAAAAGGTAGGTGTATATGTACCGGGCGGAACAGCAAGCTACCCGAGTACGGTTTTGATGGATGTTATCCCCGCAAAGATTGCAGGGGTAAGCGAGATAGTTATGGTAACGCCTCCTGGGGCCGACGGCAGCATAAACTCGGCTATACTGGCGGCGGCACATGTTGCGGGAGTCACAAAGATATTTAAAACAGGTGGTGCTCAGGCAGTCGCGGCGCTCACTTGGGGTACTCAGACCATTCCAATTGTGGATAAAATAGTTGGTCCTGGAAACATATATGTTGCAACGGCAAAGCGCAAGGTGTTCGGCATAGTTGATATAGATATGATAGCCGGTCCGAGCGAGATACTGGTGATTGCCGATAAAACCTGCAACGCCAAATGGGTGGCGGCCGATATGCTCAGTCAGGCGGAACATGACGTTTTGGCAACCCCCGTGCTTGTAACCGACAGCAAAGAGCTTGCGTTGGCAGTCAGAGATGAACTGGAAACACAGATACCTAAGCTTAAAAGAGCTGACATAGCCAGAAAAAGTATAGACGACAACGGAAAAATAATTGTAACAGATAACCTTTCAAAAGCAGTGCAGGCGGCGAATATTATAGCTCCCGAGCACCTTGAGGTATGTGTTGATGATCCGTTTAGTATATTAAACGATATAAAGAACGCGGGAAGTATTTTCCTTGGGAAAAATGCTCCCGAGGCTCTGGGAGATTACTTTGCCGGACCTAACCACACATTGCCGACAAGTGGAACAGCGCGCTTTTCAAGTCCGCTGTCTGTAGATGATTTTGTCAAGAAATCAAGCTTTTTGTACTATACTCCGCAGGCATTGAAACAGGTGGGCGAGCGTGTGGCTGACTTTGCAATGCGCGAGGGACTTCAGGCGCACGCCAACAGCGTTATTATAAG
>CALWFY010000140.1 GCA_944377775.1 uncultured Mediterraneibacter sp.
TGGCAGAAGCGTTTGCGGCAGGCACGCCGGTTGTGGCCGTGCGTGCGGTGGGAACCGAGGATATTATAGAAAACGGCGTGAACGGATTTCTCACGGATGAGTCAGAGAAAGAATGGGCCGACCGTGCGGCGGAATGCCTCAGGGGAGCAAATCTTGCGGTTATGAAACAGGCGGCCAGGGCTGCTGCCGAAAATTACCGCGCGTCAAAACTTGCCATATATGAGGAGATGCTCTACAATCAATGTATCTGCGAAAAACGAGAAAAACAGAAAAGAGCTGCAATCCACGGGCTGGCGCAGAGCGGGAAAGGAGAAGTGCTTTATGAGTCTGAAGAAAGCGGCGCAGAACATTCTGCAATGGCTGTTCACTAAGTATCTTGACCTGATCAGCCGCACGGTGAAGATTCAGTGGCATGAAGAAAATACATACGGTGACAGTCAGATATTTGGGTTCTGGCACGAGGACAGCTTTTTTATGAATCTGGTGCTGGAAAGTCTGGCAGATAAGACCACTCCGGTGGACGTGATCGTGACAGCGGATACGAGAGGAAATTATATCGAGCATATGATCAGGCGGTGCGGCGGCAGTGCGCTGAGAGTGCCTGACGGTTTTAAGGCTTTTGCTTTCCTGAAAAAAATCGTTCAGGATTCGTATGAAAAAAATCACTCTATTGCGCTGGCGCTGGACGGCCCCCTTGGACCAAGGCATGAGCCGAAGAAACTGGCGTTCTACCTGTCAGAGCACGCGGAGGAAGAATTCGTGGGGATTAGCCTGTCATACTCTTCCTGCCTGCGGCTTAAGAGAAGATGGGATAAATATGTGATACCACTGCCATTTACCACAGTGACCGTGGCAGTAAAAAATTACGGGATCGTAAAGAAAAATGCAGTTCCGCTGCTGCCTGTGAATGCGCAGATTCAGGACGGCGCTGTGTGCCTTTCAGAGGGCGCCTGACCTGATTCAGAAAATTTGAGACAGAAAGAGACAATGAGGAGAATATGGAAACAAATCACATTTTGATCGTTGAGGATGATAAAGAAATTCGGGAAGGCGTTCAGATTTATCTGCAGAGTCAGGGATACAAAGTATTTCAGGCGGCGGACGGAATCGAGGGGCTGGAGGTGATCGAGAAAGAAGAAATCCACCTGGCCATCGTGGATATTATGATGCCGAGGATGGACGGCATCCGCATGACAATGAAGTTAAGGGAGAATCATGATTTTCCGGTGATCATGCTGTCTGCAAAGTCAGAAGAAGTGGATAAGATCACGGGATTGAATATCGGAGCGGACGACTATGTGACAAAACCGTTCACTCCAATGGAACTCATGGCGAGAGTGAACTCTCAGCTTCGGCGTTACCGGAAGTTTCTTGAGAAGCTGGCGCCGAAAGAGAACGTGCATGTGATCGGAGGACTGGAGATCAATGAGGAGACAGTGGAAGTGAGCATGGATGGAAATCCTGTAAAGCTGACACCCATTGAGTACAAAATCCTGCTTCTGCTGGCGAAGAATCCGGGCAGAGTATTTTCCGCAGAGGAGATATATGAGCGGGTATGGCAGGAGAAGGCAATCAACACGGACACGATCATGGTCCATGTGCGAAATATTCGGGAAAAGATTGAGATTGACCCGAAAAATCCGAAATATTTGAAGGTGGTGTGGGGCGTTGGATACAAGATCGAAAAACAGCCATAAGGCAGGAATCACAGCGGTAATATTACTTTTATCCGTCTGTTCTTTCATGATGCTCAGAGGATATTCGGAGATGTCGTCCTGGCTGGAAAGCGTGGAGTCGGAAGAATCGGCATACATGGACGCGCTTTACGGAATCAGCACGGAACTGTCAGAGGGAAATTATATTCTCTATAACGAATATGCCAGGGAGACTGATCCAGGAGAAGTGCTCGAAGAGTTCGGACAGAGAGATTTTGACCTGATAAGAAAGTATCTGGATTATACAATGTTCGCTTCTGATGAAAGTGGTGAAGGTGAGACAGACGCTCTTTTGGATGATGCGTCAAAAGAGGTTCAGGACCGCCTTGCTGCGCAGGACACAGATTATTATGCTTTCAGGGTACAGTATACATTTTCAGCCGACGGGCTGCTTTCGGGAGTGTCAGTGGACGGGACAGCGCTTTCCCCGGAATCTGCCTACAATCTTGAAACCCAATATATCCGTGATGCAGAGATCGTGGAGGATACGGAGGGGATATCAACCATTGCAACCCCTGATCAGGTCACGATCGTCTACGGAATGTCAGAGGAAAATCTAAACGCATATGCAAGGACATCCGGTCAGGTATATGAAAATGGAATGTATGATCTGGCCAGCAGTGGAGCATACAGGGATACGCTGGAAGTGCTGAGTCTGCTTGTGATCGCGGCGGCGCTTCTTCTGCCTGCGAGCAGGAAGCTGGATATCAGCGGCATGAAAGTGTTCCAGGCGCCTTTTGAGATACCTGCGCTGGTCCTGTTCCTTTGGCTTGCAAGCAGCGATCTGTATTATTTTCCCGTGCGGGTTGTGTACAGCACTTTGAAGGGGACACTCTTTCCGGGGATCGGAAGCGGTGGAATGGAACTGCCGCAGATGATCATTAATTTTCTCATGTGGGCAATGGTGTTCGGCGTGCTGTTCTGGGCGTTTACTTCTTTCAGGGGCATGATACGGATGAAAGGGGCGTACTGGAGAGAACGGACGCTGACTGCAAGACTGATCCGCCGCATCAGGAACCGAGGTGATGAAGATGTCGGGACAATGAAAAAAAAGGCGGGAGGATTATTCCGCAGACTGAAAGCATTCCTCAGCAGGCAGTATGATATGCTCCTGCATCTGGATTTTCGGGATAAGACGAATCGCACTATATTGAGAGTCGTGCTGATTAATTTTGTGATACTCCTTATTGTCTGCATGTTCTGGTATTATGGGACGTTTGCTCTGATCATATATTCAATACTGCTTTTTGTCTTCCTGCGGAAATACACAAGAGATTTGCAGGAGAGGTATAAACTTCTTTTAAAATCCACAAATCAGCTGGCGGAGGGACATCTGGATGTGCCCATCGAGGGGGATATCGGTCTGTTCAATCCGATTCAGGAGGAGCTGAAAAAGATTCAGAAAGGGTTTAAGAAGGCGGTTGACGAGGAAGTGAAAAATGAGCGCATGAAGACAGAGCTTGTGACCAATGTGTCTCATGACCTGAGGACGCCGCTGACTGCGATCATCACATATACCGATCTTTTAAAAAATGAAAAAGATGAAGAAAAACGCAGAGAATATATTGAGGTGCTGGAAAAGAAATCGCTGAGGCTTAAGGTGCTGATCGAAGATTTGTTTGAGATCAGCAAGGCGGCCAGCAAGAGTGTGACAATGCATTTCATGAAAGTGGATATTGTTGACCTTTTAAAACAGGTGGGACTTGAAAGTGACGGAAAGATCAAAAGTGCAAACCTGGAATTCCGCTGGAATCTGCCGAATCAGAAGGTGATCATGTGGCTGGACAGCCAGAAGACGTACCGCATCTTTGAAAATCTGATCGTGAATATTACAAAATACGCGATGCCTCATACACGAGTGTACATTGAGATGACGGAGAAGGAAAATTCCGTGTGCATATCTATGAAAAATGTATCTGCCACAGAACTGAACTTTAATGTGGATGAGATCACAGACCGTTTTGTCAGAGGTGATTCTTCCAGAAATACAGAGGGATCGGGGCTTGGTCTGGCGATTGCGAAGAGTTTTGTGGAGCTGCAGCACGGCACTTTGAAAATCTCCACGGAGGCGGATTTATTTAAGGCGGATATCATACTGCCGAAGATGGATATCCCTCCGGAGGAAGAACAGGTGGAGCAGGAAAAGCAAGGATAGGAAATTTTTTGAAAAGAATCCCGACAGGACAGTTGTTCTGCCGGGATTTTGTGGTATCATGTAGATAGTAATTGTTTGCAGAATGGGAAGGAGGAAAAGTATGAGATATGAAATCAAAGGGGAAACCCTGCCGGTAGTGATCTGCTATCTGGAGGACGGCGAAGTGATGATTACAGAGCGCGGCTCCATGAGCTGGATGTCCCCGAACATGAAGATGGGACCACGTCAAACGGAGGAGTAGGTAAGGCGCTGGGAAGGATGTTTGCAGGAGAGGCAATATTCCAGAATCGCTATACTGCCACAGGAGGAAACGGCATGATCGCGTTTGCTTCCAGTTTTCCGGGACAGATACGGGCGTGGGATATATCGCTGGGAAATGAAGTGATTGTGCAGAAGTCCGGATTTCTTGCGGCAGAATCAAGCGTGGAGCTGTCTGTATTTTTCCAGAAGAAGCTGGGGGCGGGATTTTTCGGCGGTGAAGGATTTATCATGCAGCGGCTTTCAGGACAGGGAACAGCGTTCCTTGAATTTGACGGGCATGTGGTGGAGTACAACCTTCAGTCCGGACAACAGATCGTGGTAGATACCGGATATCTGGCAGCGATGGATGCTACATGCTCAATGGAAATCAAGACTGTGCCGGGACTGAAAAATATGCTTTTCGGAGGAGAGGGTGTGTTTAACACAGTTATTACAGGTCCGGGACGCGTGTGGCTCCAGACAATGCCGATCTCCAATGTGGCAGGAGAGATTCTGCGCTTTATGCCGTCTGGAAAATAGAACAATACATATAAGTAAATAAAAATAAGAGACCGGAGGAATGACGTTACTCTGGTCTCTTGTTGTCAGGCGAAGTCCCTGTTTTTATACCATATGTTTCTGCCTGCTTCTCACTGCGCCGATTCCCAGGCCGCCCGGACCCACATGAGTGCCGATGCTGGAAGTAAGCGGGAAATAAACAAGTTCCAGATCAGGAAAAGCTTCCTGCAGTTCTGCTTTAAAGGCGTCCAGCTTTTCTTTGTCCATCTGTGTGTTTGCAAGTCCGATTTTCAGGCATCCCTGTTCTTTCAAGGGTGCGAGTCTTGTGTCAATGTCCTTTTTCAGAGCTTCCAGCATGAGGTGGAAAGCGGATTTCATACCCCGGGTCTTGGCGTATGAGTCCAGTTTGTCTCCTTGTATGGTAAGCACGGGTTTGAGGCGGAGGACAGAGCCTATGGCTGCCGCAGCCGGAGTAATCCGCCCGCCTTTTTTAAGATATTCCAGCGTGTCTACAGCGATATATATGATTGCATCCAATGCTTCTCTTTCAAGTATTTCTTTGATTTCCTGTGCTTTTTTCCCCTGCTCTGCCAGTATTTTAGCATCCAGAACAGACAGTGTCTGCGTGACGGAGATGCGGTGGTTGTCCACAACAAAAACCCGGTCTTTGTATGGCTCGTCATCGGCAAGTAAAAGAGCGGTCTGGCAGGTGTTGCTAAGTCCTGATGACATGGGAATAAAAACAATCTCATCCTGAGTGGAAAGCAGCCTGTCCCACATTGCCGCCACGTCTCCGGGTGAAGGCTGGGATGTTGTGATTGCAGCGCCTGAGGCCTGCTTTTCGTAAAATTCATCCAGCGTAAAATCTATTCCCTCATAATATGTTTCGCCGTCAATGATGACGGGCATAGGGAGTACATGAATCCCGTAGGCGGATTCTTCAGACGGCATGATTCCGCAGTTGCTGTCTGTCATAATGGCAATTTCCGGCATGTTATCCCTCCTGATCTTCCCTCTGGTTATATGAATGTTTTTGTGTGTTTGTCATTCGTTGACCATTATTATAACAGGTGTTAAAATTATAGCAAAACGGGAAATGAAGCACAATGAACAATAAAGGAAAAATGTAAGATATTTATACAGAAAAGGGAAAATGTAAAGAAATGGAAGACAAGCGAATCATAAAAACAAAGAGAAGCCTGAAAACAGCGTTGATAGAAATGCTGGCGAAAAAAGATTTTGAGCATATTTCAATTACAGAGCTGTGCAAAAAAGCGGAAATCAGCAGGATTACATTTTATTCCCATTACAATGATAAATATGGGCTGCTGGATGATATATTCAATGACATGCTGCGTACAGGGACCGAGGATTATTACCGAAGGCAAAGAGAAAATAATCAGTCCCGCAGCCTGGCGGCCGGTTATGTAAATATGCTGGACAGTATTTTGGAACTGTATTATGAAAGATTTGACTTTTTTCAATATACGAATCCGGAAAAAAACCCTTACCTTGCATCCAGATTTTACAGTATTGTTCTTGAGACAGTGGAGCAGCATACCCTGCATGTGAAAAAGAGGCTTAAGCTGAAATATTCACCAAAGAAAATCGCCGGATTTATGTGTTTTGGGATGCTGGGATTTGTTAATGAATCACACAAGGAAAAGATGCCGCTGGAGGAGATAAAAAAAGAAGCAAGACAACTGCTCACAGACATGCTGAAGTCAGGAATTTTGACTGAACATGAGGGAGAGAAAGCATAACAAAAATATTAGAGGAGAGCTGTTTATAAACCGTGTTAGAACCTTGTCTGGACCAGACCGTAACCAGTCTTATTTTTCATGCGTAATATAAATTAAAAATTAAAGGAGGATATGAGCATGAAAAGTAAAGAGTATTGGCTTAACTGGGCAAAAGCAGCAGTAGTCAGGGCGATAAAGACTGTAGCGGAGACAGCGATTTCTCTTATCGGAGCCGACATGGTGAATATTGTTTCTCTGGATTGGATAAACATTGCCGGAGTCTGTGCGACAGCCGGGGTGATCTCTGTACTTTTAAGCCTTAAGGGACTGCCTGAAGTGGAAATGCCGAAATAAAGGAAAGGAGAATGAATTATGGCATTAAAAGTATATTTAAGCCCCAGTTCTCAGGCGAGTAATCCGTACAGCGCTCAGGGCACGAATGAACAGAGGCAGTGCAACAGGATTGCAGAGGCAGCTAAAGCAGCGCTGGAGAGGAATGGATATATTGTAAAGAAAGCCCCTGAAGGACAGGGCTATGTGCAGAATGTGGCAGAGTCCAATGCATGGGGAGCGAATATTCACATGCCGATTCATACGAATGCCGGAGGTTCTGCAAAAGGTACAATGGGGCTCTGTTATTCAGGATATGTAACAAACAGATATATGCAGGGGGTGTACAATGCTGTTGCAGAGCTTACACCCTGGGCAGACAGCGGTATCATCGTCAGAAATGATCTGTATGAAATCAACTCCACTGCCGCCATGTGCGTGTACATGGAAATGGCGTTTCATGACAAAGCGGATTCCGCGCAGTGGATTATTGACAATGTTGTTCCCCTGGGCGAGGCGATTGCAAAAGGGATGTGTGCCGCTGATGGGAAAACGTATATCGCAGGAGATGGAACAGAAGTGATTCCACCGTCGAGCGGAGGGGATGAAGGGACGTCTTCTGGTCTTAAAAATCTCGGGCAGGTAGATGCCTATTATATGGCATATACGGACCGATGGTGGCCGGAAGTGAAAAACAGAGAGGACTGGGCGGGAAAAGGAGACGGAGTTCCGATCAGAGCGTTCGCCCTCAAGGTTTCAAAAGGCTCTGTAAAATATCGCGCCCACAGTATGGTAAACGGCTGGCTTGGATGGGTAACCGGATATGATGTGAATGATTACAACAATGGATTTGCCGGAGACTATACAAATATTGATGTGATCCAGATTTATTATTATACGCCTGATGGATATTTCTACAAAGAGGCAGTATACAGAGTGTCAGATCTGAATAATTTGACCTATTATCCGGTGCAGCGGGATACAAAAGTTGCAGCAGGATTTGATGGTTTCGCAGGCGTGCTTGGAACAGCAATCGACAAGATGCAGATTTGGATTGAATAGGGCATAACAAGAGGGTGTCGCAAAATCATCAGATTAGATGATTGAGCGGCGCCTTCGCTCTGTTTATGGAAAAATCAGGAGAGCATCCTTTTGTTTGTGGATAATCCCCCTGATTTTTGGCGTACTTTAATAAAGAACATCGTTTTGGACTTTTTTAAGCTGATTCTTTTATTGAAAA
>CALWFY010000141.1 GCA_944377775.1 uncultured Mediterraneibacter sp.
CTGAAAAGCATTTGAGGGGGATGTTAAATACGGACTGATGGAGACCCTTTGGTCGAACATCAGTCCGTATTGTTACAGCCGCCCAAATCTTTGAAGTAAAACGGAACGGTTTTGCGTTATGATACAGCTTGCGTGAACGTATCTTAATCTATGTCATAAAGATGTATTTTGCTACATCCCTAAAAAGTGATCCAGCAGCCGGTATCCTTCCTCCAGGAATCTCCCACTCTCCCTGCCGGCTTTCTCACTGTACTCTCTGCATCCCGCTTCTGCCTTCGTGCTGTCGTACAGCATATACGGCACTGGTTCAGAGGTGTGGGTACGCACTCGCACAGGTGTAGGATGATCCGGAAGGACAAGCATCCTGAAATCTGTCCCCGAAGCCTGAAGCTCTTCAGCAACAGTTCCGATCACTTTTTCATCAATGTATTCTATGGCTTTGACTTTATCTTCCGCACTTCCCTGATGCCCCATCTCGTCTGGAGCTTCAATATGTATATAGACAAAATCATACCCGTCTTCAAGCAGTGCTTTTACTGCTGCCTCTGCTTTTCCCCTATAATTTGTGTGAAGCCCTCCATTGGCTCCTTCCACAATAATATTGTGCATTCCCGCGCCCACGGCAATGCCTTTCAGGAGATCGACCGCCGAGATCATAGCCCCTCTCACCTTGTTTTTCTCCTCAAAAGAAGCCAGCTCAGGTCTTGTGCCGGCTCCCCAGAACCAGGCGGAATTGGCAGGATTTTTCCCGGCTGCCCGGCGTTTGCGGTTGATGGGATGGTCTTTTAATATCTCATAACTTCTGACCATCATGTCCCGGAGGATTTCGTCCTGCGGGAGATATTCTCCTACACGTCTTGTCAGAATATCATGCGGGGCAGTCAGTTCCATCGTTCTCCCATTTTTCTGTATGAGAAGATGACGATAGCTTGTTCCCACATAGAATGTATATCCGTCTCTCGCAAGCCCTGTTTTGAGCGCATCCATCAGAACAGAGGCTTCCTCTGTTGTAATTTCCCCGGAGCTGTGATCAATGATCACACGGTCTTCGTAAGTTTCCTGCTCTTCGGAAAGAGTCACAAGATTACAGCGGAAAGATACGTCACCGGCCTCCATCTCTGCCCCGATGCTCAATGCCTCAAGAGGGGATCGCCCGGAATAATACTTTTTCGGATCATATCCCAGCACCGACAGATTCGCCGTATCGCTCCCCGGAGCCATGCCTTCAGGCACAGTGCGCACCATGCCGATCTCCGCCTTTTCTGCCAGGCGGTCCATATTTATCGTCCGGGCAGCCTCCATAGGCGTTTTCCAACCCAGTTTTTCCAGCGGCTCATCTGCCATTCCGTCACACAGGATTGTGATATATTTCATGTTCTGCTCATCCTCTCTGCGGCTTCTATCCTTCAATGCGGATCATATGGAGGATTCCCTCTGCTTTCTCCGCTTTCTTTCCATACTCTCCTTCTGTCATCACTTCTGTCACAAAACCAAATTCATCGGAAAGCCCTTCTACATTTAAAAAACGTACATTTCCAAAGAGAGCCTCCACCTCATCGCGGCGCTTATCAGCATCCCCGTTCATGCGCACAAAGAATCTCTTGCATGTATCCTCTATAGGCAGAAGCGTCAGCTTTTCATTTTTCCACATTGTCATAATATTTCTGTGAAGATGTTTTACCTCATCCACCACATCAGCCACCACCGCGCTGGCTGTCGGAAGCTTTCCTGCTCCGCTTCCGTAGAACATGGCGTCTCCCAGCACGTTTCCGTGTACAAAAACAGCGTTGAACACGTCATTTATATTATAAAGCGGATGCTCTTTTCCCAGAAGCGCTGGTGCAACAATGGCGTGAAGGTGATTTCCATGGCGTTTGCTGGACGCAAGAAGTTTGATCGTCATGCCCAGTTCTTTTGCATACAACATATCCTCTTTTGTAATCTTTGTGATACCCTCTGTATAAATATCCTCAAAATCCACCTGCTGGCCTGAAATCAGGGAAGAAAGGATGGCGATCTTGCGGCACGCATCATATCCCTCCACGTCTGCTTCCGGATTGCGCTCCGCATATCCGTTATCCTGAGCTTCTTTGAGGACCTCTGCATAATCTGCTCCCTCATAGAACATTTTGCTGAGCATATAGTTCGTTGTCCCGTTTAAAATGCCGGTGATCTCCTCGATCTTGTCTGCTGTCAGCGAAGAATTTAAAGCGCGGATAATTGGGATGCCGCCTCCTACACTGGCCTCAAAAAGGAAGTTCAGCTCTCTCTCCTTTGCTATGGAAAGAAGTTCTGCACCGTGCTTTGCGACCAGCGCCTTGTTGGATGTAACCACACTCTTCCCTGCCTCCAGGCACTGCTTTACAAAGGTATAGGCTGGTTCAATTCCTCCCATAACCTCCACAACAATGCGTATCTCTGGATCATTGATGATCACATTCACATCATGAACGATCTTTTCCTGTATTGGATCATCCGGGAAATCCCTGATATCCAGCACATATTTGACATTGATCTCATCACCTGCGCGCTGATTGATAATGTCGCTGTTCGTGTTGATCACTTCCACCACGCCTGATCCTACTGTGCCGTATCCCATTACCGCTATATTTACCATTTCTTTCTCCTTTTCTGTACTTTATATTAGCCGAAACAGGCTCCCGGCTTACTGCTCGGGCGCCTGTTCTGTATTTGCACTCAGATATGCATTGATGAAGGGGTCGATGTTTCCGTCCATCACAGCCCCTACATTGCTGATTTCCGCATTTGTCCTGTGATCTTTCACAAGGGTGTACGGCTGCATGACATAAGACCGTATCTGGTTTCCGAAATTGATATCCCTCACTTCGCCTCGTATATCAGACATTTTCTCCGCCTGCTCCTGCTGTTTTATCAGGTACAGCTTTGATTTCAGCATCTGCATGGCCTTGTCCTTGTTCATGTGCTGTGAACGCTCATTCTGACACTGCACTACGATTCCCGTAGGCAGATGGGTGATACGCACGGCCGACGAGGTCTTATTGATATGCTGACCGCCTGCACCGCTGGAACGGTATGTGTCAATCTTCAGGTCGTCATCGTTGATCTCAATATCAACATCTTCCTCAATATCAGGTATCACATCACAGGATGCAAAAGAAGTCTGCCTCTTACCCGCAGCATTGAACGGAGAAATGCGGACAAGACGGTGCACCCCTTTCTCAGAACGGAGATATCCGTAAGCATTTTCACCTTTCACCTCAAAAGTCACGCCTTTGATGCCTGCCACATCTCCTTCCAGATAGTCCAGCACCTCTACATCATACCCTTTTTTCTCTGCCCAGCGTGTGTACATGCGGTACAGCATGCCTGCCCAGTCGCAGGATTCTGTCCCTCCTGCGCCCGCGTGAAGCGTCACGATAGCATTGTCCCGGTCGTAAGGCCCTGTCAGGAGAGTTCCGATGCGGAGTTCTTCAAATTTCTCTACAAAATTATCCAACTCCTCCTGGATTTCCCCAAGTGTTTCATCATCCGGTTCTTCTGCGCTCATCTCGATCAAAAGCATAAGGTCCTCATAATCGGAGTACAGCTTCTCAATCTCTTTGACGGAATCTTCCAGCCCTTTCAGTTCTTTCATAACCTGCTGGGATACCTCCGGGTCGTCCCAGAACCCCGGTTCCTCCAGACGCTTCTGGAGTTCTTCTACTCTTAATTTCTTTGACGCCAAGTCAAAGTGAATCCCTCAAATCTTTCAGCGGTTCCTCATATGCAGTCAGTCTTGACTTTAATTCATCTATTAAAACCACCTTATTCACCTCTTTCATGTTTATATTTATGCGGCTTACGCCTTTCTTTCACTATATGTTTTCACAGTGCAGTCCTGATCAAACCGCCTTGCGTCCGCAGCACTGTTTGTATTTCTTGCCGCTTCCGCACGGACACGGATCATTCGGATAAATCTTTTTCTCCTCACGCTTCTTCGGCGCACGCACAGAACTGTCATCCTTGTTTGTGCCTGTTACCTTGGCCACTTCTTCCCTCTCCACCTTCTGCTCAACACGAACATTAAACAGCGTGCGGATCGTGGTCTCAGCAATCATGTTCGTCATATCGCCGAACATGTTATAACCAGTCATCTTATACTCTACAAGCGGATCTCTCTGTCCGTAAGCCTGAAGCCCGATTCCCTGACGGAGCTGATCCATATCGTCAATATGATCCATCCATCTGGCGTCAATCACTTTAAGCAGAACGACACGCTCGATCTCACGAATCTGCTCTGTCTCGGGAAATTCTGCCTCTTTCGCCTCATAAGCTTTTACAGCCCGCTCTTTTAACAGATGCTTCAATTCTTTCTGGCGCATATTCTGACACTCTTTCTGTGTCGGAAGCTCCATCTGTGGAATCACATTATGAAGATTCACATCCAGTCCTTTGATGTCCCATCCTTCCGCTTCTGCCTCAGGAGAAGCAAACCGGTCTGTAATATTCTCCACATATTCCGTGATCATGTTATAGATCGTGTCGCGCATACTCTCACCGTCAAGTACACGACGTCTCTCGCTGTAGATAATCTCTCTTTGCTCATTCATAACCTGATCGTACTCGAGCAGGTTCTTACGGATGCCGAAGTTGTTGATCTCCAGCTTCTTCTGTGCCGTCTCAATGGCATTAGAGAGCATCTTGTGCTCGATCTGTTCTCCGTCGCTCACACCGAGAGCATTAAACACGCCCATCAAACGTTCTGAACCGAACAGGCGGAGAAGGTCATCTTCCAGGGAAATATAGAAACGAGACTCGCCCGGATCACCCTGACGTCCGCTCCGTCCGCGGAGCTGATTGTCGATACGCCTTGACTCATGTCTCTCCGTACCGATAATCTTAAGTCCTCCGGCCGCTCTTGCATCCTCATCCAGTTTGATATCCGTACCACGGCCTGCCATGTTGGTGGCAATGGTTACTGCTCCGTGAAGTCCGGCGTCTGCAACAATGGCTGCCTCCTGCTCATGGTATTTTGCATTCAGCACATTATGTTTGATGCCTTCCTTTTTCAGCATCCCGCTCAAAAGCTCTGACACCTCGATGGTGATCGTACCGACAAGCACCGGCTGTCCTGTTGCATGGGCTCTCTTTACTTCTTCAACAACTGCTTTGTACTTCTCTTTCTTTGTCTTGTATACAGCATCTTCTAAATCTACTCTCTGGACCGGCTTATTAGTCGGAATCTCGATAACATCCATTCCGTAGATATCACGGAACTCTTTTTCCTCTGTGAGCGCAGTACCTGTCATACCGCTCTTTTTCTCAAATTTATTGAACAGGTTCTGGAATGTGATGGTCGCAAGAGTCTTGCTCTCTCTTCGCACCTGCACATGCTCCTTGGCCTCGATCGCCTGGTGAAGTCCGTCAGAATAACGGCGTCCCGGCATGATACGTCCTGTGAACTCATCCACGATCATGACCTCGCCCTCCCCGGTCACCACATAATCCTGATCTTTGAACATCAGGTTGTGCGCGCGAAGGGCCAGAATAATATTATGCTGGATTTCCAGGTTCTCCGGGTCGGCAAGATTGTCAATATGGAAAAACTTTTCAACCTTTTTCACGCCGTCCTCTGTCAGGTTCACTGTCTTTTCTTTTTCATTTACAATAAAATCGCCTGTCTCCTCAATATCCTCTCCCATGATGGCATTGATCTTGGAGAACTCCCCGCTGGCCTCTCCCCTTTCCAGCTGACGTGCAAGAATATCGCACGCCTCATAGAGTTTTGTCGACTTTCCGCTCTGTCCGGAAATAATAAGCGGCGTTCTCGCCTCGTCAATCAGCACGGAGTCAACCTCGTCGATGATGGCGAACTTAAGCCCTCTCTGCACAAGCTGCTCCTTGTAGATTACCATGTTGTCACGGAGATAGTCGAATCCCAGTTCATTGTTTGTCACATAAGTAATATCACAGTCATACGCGGCGCGGCGCTCTTTATTATCCATGCCGTTTAACACAACGCCCACCGTCAGCCCGAGAAATTCATGCACTTTTCCCATCCACTCGGCATCACGCTTTGCCAGATAATCATTGACCGTGACAATGTGTACGCCCTCTCCTGTAAGTGCATTTAAGTAAGCCGGAAGTGTGGACACCAGGGTTTTTCCCTCTCCAGTCTTCATCTCCGCGATACGCCCCTGATGCAGAATGATACCGCCGATAAGCTGCACTCTGTAATGTCTCATTCCGAGGACTCTAAATGCCGCCTCCCGAACAACAGCGTAAGCCTCCGGAAGAATATCATCCAGAGTCTCTCCCTCTACCAGACGCTCCTTAAATTTCCGGGTTTTTCCCTTAAGTTCTTCGTCAGACAGTGCTTTCATCTCAGACCCAAGCGCTTCGATCCTGTCCACGATCGGATATATCCTTTTCAGTTCATTCTCGCTGTGGGTTCCGAAAATTTTCTCTATAATACCCATATTCTGCAATTAACTCCTTATACAAATTTAGCTTCATCACACAGTTCCGAAGCCGCTCTATTTTTCATTTTAACACTAACTGATGGGTAATTCAACCAATTCATACTATATTAACATTTAACTCTTTTCACACACTTTAAGACGGCTGCTGCACCGCGTAAACCTGTACGCTCTGCAGCAGCCGTCCTGCTTTCTGAAACCAGTTTCTGCTTTCTATTGATTCTTCTGTGTATCTTTCTGTACACCATTGTCATCTGTGAGCTCGTCCGTCGCTTTGTCAACACCGTCTGTCACATCATCTGTCACCTTGTCAACGCCATCTGTCACATCATCAACTGCATTGTCAATAATTCCGTCCCCGTCAGTGGCGTCATTCATTGTCCTGTCATCTGCATTTGTGGTATCCGTGCTGTTATTCATGTTATTATCCGTCTTATTGTTATCTGTAGTTGACTGATCTGCTCCATTATCAGCATTATCTTTGCTGCTGCACGCAGCTGTTCCAAAGAGCACAAAAGCGCATGTCATGAGCAAAAGAATCTTTTTCATTTTTTTCATAAGATTGTCTCCCTTTCCATAAATATTGTTGTACCTCTACTATCTGCACATTTCTCAACATTTATGCATCGGGATTTTTTTATTTTTTATATTTTTTCTGTAAGTTCGCCGTTTCTGTATGCTTCCAGAAGACGCTCCAGATCATGCACCTGGTCTTTTAACTCTCTTCCCACATCCGTGTCTCCAACCAGGCGGCGCTTGATTTCCCGCTTGACGACCATAAGTTCGGAGTGGATATCATTTCCCTTGCGGATTGCCGCTTCCGTGGATTCAAACGGTTCATGCGCCACCAGAAGAAGACCGTAAGAATTATAGATCAGAGTATACCCAGCAATCCCCGTTTCTTTCTGATAAGCTCTGGAAAATCCTCCGTCCATAACCATCACCTTTCCGCCGTATTTTATGGGGCTTTCTCCATCTTTTCTCTTTACGGGTACATGGCCGTTTACAATATGTGCTTCCGCGGGATCCAGCCCGAAATTACGCAGGATATCGTCAACGACCTGTTCTTTTTCCAGCAGAGAATAATACGGGTTCTTCTTCTCAAAATGGGTCTCCTGATCCCCCAGAAAGTATCGCTCGAAAGTCGCCATCTTATTTTTCCCGAACAGGGGTGAATCAGGATGAAGCCAGATATACCACATAATATCCTTTCCATCCTCCCTCTCTTTCTCATCCAAAGCAAAAAAGCCTTTCCGCACATAGCTGTCCAGAGCGTCGTACAGTGCTTTCCCCCTGTATTTCTTCCCGTACACCTCTGTCTCTTTCAGACTTCCGTCCTCCGCCAGAGGCACACAGCCGTGATACAGAAGATTATCATTGTATACTTTGTACAGCCCGCCCTTTGCCAGGAGAAAACGCATGTGCTGCTGGAGCTTTTCACAATTTAAAAAAGCTTTCTCCAAACGGTCCATAATCTCTTCTTCCTCAGCCGTAAGGGCATACGGATCCTGTGGATCAACAGTCGGGAATCTGGTATCAAGCAGAGGGTATTCTTTTCCGTCCAGCGTGATCGTACCCTTTTCATAGTCGATTCTGTGAAGCAGAGCGCGGTCCTCCAGATGAAATGCTTTATGTTTCCGGATAATCTGCCCCTCCACTTTAAACTGAATAACAGAGATTGCTTTATGTATCCTGAGATTCATCTGCATCTCTTCTGAATCCGGACGTTCCGACATTTTCAGCTTAAAACAGGTGCACGGATCATCTTTGTACACGCGCAGGGCAAATGTAGCAAGTGGAAGCAGATTGATTCCGTACCCATCCTCCAGAATATCCAGATTTCCATACCTAGCGCAGATGCGGATCACGTTGGCAATGCATCCTCTCTGTCCTGCTGCCGCGCCCATCCAGAGTACGTCATGGTTGCCCCATTGAATATCCAGAGAATGGTAAGTCATCAGCTTATCCATAATGATATGAGGCCCTGGTCCTCTGTCATAAATATCCCCCACTATATGGAGGTGATCTACTACCAGACGCTGTATAAGTTCAGAAATTGCGCAGATAAACTCTTCCGCCCGTCCGATGCGTACGATGGTAGATATGATCTCATTATAATAAGACTCTTTATCACTGACCTCCACTTTCTCGGTAATCAGTTCCTCGATCACATAGGCAAAATCCCTGGGCAGTGCTTTCCGGACTTTGGAGCGGGTGTACTTGCTGGCAGCCCGCTTGCTCACCTCAATAAGCCGGTACAGATTCACTCTGTACCAGTCTTCCATATTTGCCTCACTCTGTCTGATCAGATCCATCTTTGCTTTCGGATAATAAATCAGGGTTGCCAGAGAACGCTTGTCCGCTGGGCGCATCGTATTGCCGAACACATCCTCGATCTTGCGCCTCACAGAGCCGGAACCGTTTTTAAGCACATGGGAAAATGCTTCATACTCCCCGTGCACATCCGTGAGAAAATGCTCTGTGCCTTTGGGCAGATTCAGAATTGCCTGGAGATTGATAATCTCCGTGGATGCTGCTGCAATAGTCGGATATAAATCCGACAGCCGCTCCAGATACCTGGTTTCAAGTTTTTTCATGTCTCCTCCTTTACAGGCCGACCACATCTCCCATGTCGTACATCCCGGCTTCCTTTCCCACAAGGAACTTACCCGCCTCAACAGCACCTTTTCCAAACACGCTTCTGGAAAATGCAGTGTGTTTAAACTCGATCACCTCGTCTGTGCCTGCAAAGATCACCTCATGCTCTCCCACAATGGTTCCGCCCCGCACTGCAGAGATGCCGATCTCTTTTCGGTCTCTTTTCTGTCTCACCTGACTTCTGTCACAAACATAATGGTATTCATTGCCAAGCGCCTCGTTCACCGAGTCCGCAAGCGCAAGCGCCGTCCCGCTGGGCGCATCCAGCTTCTGGTTATGATGACGCTCCACAAGCTCCACGTCATATCCTGACGGAGCCAGCACTTTTGCCGCGTCTTTTAACAATTTTAAAAGCAGGTTGATTCCAAGAGACATGTTGGCGGATTTAAGAACTGCCGTAGTCTTTGAAGCCTCTTCCACCTTTTTAAGTTGTTCTTCTGAAAGTCCTGTGGTGCACAGCACAACCGGAAGCTTTCTGTCCGTACAATATTCAAGCAGACTGTCCACAGCCCCTGCATTAGAGAAGTCAATCACCACATCTACATCCACATCACATTTTTCAAGAGAGTCAAACACCGGATAATCGTTGGGTATCTCTGTATATGTATCCACGCCTGCGGCAATCACCGCTCTCTCGTCATTTCTTACGATTTCTGTGATCATTCGTCCCATCTTTCCGTTGCATCCGTGCATCAGCATTTTTATCATTGTATTTCATCCTCCTGTTTTTATGATCTTCATATAAAAAGGATATCACATTTGAGATCCTATCTCAATATATGATATCCTCTTAACAAACACTGCTGTCAGTCATCCATACATTCCAGTTTGCTCACAGAAACCTCGTATGCGGTTCTTGTCTCAGTCTCTGTTTCCGAGAGTTTTTTCACATACTCCCTGCTCTGTATCCTCCCGAGAATTCTCACATGCTCTCCCACATCAAATCCGGACGCGTATCTTGCGTTTCTTCCCCAGCAGATACAGGGAATATAATCTGATTTTCCATAGGGACGGTTCACCGCCAGAAGCAGATCGGCAATCTCTCTGCCAAGCGGAGTCTTGCGGTATACCGGACGCTTGCACATATATCCCTCCAGAAGTATATGATTTGTCCTAGCTCCGTCCGGCTCCTCGTCAATAAACTCGATCTCCCGCGCAAACACGGAAAGCACAAGCCGGTTTTTCTGCTCCTCATGCCGGTTGTACGAGCGGAACTGCCCTGAAACCATAATACATTTTCCCCTATAATCCTGAGTCACGTCGATCAGACGTTCCGACACCATCACAGGAATCCTGTCATTTGAACTGCTCAGTCTCTTTACAAGGATGTCTACCATGTAAAATCCTTCTCCGAATACTTCATGGCTGTATGTAAATTCCGACGCCACCATCCCTATGACTGTTACCTGATTGTTCTCAATAATCTTATCTGACATAATTTGAGCTCTCCCTTCCTCTTTCTGGTATTTTTGAGTCACTACTAAATGTATGATTCATCCCGCCTGCTTAGAACCGCTCTTTTCAAAAACCGTTCGACAGATTTTTTACAGACCGTTGTGCTTGTAAAAAAATTATTTTGTGATAGAATAAGGAAGTTGCAGTTATGAAAACAATATATATTAAGGAAAGAGTGCAGATCATTATGAATACAAAACGTGAAGATGTAAGAAATATTGCCATCATTGCCCATGTAGACCACGGCAAGACTACACTGGTGGACGAGCTTTTAAAACAGAGCGGCGTATTCCGGGAAAATCAGGAAGTGGCCGAGCGCATCATGGACTCCAACGATATTGAGCGCGAGCGCGGAATTACTATCCTGTCCAAAAATACTGCTGTTCATTACAACGGAGTCAAGATCAACATCATTGACACCCCGGGACACGCGGACTTCGGCGGAGAAGTAGAACGTGTGCTCAAAATGGTAAACGGTGTCATTCTCGTGGTGGATGCTTTTGAGGGAGCCATGCCGCAGACAAAGTTCGTCCTGCGAAAAGCGCTGGAGCTAAGCCTGCCTGTCATTGTGTGCATCAATAAAATCGACAGACCGGAGGCGCGCCCGGAAGCCGTGATCGACGAAGTGCTGGAACTGTTTATCGACCTGGGCGCTTCCGACGAACAGCTTGAATGCCCCTTTGTGTATGCGTCAGCCAAAGCCGGCGTGGCAGTGCTGGACCTCTCAGAGGATGAAAAAGATATGAAGCCGCTTTTTGAGACAATCCTTAATTATATCCCGGCTCCGGAAGGCGACCCCGAAGCCCCCACTCAGGTACTCATCAGCACGATCGACTACAATGAGTATGTGGGACGCATCGGCATCGGAAAAGTAGACAACGGCACAATCTCTGTCAATCAGGAGATGGTGCTTGTCAACCATCACGATACAGACAAGCAGAAGAAAGTAAAGATCAGCAAGCTCTATGAATTTGACGGTCTGAATAAAGTAGAAGTGCGGGAAGCGAGCGTGGGCTCTATTGTGGCCATTTCAGGCATCTCCGACATTTCCATCGGGGATACGCTCTGCTCTCCCGAAAAACCGGAGCCCATTCCTTTCCAGAAGATTTCCGAGCCCACGATCGCCATGCAGTTCATTGTCAACGACAGCCCGTTTGCAGGCCAGGAAGGCAAATACGTTACCTCCCGCCATCTGCGCGACCGGCTGTTCCGGGAACTGAACACAGACGTCAGCCTGCGCGTAGAGGAGATGGAAAATACCGACAGTTTCAAGGTATCAGGCAGAGGCGAACTCCATCTGTCCGTTCTGATCGAAAATATGCGCAGAGAAGGATATGAATTTGCCGTAAGCAAAGCGGAAGTGCTGTACCACACGGATGAGAACGGCAAAAAACTGGAGCCCATGGAGATGGCCTACATTGATGTCCCGGATGAGTTTACCGGCGTTGTCATCGAAAAACTGGGACAGAGAAAAGGAGAACTGCGCAATATGGGCGTTTCAAACGGAGGCTATACCCGTCTTGAGTTCTCCATCCCGTCCAGAGGCCTGATCGGCTACCGCGGAGAATTCCTCACAGACACAAAGGGCAACGGCATCCTGAATACAAGTTTTGACGGATACGCCCCGTACAAAGGAGATATCCAGTACAGAAAACAGGGCTCTCTCATCGCTTTTGAGACAGGTGAATCCGTAACTTATGGATTGTACAGCGCTCAGGAGCGTGGTACACTGTTTATAGGACCCGGAGAAAAAGTGTACTCCGGCATGGTTATAGGACAGAACGGAAAGGCCGAAGATATCGAACTGAACGTATGTAAGACAAAGCACCTGACAAACACCCGCTCCTCAAGCGCAGACGAGGCGTTGCGTCTCACCCCGCCCCGAATCTTAAGTCTGGAGCAGGCGCTGGATTTTATCGACACGGATGAGCTTTTAGAGGTCACACCCAAATCCCTGCGCATCCGCAAAAAGATTCTGGATTCCAGAATGCGCAAGAGAAGCAGCATGAAATGATACGAAAGGAAAAAAACTATGGAGAAATACGCACGTCTTTTTCTGAAATATCTCACAAAGATACTGGAATTTGTAATTGCCGCACTGCTTGCCTGCGCGATCATCATCATGACCGTTAATCTGGGCTTATCCATGGGCGAACTGACTGATTCCAGTACATATCCGAACTATGACGACCTGCTCACAGCCTGTTTCAACCTGATCATCGGAGTCGAGCTGATCCGCATGCTCTACCTGCACACACCGACCACCGTGTTCGAGGTACTCATGTTCGCCATCGCCAGACAGATCATCATCGACCACTCCTCTCCGCTGAACAGCCTGCTTGGCGTGATCGCCATCGCTATCCTGTTTGCAACAAGGCGGTTTTTATTCTCCTCCTTTGACGCAACGGACAAAACCATTTTCCGCGCTTCTCAGAAAGTGTCGCAGATCAACCGGCTGTTTCACATGGACATCCCCTGTGCCGATAAAGATGACACACTTCTGGATGTCCTTTTGCACAAGATGCACGAGGAGCAGACAGAGATTGGTACAGGCGCCTGCGTCTACTTTTCTGATATCGGGCTTCGCATCGCGAAAATAAAAGACGGAAAAATCACCCGGATTGAAGTGATTCGTTCTATACATTAATGCTGTTCCATGTTATAATATTTACATAATATAAACATTATTTTTTCATGTGTTTATGTTAAATATCGACAAAAGGAGTTGAACAGCATGAATTTTATCATCAGTGGAAAAAACATTGAAGTAACACCAGGACTCAAAGACGCAATCGAACAGAAATTGGGGAAACTTGAACGGTACTTCACTCCTGAAACAGAAATCATCGTAACCCTCAGCGTGGAGAAAGGCCGTCAGAAAATCGAGGTGACAATTCCCGTAAAAGGAAACATTATCCGCTCTGAGCAGACAAGCAGTGACATGTATGTGTCCATTGATCTGGTAGAGGAAATCATTGAACGGCAACTCCGGAAATACAAAAACAAACTGGTAGCAAAAAATCAGGGACATCCCACTTCCGCCGTTCCATCCGGAAGCATAAAAAAAGAATTTATAGAATCTGAAGATGACGCCGCAGAGGATGACGAAATTCGCATTGTACGCACAAAAAAATTCGGAATCAAACCAATGTATCCGGAAGACGCATGTATTCAGATGGAACTTTTAGGTCACAGCTTTTTCGTATTCTCCAATGCTGAAACCGAGGAAGTCAATGTGGTATATAAGAGAAAAGACGGCTCTTTCGGGCTGATCGAACCAGAATTTTCATAAAATCATTTTTTAAAAACAATATCTGTGTAAATCAAATTACCGGCTGATAAGTTATCAGGCAGCGCTTAAGCGTTTCCACACAACAACTTATCAGCCAGTTGTTTTTCACCTGGCAAAAACACAGTTTTTTAAGTCTTCAAATATCTCCACACCGTCATCTGTCTCTGCAAACCAGCATCCGTCTCCTTTTTCCATAACAGCCTTACCATTTGTCCCCTCCATGATCTCCTTTATCAGGCTGTCTTCTTCATCGTCCGGCACGAGCGCACATATCTCCACCTGATCCGTGTATACCGTATCCAGGACAAATATTCCTCTCTGTCCCAGAAGATACTGAATCTTCCCAAGTCCGGTATAATCCGTGATGATTCCCAGTTTAAATCCGTGTATTTTGGCAATAATCACTGTATGGGAAAGGGCCTCTGCCGCCGCCATGGTGTACGCCCTGACAAGTCCTCCTGTCCCGAGCAGTGTTCCGCCGAAATATCGGGTAACCACCACGAATACATCTGTCAGCTCTTTTCCCCGTATCACTTCAAGAATCGGCTTTCCGGCTGTCCCGGCCGGCTCTCCGTCATCACTCATACGCTCAGATACTGGATTTCTTCCGAGCACATAAGCCCAGCAGTGATGCCTGGCATCCCAATACCTCTTTTTTACCTTCTCCAGGCGGGCGAAAGCCTCCTCCTCAGTGCAGACATGGTACACTTCCGCAATAAAACGGGATTTTTTCTCGACAATCTCCCCAGTCCCACCCGTATGTACAGTATTATAACAGTCCATTAAACCATCCTCCCGGGCAGCATTTTTATGCCCCCAACTGTTTTTACTATATCAGACCTTCTGTTCCCTGACAAGCGCGCAGCTTCTGATTATCCTGAGCATGACAAATATTCGGGCAAAAACAGGAAATCCTTAATTTTTCTATAAAAAATGTGAAGATTTTATTTTTTCCTTTATTTAAAAGACTATATTTGATATAATCATATGAGTTGAAAAGGAGGATGTTATTCGTGAATTACGGAAAAAATAATCTTTCCAGGAGAAAGAAAAATATCTCTTCGAAGAAAAGAATGAAGCAGAAACGCGTGAGCGTGCGCTTTTTCAAAGCGCTTATCATCTGCATACTCCTTCTTGGAGTCATATGCACGGTCGGCGGAGTGATCTTTGCGAAAAAAATCATTGACAACACTCCTGCAGTCTCGGCAGATGATATCCTTCCCAAAGGATTCACAACTAATATCACAGACCAGAACGGAACCGTGATCGAGACTTTAAAGGATTCCGACTCTAATCGCGTATACAAAACTTATGAAGAAATCACTGCAAATTCCGACTTTCTTCCTCATGCTTTTGTCGCCATTGAGGACGAGCGTTTCTATGAACATAACGGTATCGACCTTCAGGGTATCATAAGAGCCGGGGTTGTCGGTATCACAAACGGTTTTGATTTTACTGAGGGAGCCAGTACACTTACTCAGCAGCTGATTAAAAACAACGTGTTTCCAGATTTTGTCAATGAGGAGACGTTCTTTGACCGGGTGGAGCGTAAGCTCCAGGAACAGTATCTCGCTCTTGAGATTGAGAAAGAGATGAGCAAAGAAGAAATCCTTGAAGCGTACATGAACACCATAAACCTGGGACAGGGATGTCTGGGCGTACAGACTGCTTCCACCAGATACTTTAACAAAAATGTGGCTGATCTTACACTCTCCGAGTGTGCGGTGATCGCTGCTATCACCCAGAATCCGACCAAGTATGATCCGGTGACAAACCCCGAGGACAATGCCGACAGGCGGGAAAAAGTCCTTAACAATATGCTGGAACAGGGATACATTGATCAGGCACAGTATGACGAGGCAATCGCGGATACGGTATATGACAGGATTCTTCAGACCGCAGCAGTCACTGAAGACACTACTCCTTACTCCTATTTTACTGATGCACTCATTGAAGATGTCATTGATGATCTGATGGAGGAAAAGGGCTATTCAGAAGCACAGGCATACAATCTGCTGTACAGCGGAGGTCTTACGATCAAGTCAACCCAGGACACTGCTATCCAGCAAATATGTGATGAAGAGACTGCAAACGAATCTTACTATCCCATTGTTGAATATGGGGTGGAATATGCTCTGACAATCCACAGGGCGGACGGCACTGTAGAAAATTACGGCAAAGAACAGCTCTCCGCTTACCTGAAATCAACCCGGAGCGACTCTGATCCTCTTGTATTCAGTACGCAGGAAGATGCACAGGCAGCTGTGGATGAATATAAAAGCACTCTCGGCATTGACACAGAAGCCGGCGATATTGTAGATGAAAAACTTGACATTACTCTTCAGCCTCAGGTTTCTGTCGTTGTCATGGACCAGTATACCGGACAGGTCAAAGCAATGGTAGGCGGACGCGGAGAAAAGACATCAAGCCGTTCACTGAACCGCGCGACAGGTTCTCCGAGACAGCCGGGTTCCTGTTTTAAGGTTCTGTCCGCTTATGCCCCCGGATTGAACGAATGCGGCATGACGCTTGCCACAATGATCGAGGACACGCCTTACAAATATCTCAGCGGACAGCAGGTCAATAACTGGGATTTCAAATATACAGGTGCGGCGTCCGTGCGTTATGCTATTGAACATTCTATAAACGTGTGTGCAGTCCGTACTCTCACTGATACCGTGGGAGTTGAAAAAGGGTTCCAATACCTGAAAAACTTTGGGTTCACAACCCTTCAGGACGGAACAGATCCTGATTACAATTACGCTACCGACATTGTCCAGTCCACTGCTCTCGGCGGCCTTACCTCAGGCGTCTACAATATTGAACTGACTGCAGCGTATGCGTCTATCGCAAACGGGGGCGTGTATACAGAACCGATTCTCTACACAGAGATACTTGACCATGACGGAAATGTACTGATTGATAATTCCACTCCTGAAACACATGAAGTGCTTAAGGAATCTACCGCATACCTGCTGACAAACGCCATGCAGGATGTGCTCAAAAAGGGAACAGGTACACCGGCAAGACTGAGTAGTATGCCTGCTTCCGGAAAGACAGGTACCAGTGAGCACAGTACAGACCTCTGGCTCTCTGCTTACACTCCGTACTATACAGCGTCTGTATGGGGCGGATATGATGAAAGCAAGAATATGAGTAATTTAGATCAGAACTGGCATATGAGAATCTGGCGTGGTATTATGGAACGGATTCATTCCGATCTTGAATACAAAGACTTCTCTGTTCCCCCGTCTGTTGTTCAGAAAACCATCTGTACGCAGACCGGAAAACTGGCTGTGGAGGGCTGCCCGTCACTCACGGAATATTTTGACAAAAATACGGTTGTAAAAGAAACCTGTGGAGGACATAAGACAGAAAAAGCAGAGGAAGAGGAAGAAGAAAATACTGATGGAACAAATATAGGTGATGACACCAACACTGATGACAACGGCAATACTGACGACGGTGGCACCAGCGGCGAAGGCGGAAACACTGGCGACGGAGGCAATACCGGCGGCGGTGATGGCGGCAACACCGGCGATGGCGGCAATACCGGCGATGGCGGCAATACCGGTGATGGCGGCAACACCGGCGGCGGTCAGCCAGTCCCCTAGCCATAGGAGATGCTGTAGTACAGAGGAGCATAAAGAAATATTGCAAAAATACTGACCGGTGCCAAGTGAGCGGGAAATAAGAAAACTCTATGTGAATGGACTAACCATTTGCATAGAGTTTTTCTTTTACTTTTTTTAATTTTCAGCGTCCTCACGATGCGTAGTCGTCACCAGAGGGGACGATTTTGGGGGCTTGGGGATTATCCCTCAACAAGCATTTTGGGCGAGTAGAAATCTAACACGGCGGTTCTGCCTGAAATACTCTTTACTTCCTTATGGAACGCTACCTAAAATACATCTCCATTTTTTATCTCTTACATGTCCAGCACTAACTTTGCCGCGCCGCAGATACCTGCGTCATTTCCCAGCTCTGCAAGGACGAACTTTACTTTCTTATCTGCGAAAAAAGCCCTTTCCATATATGGTTCTCTGATATACGGAATGAGGACTTCCCCGGCCTTGGACACTCCGCCTCCGATCACGAACACAGCCGGGTCTGCCACTGCTGCCAGGTTGGCAAGAGCATATCCGAGATACCTTCCGAATACTGTGGCTATCTCCTTTGCCACCTCATCTCCTGCTTTTACTGCATCAAACACATCTTTTGCTGTCACGTCTTCTTTGTTCAGAATTGTAGAACGCATCTCCTGTCCCAGTTTCTGTTTTGCCAGGCGAACAATGCCTGTGGCAGAAGCATACTGCTCAAGGCAGCCTCTGTTTCCACATCCGCAGCGATCTGCCTCCTCGTAATTGACACAGAGATGTCCGATCTCACCGCCGGCGCCGTTCTGTCCGACAAGCATCTTGCCGTCGATGATCACTCCGCCGCCAACGCCTGTGCCAAGCGTGACCATGATCATATTCTTCTCTCCTGCGCCGCCGCCTTTCCACATCTCTCCAAGTGCGGCCACATTTGCATCATTGCCTGTTTGAGCTCTTAATCCTGTAAGCTCCTCCAGTTCCCGCTTCACTTCCTTATACTTCCATCCGAGGTTTGCACTGCCGTTTACAACACCCTCAGCCGTCACCGGAGCCGGAACTCCCACTCCGACACCTGCAATATCTTCTCTGATAAGCTGATGCTCCCCGATCTTACTCTCTATAGAAGCCGCCACATTGGGCAGAATAGCCTTTCCTTCCTCGGATGTATCCGTGGTGATCTCCCACTTGTCCACAATGGTCCCGTTTTCTTCAAACAGCCCCATCTTTACTGTGGTTCCTCCGATATCAACACCAAAACAGTACCTCATGATTCCCCGCTCCTTTCTTTCTTGTGAAAATTAGGCGTTTGCGAAACGCCACAAACCGCATAAATACGGCATTTTTTGTTCCTGAAAACCAAATAACTCCTCACTGGATATGGTATAATAGAGTCGTCCAAAAACTATAAACCGCCATCCAAGAAA
>CALWFY010000142.1 GCA_944377775.1 uncultured Mediterraneibacter sp.
AAGGGAAAGGCAGGACAAAAAATCAGGATTCTTTTTTATCCTTTATAAAAAAATATGGGAGTTGGCATTTTGGCAAAAAGAGTGGTGCTGGAGTTAGGCTCCAGCACCAACTTTGTCTACAGTCTGCAATCTTGGACTAAGGTCTAAGATTATTCTTCCCTGCCTTGCATTGGGGGCATCTACTTTTGTGATGCAGGCCAGTGAGAGTGTGATTTCCGTCTGCTTTAATTCTTCCCTTCAGACGTATGGAGGGGACATAGCAGTAGGAGCAATGACGATCCTGACCAGTGTTATGCAGTTTGCCATGCTCCCTCTTCAGGGTCTGGGACAGGGCGCTCAGCCAATTATCAGCTACAATTATGGAGCGGGCAATGCGGAGAGAGTCAAGGCGGCATTTCAGCTTCTTGTAAAAGCAAGCCTGTGTTACTCCATATTTCTCTGGCTTATGGTTATGATATTCCCACAGGGATTTGCGGCTCTGTTTACATCTGATGCAGAACTGATCGCATTTACAAAGACGGCACTCAGGTTATATCTGGCAGCTCTGTTCCTGTTCGGTATACAGATTGCATGTCAGATGACGTTTACTGCACTTGGAAAAGCGGTGGAGTCTATTGTGGTGGCAGTGACGAGGAAGTTTATCCTTTTGATTCCGCTGATTTATATCATGCCTCAGATACTGCATTCAGATAAGACGACAGCCGTCTATCTGGCAGAGCCTGTGGCAGATGTGATTGCGGTGACGTTTACGGCAGTACTGTTTACAGTACAGTTTAAGAAAGTGTTAAAGCAGATGCGGCAGATGAAATCTTCTCAGAACATGTGAGATTACAGCCGGGTGCGGTATATTTGAGAATAAAAAAAGATTGAAAAGCTTCTCCTCTTTTAGTAGAATGTTAAAGACTGTGAAAAAAATAACATACTAAAGAGGAGAAATTTTTATGATAGGGAAATGGATCAGCAGTGTTATGGCAGGAGTGTTTATTGCGATGGGAGCGATGGTCTATCTGGCGATCCCGAATGCGTTAGTCGGAAGTCTGTTTTTCTCGACCGGGATATTTCTCGTGTTAAACCTTCACAACATGCTTTTTACAAGGGTATACCCGCTGATGGTATATAACCGGGGGTATAATTGGGGAGATGCAGGGATCGCATGGATTGGCAATGGAATCGGAACATTTCTTGCGGCATGGACCATATCTTTTACAAGGTTCGGAGACACTTTGGGTGAAGCTGTAAAAAAGATCGGAGAGTCTAAACTTGGAGACAGTCCGTTAAGTCTGTTTGTATTAGGGATTTTTTGTGCTTTTTTTGTTGCGTTTGCCATTCTGGTGGGTGCAAAATACAATCAGGGATCTCCGGGACAGATTTTCTATGTATGGCTTTTTATTACAGCATTCGTATTCTGTGGGTTTGAGCATATTGTGGCAGATATGTTCTATCTGTCCTGCTATGCCCTGAATTACGGTGCGCAGGCGATGGATGTGATAAAAGTGCTTGTCAGTGTAACTGCCGGCAATGTGGCAGGCGGTCTGTTCATCGCGTGGGCTGTAAGAGAGCTGGACAAAACGACAGTACAGTAAAGGCAGCCGATAAAAAGGAGGCAGGCAATGAGAGAGATGCGTCTTGGAAAAAGAGAGATACACGACAGAGAAATTTTGCGGGAGATTCTGGAAGAGTGTGATGTGGCGGTGGAGATGGACTGCTGTCATAAGATTATCACCAGGGACTATACATGCAGCTATTCTTATGCCTACTGCACATTATGGGAAACGGAAGGATTTGCAGGATAGAGGATATAGAGCAGAAAATTTATGGTCTTACAAAAATTATGGAGCACATGGCTCCCGGAGCAAAAGCAGAGTTCTGCCCGGAAATGCTGGAGGGCACAGCAGTATTTAGCGTTGACGTGGACAGGTTTACAGGAAAAGAGAGAAGGCGGTAATTGCATCTTGTAGTCTTTTCGCCTGCTGGTTATAATAGACACAGAATCAATAACATATTCAGGAGGAATATCAATGGTACATCATATTGTAATGTGGAAATTCAAACCTGAAATAGAAGAGACGGAAAAGCCGCAGCTTAAAGCGGCCATGAAAGAAAATCTGGCAGCTCTTGTGGGAAAAGTACCGGGACTTCTGGCTGTAGAGTTCGTGGAAACACCTCTTTCATCCAGCACCCATGATATAGCGCTGGTGACAACGCTGGAGAAGGCGGAGGATATTGCTGTATATGCGCAGCATCCGGCACATGTTTCAGTGGCGGACACTTATGTGCGCCCCTTTGTGACAGAGAGAGCGTGCCTGGATTATGAAACAAAATAAAAACAGTCTGCAGAGCGGATGGGATGTGTTTCCCGGCCGCTCTGTATTTGTTCACAGGAGGAACAGAATTATGAATATGTGTGACCTGATTGTAAAGAAAAAGAGAGGCGGAGCTCTTGAAAAGGAGGAAATCGACTGGATGATCCGGGCTTTTACGGACGGTGAGATTCCGGATTATCAGATGTCTGCCATGATGATGGCTGTCTGCTTTGTGGGCATGACGGACGAGGAGACAAAGAACCTGACACTGGCTATGGTGAACAGCGGAGATATGCTGGATTTGTCCGAAGTCAGAGGAATCAAGGTGGATAAACACAGCACGGGAGGAGTGGGGGATAAGACGTCCCTTGTACTTACTCCGCTGGTGGCCTCTCTTGGCGTGCCTGTGGCAAAGATGTCTGGCAGAGGACTGGGACATACAGGCGGGACTATCGACAAGCTGGAGAGTTTTACAGGATTTTCTACAAGCCTTACTACGGAGCAGTTTATCCATAATGTAAATACGATCCATATCGCCATTGCAGGGCAGACGGCGGACCTGGCTCCGGCTGACAAAAAACTCTATGCTCTGCGGGATGTGACAGGGACGGTAGATCAGATGTCACTGATCGCCTCCAGTATTATGAGCAAGAAGCTGGCCTCCGGAGCAGATGCCATTGTTTTGGATGTAAAGACCGGGGACGGAGCGTTTATGAAAGATGCGGATGATGCAAGAGAACTGGCAAAGAAGATGGTCAACATAGGGAAGCTTTGCGGCAGAGATGTGACAGCCGTGATCTCAGATATGGATCAGCCGCTGGGATACGCTGTTGGAAATGTGCTGGAGGTAAGGGAAGCCATTGACACTTTGAGAGGGCATGGACCTGAAGATTTGAGAGAACTGGCGCTCTGCCTCGGCTCTTATATGACTGTAAAATCAGGGAAAGCCAATGATGTGGAGGAGGCCAGGAGTCTTCTGGAAGATTCTTTAGAAAGCGGAAAGGCGTTCCATGTGTTCAAAGAATTTATTCAGGCTCAGGGCGGAGATCCGGAGGAGGCAGAACATCCGGAACGGCTTTTGTCTGCCAGATTCCAGGAAGAGGTCTTCTCACCTGAGGAGGGATATGTGTCTGATATCCACACGGAGGAGATCGGACGGATATGTCTGCTTCTTGGCGGCGGGAGAGAGACTAAGGAAAGCGAGATCAATCTGGCAGTGGGCATCGTGCTCCATAAAAAGAAAGGTGATGCAATAAAGAAAGGGGAAGCTCTGGCTGTCATACATGCAGACGACAGGGCGCTTTTAGAACAGGCTAAGGAGCGTCTGATACGCGCGTATACATTTGTACGGCAAAAGCCCCGGAGAGAACCGCTGATCAAAGAGATCATTTGAAAAACCGGATGAATAGAACAAGACCTGCCACACATATATTGCTTATAAAAGGCGTATGTGTGGCATTTTTATGGAAAGAGGACAGATCAGGGAAAGGCTTGCATCAGCTGCAAGTATGCCGAAAGATGTGGTCATGAAAGCTGCGGTGGTCACCGTATTGGGGGACTTTGAGGTGTGTATTGAGAATTACCGCGGGATTACGGAATATACAGACTGTCTTGTCCGGGTGCAGACAAAGGGCGGGCAGATTCGGCTGACAGGGGAGAAACTTCAGGTAGAATATTACACCAATGATGAAATGAAGATCACAGGAAAGATTTTGACACTTGAATTTATTGACGGGAGGAAAAAGGAGTGATCCGATCATTCATCCGATGGATACGGGGATATGTGAAACTGCGTGTGACAGGATATTCACCGGAGCGTTTCCTGAATATGTGCTCGTATCATCAACTGTACATATGGGGACTGATGCCGGTGGGAAATGGATATGAGATGTATATGGGCATCTCTGATTTCAGAAAGCTCAAGCCGCTGGTTAAAAAGACGCACACCCGGGTTGTTCTTGCCGGCAGGTATGGCTTTCCGTTCTTTCTTGCACGCTACCAGAGAAGAAAACTGTTTTTTGTGGGAATCCTTTTGTGTGCAGTACTTTTATGGGGCTATTCTCTGTTTATATGGGATATTCATTTTCAGGGGAATGAAAAGTGGCCGGATGAGACGCTGGCAGAATTTCTCAAATCAGAGGGAGTGGCGCCGTTCATGCTGAAAAGCCGCGTAGATTGTCCGGGTATTGTAAAAGCGATTCGAAAGGAATATAATGATATCGTTTGGGTCTCTGCTTCCATAGACGGAAGCAGGCTGAAGGTACAGGTCAAGGAGAATGAAGATACGTTCTCCGAGGAAGATGCATCAGCTCCCTCTGACGAGAAACCCACGGATCTTATCGCGGCTTCCGACGGTGTGATCACAGAGATTGTTACCCGGTCCGGAGTTCCCCAGGTACACGTGGGCGACACGGTCAAAAAAGGAGACATCCTTGTTCTTGGCAGAGTAGAAGTGTTGAACGACAGCAAGGAAGTGATCGGATACCAGTACCATCAGTCGGATG
>CALWFY010000143.1 GCA_944377775.1 uncultured Mediterraneibacter sp.
GGAGTTTCCACAGACGATTTTGTAGTGCGGTCAATTAAGCGTAAAAAAGGCAACAGATGGAATTAGGAGGAAAGAAATGATGAAAAATTATACAATTACAGTAAACGGAAATGTATATGATGTGACAGTGGAAGAAAAAGGTGCGGGCGCAGCTCCGGCAGCTCCGGCTCCGGCACCTGCGGCAGCTCCGAAGGCAGCACCGGCTCCGGCTGCAGCTCCAAAAGCTGCAGGAGTAGGCAGCATCCAGGTAAAAGCGGGCGCTGCAGGAAAAGTATACCAGATTCCGACAACAGGAGGACAGAGTGTTCAGCCGGGGGATGCGGTAGTTATTATCGAAGCTATGAAAATGGAAATACCGGTTGTTGCCCCGGAAGCAGGAACCATTGCCAGCATTGATGTGGCAGTAGGCGATGCCATAGAGGCAGGAGCAGTGCTTGCGACATTAAACTAGTTACTTCACCAGGAGGTTTGACAAATGGAATATATTTCAAATACACTGGGGAACCTGGTAGAGCAGACCGCATTCATGAATCTTACGGTTGGCAATCTGATCATGATCGGTGTTGCCTGCATCTTCCTCTATCTGGCAATCAGGCATGGCTTTGAGCCGCTTCTGCTTGTGCCGATCGCTTTTGGTATGCTGCTGGTCAATATTTATCCGGATATTATGATCAGCCCGGAAGAAGCGTCCAATGGAACAGGCGGACTTTTATACTACTTCTATGTACTTGACGAATGGTCGATCCTTCCGTCTCTGATTTTCCTCGGAGTCGGCGCAATGACGGATTTTGGACCATTGATCGCGAATCCGAAAAGCTTTCTGCTCGGAGCAGCGGCACAGTTTGGTATTTTTGCCGCTTATCTGGGCGCCATGGCTATGGGATTTTCAGACAAAGCTGCTGCGGCTATCTCCATTATCGGAGGCGCTGACGGACTGACATCCATTTTCCTTGCAGGAAAATTGCAGCAGACTGCAATATTAGGACCGATCGCGGTTGCGGCGTACTCGTATATGTCGCTTGTGCCGATCATCCAGCCGCCGATCATGAAACTGCTGACGACAGAGAAAGAGCGTAAGATTAAGATGGAGCAGCTCCGTCCGGTGTCCAAGCTGGAGAGAATCCTGTTCCCGATCATCATTACGATCGTTGTCTGCGTGATCCTGCCGACAACAGCTCCGCTGGTTGGTATGCTCATGCTCGGAAACCTGTTCAAAGAGTCCGGTGTTGTAAGACAGCTGACAGATACAGCGGCTAATGCCCTGATGTATATTGTAGTTATTCTGCTCGGTACATCCGTGGGAGCAACTACAAGCGCTGAAGCATTCCTTAACATGGATACGATCAAGATCGTAATTCTTGGTCTGATTGCTTTTGCATTTGGAACGGCGGCAGGAGTCCTGTTCGGAAAACTGCTGTGCTGGGCATCCGGAGGCAAGGTAAATCCATTGATCGGTTCTGCGGGCGTGTCTGCTGTTCCAATGGCAGCACGTGTATCGCAGAAAGTCGGCGCTGAGGCTGATCCGACTAACTTCCTGCTCATGCATGCCATGGGGCCGAACGTGGCAGGTGTAATCGGAACAGCGGTTGTTGCCGGAACGTTTATGGCGATCTTTGGCGTTAAGTAATAGATTTGGAGGATAAATATAATGGCAGAAATGGAAAAGAAACCGGTTAAAATAACAGAAACGATTCTGCGTGACGCACATCAGTCCCTGATCGCCACCAGAATGACAACAGAGCAGATGATGCCGATTGTTGAGAAAATGGATAAAGTAGGCTACCATGCAGTAGAGTGCTGGGGCGGAGCTACATTTGATGCATCCCTGCGTTTCCTGAAAGAGGATCCGTGGGAGAGATTGAGAAAATTTCGCGATGGATTTAAAAATACAAAGCTCCAGATGCTGTTCCGCGGACAGAACATCCTTGGATATCGTCCGTATGCAGATGATGTGGTTGAATATTTTGTGCAGAAATCTGTTGCAAACGGCATTGACATCATCCGTATTTTTGACTGCCTGAATGATATTCGAAATCTTCAGACAGCGGTTACAGCGGCAAATAAAGAGAAAGCGCATGCACAGGTGGCAATGTCCTATACTTTGGGAGATGCTTACACTCTGGACTATTGGGTAGACCTGGCGAAGAGAATTGAAGATATGGGAGCAAACTCTATCTGTGTGAAGGACATGGCAGGTCTTCTCTGTCCGTATCAGGCAACAGAACTTGTGACAGCGCTGAAAGAAGCAGTTGACATTCCGATCGAGATGCATACACACTATACGTCTGGTGTGGCTTCCATGACATATATGAAATCCGTGGAAGCGGGTGCCGACATCATTGACACAGCTATTTCTCCGTTTGCGCTGGGAACTTCTCAGCCGGCTACGGAAGTTATGGTAGAGACTTTCAAAGGTACTCCGTATGATACAGGTCTGGATCAGAATCTTCTTGCCGAGATAGCAGATTACTTCCGTCCGATCAGAGATGAAGCATTAAAGAGCGGACTTCTGAATCCGACTAACCTGGGAGTAAACATTAAGACACTTCTGTATCAGGTTCCGGGCGGAATGCTTTCCAATCTGACATCCCAGTTAAAAGAACAGGGAGCAGAGGATAAATTCTACGAGGTGCTTGAGGAAGTTCCGCGGGTAAGAAAAGACCTGGGAGAGCCGCCGCTTGTTACTCCGTCTTCTCAGATCGTGGGAACACAGGCTGTATTCAACGTGCTGATGGGCGAGCGCTATAAGATGGCGACAAAAGAAACAAAAGACATTCTTGCAGGAAAGTATGGAGCAACAGTAAAACCGGTGAATCCGGAACTTCAGAAGAAGATTCTCGGTGAGGATGCAGAGATCATCACCTGCCGTCCGGCAGACCTGATTCCGAACGAGCTGGATACACTCCGCAAAGAGTGCGAGCAGTGGATTCAGCAGGATGAAGATGTGCTGACATACGCATTATTCCCTCAGGTGGCTGTAGACTTCTTCAAGTACAGACAGGCACAGCAGACAAAGGTGGATGCAACCGTGGCTGACACTGAGAACGGAGCTTATCCGGTATAGGGTGCTGTAAAATACATCTTTGTGACATGGATTAAGATACGTTCCCGGGAGCTGTGTCATAACGCAAAAATGATACAGCTCCCGGGAACTTTTTTACTCAAGTCAGAAAAGCTGCATTTTACAACTCGGAGTAAAAACTCCTTGGCGGAAGTGCCTGCCGATTTGAAAGCAATTATGTAAATATATCTTACTTGTACAGATTAACAACTGAGAGTATTTTAAAACTTCCGATTTAAAAAACAAAATATCCGCAGAACTATGCTGCGTGAGCGGCTCGTAGAGCGCAGCGGCCCGAAGCCGCGATGCAGTCATAGTTTTGCGGATATTGTATTTTTAGAAGGAATAAAATTTAAAATACTTTGAGCTGCTTATCCGTACAAGAAAGATGTATTTCACGAACTAATTGTAAATGAAACATTTTGGTGTTATGATAGAACCGTTGAAAACAGGAGGAACTCAAATGGGCAATCTGCAAAAAGACTTATCCGATGTTCCGGGAAGGATTTCCGCATTGCGCAGGGAAATGGAAAAAGAAAATATTGACATTTATATTGTGCCTTCCACGGATTATCATCACAGTGAATATGTGGGTGAATATTTCAAGGCCCGCCAGTATATGACCGGTTTTACCGGCTCGGCGGGGACAGCTGTGTTTACGAAAGATAAGGTCTGTCTGTGGACAGACGGCAGGTATTTTGTTCAGGCCGAAAGCGAGCTTCAGGGAAGCTGCGTTATTTTGTGCAGGATGGGAGAGCCGGATTGCGATACGGTAGAAGAGTTTCTTGAAAAAGAACTGCCTTTACAGGGTGTGATTGGGTTTGACGGCAGAACCGTGGGCGTAAAAGAAGGCAGAATATACGAGAAGATCGCAGAAAGAAAACAAGGGGCAGTGAAATACCAATGTGATCTTGTGGGAAAGATCTGGACAGACAGACCGCAGCTTCCTTCAGAGAAAGTCTTTCTTCTGGAAGACAGATATGCCGGGGAGAGCACTGCATCAAAAATCTCTCGCGTAAGGGAGAGTATGAAAAAGAAAGGTGCGGACATACACCTGCTTTCCAGCCTGGACGATATTGCGTGGCTTTTGAATATCCGGGGAAATGACGTGGCTTACTGTCCCCTTGTGCTGTCTTATCTGATCCTGTACATGGACCGCGCAGAGCTGTTTGCAGATCGGGCAAAATTTTCTTCCGACATATGCGGCGTTCTGACAGAAAATGGAGTTGTCATCCGCCCTTATAATGAAATTGAAGCGGCGGTGAAGTTCTTTCCGGATTCTGCCTGCGTACTGCTGGATACCGGAAGGGTAAATTACACACTGTACCAGAGCCTGCCGGGCGGCGTCAGGACAGAAGAAGCGGAAAACCCGGAGATTTTGATGAAATGTATCAAAAATGATATTGAAATAGAAAATATTAAAAAGGCTCATATAAAAGACGGGGTGGCGCATACAAAATTTCTGTACTGGCTGAAACAAAATGTTGGGCTTTTAGAGATCACAGAGATTTCTGCATCAGAGAAACTGGAAAAATTCCGCTCAGAGCAGGAGGGATATTTAGGAGCCAGCTTTGCTCCCATCAGCGCATATGGAGACCACGGAGCAGTTGTTCACTACAGTGCCACAAAGGAGAGCAACTCCGTGCTGGAAAAGAGAGGGCTGCTGCTTATGGATACCGGGGGACATTACCTGGAAGGTTCTACGGATATCACGCGGACAGTCGCGCTTGGCGAATTATCCATGCGTGAGAAGGAAGATTTTACCCTTGCAGCCAGAGCCATGCTTCGTCTTATGAATTCTGTATTTCTCCATGGGTGCAGCGGAGCGAATCTGGATTATGCCGCCCGTGAAGTGTGCTGGAAAGAACGGGTCAATTTTAATCACGGTACAGGTCATGGCGTTGGATATCTTTTAAGCGTCCATGAAGCGCCCATTAATTTCCGGTGGAAAGAGTGGGATGCTCCGGCGCCTGCTCTGGAAAAAAACATGGTGATCACGGATGAACCGGGATTATATATAGAAGGTTCTCATGGAATTCGTCTGGAAAATGAACTTCTTGTATGTGAGGATGAAAAAAACGAGTACGGACAGTTTATGAAATTTGAACCTCTTACGTTTGTGCCCATTGATCTGGATGCCCTGCTGCCTGAAAAAATGTCAGAGGAAGAGCAGGAAATGCTTAATGCATATCACAGGAGAGTATTTCAGACAGTGGCGCCCTATATGGACGAAAAGGAGAAAGAATGGCTTATGCATGCCACGCGTCCGGTCTGAACAGACAGTAAAAATAAGGTGAGGAATAGATATACAATGGAAACAGCAGAGAACACTACGAATGAACTAATCGTAAAAATCGAAGAAAAATATGTAAAGATGAGCAAAGGTCAGCGCAGGCTTGCGGATTATGTGCGGGGAAACTATGACAAGGCTGTATTTCTGACGGCAGCAAAGCTGGGAGAGACAGTGGGTGTCAGCGAATCCACGGTTGTCCGCTTTGCGATTCAGTTGGGATATAAAGGATATCCGGGATTTCAGAAAGCTCTGGAAGAACTGGTGAGGAATAAGTTGAATTCCATTCAGAGAATGGAGGTCACATACGGCAGGATCAGTCAGAGTGAAATACTGGGGACCGTTCTTCAGTCGGATATAGAAAAGATCAAACAGACGCTCTCGGTGATTGACCACAAAGCATTTGATCTGGCGATAGATACGATTCTGAGCGCTAAGAGGATTTATGTGGTTGGAATCAGAAGCTGTGCGCCTCTTGCGTCATTTTTTGGATTTTATTTGAATCTGATCTGTGAAAATGTGACAGTCGTTGATACAAACAGTTCCAGCGAGATATTTGAACAGCTCATACGGATCAGCGAGGAGGATGTCATCATCGGCATCAGTTTTCCGCGGTATTCCATGCGGACTTTAAAAGCGCTGGAGTTTGCCAGCAATCGGAAGGCAAAGGTGATCACGCTTACGGACAGTATCCATTCTCCAATGAACCTGTATTCTTCGTGTAATCTGATCGCGCGCAGCGATATGGCTTCTATTGTGGATTCGCTTGTGGCGCCTTTGAGTGTCATCAATGCGCTGGTGGTTGCCTTGTGTATGAAAAAGCAGAATGAAGTAGTGACCACGCTGGAAACCCTGGAAAAAATCTGGGGAGAATATCAGGTGTACAGCGGAGATGAACTGAATCCTGTGAGCGGAGATTTTACCGTAAAAGACTCAAATATATCCTCGTCTTTTGCAGACGGCAAGAAGGGAAGAAAAGATGAGTAAAGTTCTGGTGATCGGCGGGGGAGCGGCAGGCATGATGGCTGCCATTACGGCTGCCCGAAACGGCAGAAGTGTAATCCTTTTTGAAAAGAATGAAAAGCTGGGAAAAAAGCTGTTTATCACAGGAAAAGGTCGGTGCAATATCACAAATTCGGCAGAGATCGAAGAACTGTTTCCGGCGGTTGTCAGCAATCCCAAGTTTTTATACAGCAGCTTCTACAGTCTGACAAACGATCAGGTGATTGATTTTTTTGAGGAACTGGGCGTGAGGACAAAAGTGGAGCGGGGCGGACGGGTATTCCCCCTGTCTGATCACTCTTCAGATGTGATACGCGCTCTGGAGCGCGAGATGGAGCGGCTGGGAGTAAAAGTCCGTTTAAGAGCAGAGGTAAAAGAAATACTTGCTGCCGACGGAAGGACAACAGGCGTTCAGCTGTCCTCGGGAGAGAAAATTTATGGAGACGCAGTGATCGCGGCAACAGGCGGAATATCCTACCCATCTACCGGATCCACCGGGGACGGATACCGTTTTGCGCGGGATTTTGGACATAAGATAACAGAGCTCTTCCCATCTCTTGTTCCCATGGAAGTAAAAGAGTGGTATGCCAAAGAGCTGATGGGACTGTCTCTTCGAAATATCGAAATTCGCGTAACAGATGGCAGGAAAAAGCTGTATGAGGAATTTGGAGAAATGCTGTTTACCCACTATGGTGTGACAGGACCTGTCATTTTAAGTGCAAGCAGTATTGTAGGAAAGCGACTCAGTGAAAAAGAATTGACTCTTCACATTGACTTAAAGCCTGCGCTTACGGAGGAGCAGCTGGATCGAAGAGTGCTCAGGGAGTTTGAGTCAAATCATAACCGGCAGTTTAAAAATGCGGTGGAGAGCCTGTTTCCTGCAAAATTAAAGCCGGTCATGGTAGAACTTTCCGGCATTTCAGAGGATAAAAAAGTCAATGAGATCACAAAAGAAGAAAGAATAAGATTTGTACGTCTCATCAAAGATTTTACTATGACGCTGACAGAGCTTCGCAGTTTTAAGGAAGCGATTATTACAAAAGGCGGGGTGTCTGTAAAAGAGATTGATCCGGGAACAATGGAGTCAAAACTCGTAAAAGGGCTTTATTTTGCCGGGGAAATGCTGGATTTGGATGCACTCACCGGAGGATATAATCTGCAGATTGCGTGGAGCACCGGATATCTGGCAGGGATGAGCGCAGGGGAGTAGGTCGGTTCTGACCGGAAAATTTCTTGTCTATTCCTGTGTGTCAGGGTATACTGATTCTAACTGTGAAAACCAAGGAGGAGAGATCATGGGATATAATGTGGCGATCGACGGACCGGCTGGCGCCGGAAAAAGCACTATCGCTAAATTGGTGGCAAAAGAAAAGGGATATATATATGTGGATACAGGCGCCATGTACCGTGCGCTTGCGATTCATTTTTTAAAAAAAGGCGTCAGTGCAGATGACAGGGAGGCGGTAGCCCGGGCGTGTGAAGATGCTGAAGTAACCATCGGATATGAAGATAATATTCAGCAGGTGTATTTAAATGGAGAAAATGTAACATCCATGCTCCGCACGGAAGAGGTCGGGAACATGGCATCTAAGACATCGGCAATTCCGGTTGTGCGGGAAAAGCTGCTGGAACTCCAGCGTTCTCTGGCAAGAGAAAAGGATGTCATCATGGATGGCAGGGACATCGGCACGAACATTCTTCCTGATGCGGATGTTAAAATTTATCTGACGGCAAGCGTTGATACACGGGCACGGCGGCGGTATGATGAACTCAGAGCCAAAGGCGAGGAGTGCGATCTGGATTTAATTGCCCGTGATATTAAGGAGCGGGATGAGAGAGATATGACAAGGGAGATCGCACCGCTTAAGAAAGCGGAGGGTGCGATTCTCGTGGACAGTTCAGATATGACGATACAGCAGGTGGTGGATGAAATCTGCTCTCACTGCAGATAGGAGGAATTGATTCATGCAGGTGCTCAAGGCGAAAACCGCAGGTTTCTGTTTCGGTGTGAAAAGAGCAGTGGATACGGTTTACGAACAGATGGAGGCGTGCGAGGGTCCGATCTATACTTACGGACCGATTATCCACAATGAGGAAGTCGTAAAAGATATGGAGAAAAAAGGTGTCTCCGTGCTCCGGTCAGAAGAAGAAATAGACGCGCTTGACAAAGGAACGGTAATCATCCGGTCCCACGGAGTGGAGAAGCGGATATATGACCGGCTGGAAGAAAAAGGCATCAGGATCGTGGATGCAACCTGCCCGTTTGTCAAAAAAATCCATAACATTGTCCGCAGGGAGAGCGATCTGGGTGCACATATAATTATTATCGGGAATCCGGAACATCCCGAGGTGCAGGGAATCCGCGGATGGGCGGGATCGAAAGTGACGGTGATACAGGACGCGTCTTCTGCGGAAGAATTTAAGCCGGATGAAAATGAGAAAATCTGTGTGGTTTCTCAGACGACATTTAATTACAATAAATTTAAAGATTTAGTTGAAATTATCAAGAAAAAGAGTTATGATGTAAGTGTTTTAAATACAATCTGCAACGCTACAAAAGAGCGTCAGACTGAGGCCCGGAGCATTGCAGAGTCGGTGGAT
>CALWFY010000144.1 GCA_944377775.1 uncultured Mediterraneibacter sp.
TTGTTTGGTAGCTTAATTTTACATCAAAAAGGAACAGGATTCCTTATATTTTGGCCATTTTTTGAAAGTTGTGGATAACAAAACGTAGCAGATTTGTCTTAGGGGGATAATTCTGCGGAAACTCAAGTGTATTCAAAGAATTTGTCCAGTATTGCATACATGTATACAATCATTTTTTCCTTACATCCGGGGCAATATCAAGGCAGTATACATACCTATACAAAAATCTTTTTCCCGCCCCCATCCTGCTCTTTGCTGTCCTGGAAAATCTCCTGTACAGCTGTTCTGTCTTTGTCCACTCATCCTCTCTTTCCTGAGGATAATAGAAGGCAGCCTGCATTACCTGTTCATAGAGGCTGTCCCACTCGTATCCTCCAATCTCGGGATAATCGGTTTTAAGCCTTTCAACTGCAGTTTTATCAGTTTTTTCTTCACTTTTTTTCACCAGATGCGCTGTTCTTAAGATTGCTTCATACACTGCCACTGTCCCGGAACCATCCGGATGATAACTTATCTTTTTCTTAAAATGCCTGCGCCTGAGCGATGCCTGCAGCAGCACAATCCTCCACAGAACAAAAATCACTGCTCCTGCAGCCATTGTCAAAACAGCTGTTCGTACCCAGACTGCGGCTGTGTTTCTTTGGGATTCTTCTTCAGACTGCTCCGCATTTTCCATTTCTCCGACTTTCTCTTCATTCCTGTCCGGAGCAGTCTCCCGCGCTGCTGGTGTGTGATCCCTGATTATCCAGCTTCTGTTATCAGCATCATAAACCTGACACCAGGCATGTCCCATACTTCCGTCTATCACAGCATGATAAGAACCATCCTCCTGAAGCTCAAACGCAGATGGAGGAACCGCATACCCTTCTGTGTATATTGCCGCATACCCACACATCCGATATAGCAGAACTGCTGTAGTAGCAAAGTGAACGCAGAAGCCTCTGTGATTCTCAAACAGAAAATATTCTGCAAAATCCTGTTCTTCTGGAGTCATCCCCGGATTCACGTCATAGACCGCCATTGACTGCAGCGTCCGGTCAATCTGGCTTCCCACCGCGCTCATGGTCTCTGTATCCCAATTCAGACATAAACTCTCCAGTCTGTCAAGCCCTTCCGGGTAAACGGTATATCCTTTCCGCCGCCGGGATGCCTCCGTGTCCGAATCGCCGGGATCCGGCATCTCCCCGGTTGTCCACGACTCCCCCGTGTACGCGATTCCGATCCTGCGCGGGACATATACTGTCTGAGCCGGTTTTTCCTGCTGTATGATTCCCTCATTTACTTCTGGATCCGGAACAAAGGAGGCAATCCTTTTCAGATTATCCATGCCGCTTCCTGACACCACAGGCTGAGTCTCTGAAACTTCCTCCTGCGCAGACTGTGCAGGGATATCTGCTTCTTCCTGCCCACGCGTGTCTTCCTGCGATTCTGAACCTTCTTCCGCTTCATAGATCAGCCGCTCTGCCCTGTCCACTACCTCTGTGTGCAGGGTTTCCCTCGCCGTCTGATAAAAACTGTTCTCTGTCTTCCTTCCTGTATCCAGATATTTTCCTGCAAAAACAGAAATCCCCGCCAGAATGCAGAATCCTGCCGCCGATATGGCAAACATTAAAAACATGCGCCGCTTTGCAGATTTTATCCTCCCCGGCACCGTCTTCTTCCTCTGATAATCAAGGGGAACTTCCAGGTTCCACGAAGTAATGTAAACACCGTACATCACTGCAGCAAAAAGGAACATCCACGAAGATGAAGCAGATGGGAATCTCCCGGCACAGGCTGCGGCAACAAAAGGCGCGCACGCTGCTGCGGCAGCTATTAATTTTCCTCTCTGCGAGCACAGGACAACCGTCCACAATACAATCACCGGCACACTCAGCACAGCTCCTGTCACTCCGGCCAGCCTTTCATCAATCCGGCTTTCCTGCAGAAACAGCGCTTCTATTGTCTCCCAGTTTCTCCAAAGAAACATCCCGGCCGCCGAAAAAATCAAAACCACCATCCAATTTCCCGCGCGGAAAAGAAGCACGGACACAAGACATGACAGTACAGCCAGTCCCCCATACAGCCACATCAAAGACAGCTCCAGAGAAAACACAGAAAGGAATACATTCCACCAGGCTGCTGCCAGACAGGCTATGAGAAAAGCGCAGAAAATCTGCCGGGTCATGTCCGATCTTCCATGTCCCCGTTCTGCACTCCTGACCGAATACATTTTTATCCCGCCTTTTTTTCTACCCACCTGCCGCCACCTCTTTTCTCACAGGCGCAGAAACTCCGGGTTCGCCCCGGATTTCCATAACTTTCCTTCACCATCTATGGTCACAACACTGCTGAACTGCCAACCCCGAAATGCATCAGCATAACAGATATCCCGCTTTGTGATGTCCCGGCAGGGTTCCATATCCAAAAGCCTCCATATCATGGCATAAGCACTTTCCTCGTCACTCACCCGACACTTTACGATCCGCTCGTTCTTCTCCTCATACCATGCTGCCATGTGGATACACTTTTCCGCTGCCAGAGTAATCGACAGAGAAGCCGCTGTTTCCAGAAGCCTTGAAAATCCCTGAGCAGATTCTTCACCGGCTCTTAGGTCAAACCATACCAGCACTGTACACCCAAGAGGGAATCCCCTCTCCTTTACCATAAGTTCCCCCTCTTTGGCGCTTAATTTCCAGTGGATGTCTTTCAAAGAATCTTCCACCCGGTACTCTCTGACCTGATAAATCTCTGTGGGGTCATCCCCTTTTCTCTCCCCGGAGTACTCCTCAGACTCCGCCTGGAACTCCCGCGTCTTCCTTGTGATTTCCAGGGGCATTAGTTCAAATTCCGGCATGATCTTAACCTCTGCTCTTTGATCCACTTTCTTTTCCACACAGAAAACACCGAGGAAATCATAAATCCGCATTTTTTGAATCCGTACCTCAATACAGCCGCATTCCTCTGCCTCAAACTCACACCAGCATGTCCTCTCCATGCCTGCAGAAACCGTGGCGGACAGCCGTCTCCTTTTCCGCCTTCTGCCATGTCCACTTCTCACATGAATAAAAATATCACAGCGCACGATCATAAGCGGAACACGGCTTTTTACCGTCACGCCTGCACGAACACGTTTCCCCCTCTCCCCCACAAGCGGCACTCTGCCCAAATCTGCCGTAAGTTTTCCTCTTATATACAGAAGATATACCCAGGACACAGGGAAATACAGAAACAGGAATACAAGCAGCCCTGAAATCACGGTCTCATCATACATGAAATATAAATATACTGCCGCAAGGAGCACGGCAAGATATCCCGCTACTCTCTGTACCATATTTTTCTCCTTAGGTCAGCGCTTTGTTTTAAGTTCCGGTGTCGGTACATTCTCCAGAATCTGCCTTATCAGTTCTTCCACACGGATATGTCCTACCTTTGCCTTCATATTCAGAAAAATCCGATGTCCTGCCACACAGGGAAATACTTCCTGCACGTCTGAAGGAATCACATATTTTCTCCCATTCATCCACGCGCATGCTTTCGCCATGGCAGTCAGTGCTACCGTTCCCCGGGGACTCATGCCAAGCTCCGTCCATTCGTTCTCCCGGGTTGCCTTGGAAAGCTCGGCAATATAACGGTAAATTTTCTCATGTACAAAAGTCTGCGCTGTCTCCGTGCGCATGGAAACCAATTCGTCTGCTTCAAGAATGCATCCGGCCTCCTCATAAGCCTTCCCGCTTCTCTGTCCCCGCATCAGGATTTCCATCTCCTCCTCCACTGTGGGATATCCCATGCTGACGCAGATCATGAACCGGTCGAGCTGGGATTCCGGAAGAAGCTGGGTTCCTGCCGAACCCGCGGGATTCTCTGTAGCAATCACGATAAACGGATTTCCTGTCCTATGGGTTACACCGTCCACGGTCACCTGATGTTCCTCCATCACTTCCAGAAGCGCGGACTGCGTCTTTGGAGACGTTCTGTTAATTTCGTCAGCCAAAAGCAGATTGCAGATCGCAGCCCCCGGCTTATATACAAATTTCCCGGTCTCCTTTTGATAAATTGTAAACCCCGTCAGGTCCGCCGGAAGCACATCCGGGGTAAACTGCACCCTTTTGACCTTCAGACCCATAGCACGGGAAAAAGCGAGGGCCATTGTCGTCTTCCCTGTTCCCGGAATATCTTCGATCAGGATATGTCCTCCCGCCAGAATTGCAGTCATGATCTTTTTCAGGACTTCCCGCTTGCCGATCACTGCTTTTCCCACTTCGTCAATTACACGCTGAGCTCTGTATATGTTTTCACTCATGGCACTCTCCCTCCGGCAGAGACGAAATCTTCTACTGCCTGACATCATCTGTCTTTGTTCATCGCGCAGGCAGAACCGCCTGCATTCCACCCGGTTCTCTTATATTGTCAGTGTACCATATTCAATATCTCTCTAACAAGACCGCACAGCAATACACAAAACTTCCGAATAAGTATTGACATTATATATTATATTAAATATAATATAAATAAATGATATATATATTTCAAAATTATATATAGAAAGGACTGATGTTATGACGTTCACGCTCAATGCACCCATGATGGACTTTCTGGTACTGTCTGTTATCGCGGAAGGCGATGCCTATGGCTACCAGATCAGTCAGATCATCAAACGGGCGGCAAATACAAAAGATTCCACGCTCTATCCGATTCTCAAACGGCTCCAGGAGAACCTGCTCGTGGAAACTTATGATGAGCAATATCAGGGACGCAACCGGAAATATTACCGGATCACTCCTCAGGGCAGACAGCGGCAAATCGAGCTTCTAAAAGAATGGGAGGACTATAAACTCATTATCGATGATATTGTAAAGGGAGGTATTTCAAATGACTAAGACAGAATATATGAAGACACTTTCACACAAACTGCGCCGGCTTCCCAAAGAAGATTACGACCGGGCTATGGAATATTTTGAAGAATATTTTGCAGAAGCTGGTCCCGAAAATGAGCAGCAGGCTGTCACAGACCTGGGTACCCCGGAGGAAGCTGCAAAAGCCTTAATTATGGACCTTGCCGCACAGAATATCAAGGAAAAACCACAGACAGTAAAACGCGGGCTGTCCACCCTCTGGATTGCGGCTCTCGCCGTCTGTTCGGCTCCGATCACACTTCCCATAGCCATCTGTATTCTGGCAGTCATTGCAATTCTCCTGGTCTGCGTCGCAATGTGCATTGCATGCGCTGTGATTTCCGCTGCTGCATTTGCGGCATCCGGTATTTTAAGTATAATCGGCGGTATTTTTCTTTTGTTTCAGTCAGTCGGAGACGGACTGGCCACCATCGGTTTCGGGCTGTTTATCACGGGCGCCAGCACTCTCCTTATATACGCTGCTGCCCTTCTGTTTAAATGGTTTATAAGAAAAACATCTATCCTTCTCGGAAAACTGACAAAAGGAGGCAGAAAAAATGAAAAAGTCAACTAAAACAATCCTGATCGTATCCGCGTGCTTCATGGGCGCCGGTATTCTTCTGGCAGGGGCAGGCATTGCCTCAGGAGGCTGGCCGGGATTCAGACTTACCAGGGAGGGCATCCGCTCTGCCTCATCTGATTCCGAACCCTATGTACTGGAAAAGACAAAACTGGATTCTTTTTCCAACATTAATATAGAGCTTGAATCCGAAGCTGATATCAAGATTCTTCCATCTGAAGATGCTTCCTGCTATCTGGAATATACATTGGACGGGAATTACGACAAACCTGTATGGACTGTTGCAAACGACACCCTCCAAATCTGCCAGCAGGACAGCGGGATTAACGGAATCCACTTTTTCAGCCCCAGAGCATCATTTGAGCTGTCCACTCCCCAGATCCGGCTCTATCTCCCCAAAGAGCTGGCTCTTGCAGATGTCAATATATACGACAGCTACGGAGATTTGGATATAACCGATATTTCTTCTGACACAATGACTCTTCATCTTGATTACGGGGATATAAAAATAAGCGGCAGCACGTCTGCAAAGGCAGAAATCACAACAGAATACGGAGATATTGAATTCGAAGATTCAACTCTGGAGTCTCTCGATCTGACAAACGAGTACGGAGACTGCACTCTGAAAAATATGACGGTAAAATCGGCTGCTCTCACCGCAGAAGCAGGTGATCTCTATCTTGAAGCCAAGAATCTTGAGACCCTGTCCGGCTTAAATGAATATGGTGATACAACATTCGTGCTCTTAGATGACATTGACACATATTCTCTGGACCTTACAACAGAATACGGAGAGATTTCACTGCCTGATGAAACATCCGGAAAGCTGGTCTCCGATTACAGCGAGATGTCCTGCACATCAAACGTACCAGGAAACAAAAAGATCGAATTTACCGCAGAATCCGGAAATATCACAATACAGAAGATGTAGCAAAATACACCTTTCTGATACAGATAAACGGCTGAAAATATTTGAAATTTTAGTTTCCATAACGTATGATATCCGCAGAACTATGACTGCGTCGCGGCTTCGGGCCGCTTCGCTCTACGAGCCGCTCGTGCAGCATAGTTCTGCGGATATCTTATTTTTCAGAAGCAGAAGTTTCAATATACTCTCAGACGTTAATTTGTACGAGAAAGATATATTTGCATAGAAGTTTTCAAATCGGCAGGCGCTTCCGCCAGGGAACTTATACCGCCGGCTGCAAAATGCAGATTTTCTGACTTGAGTAAATAAGTTCACGGAAACTGTATCATATAAGCAAAACTTTAAGTGAGAGTGTTCTGAAAAGCATTTGAGGGGGATGTTAAATACGGACTGATGGAGACCCTTTGGTCGAACATCAGTCCGTATTGTTACAGCCGCCCAAATCTT
>CALWFY010000145.1 GCA_944377775.1 uncultured Mediterraneibacter sp.
AAGATTTGGGCGGCTGTAACAATACGGACTGATGTTCGACCAAAGGGTCTCCATCAGTCCGTATTTAACATCCCCCTCAAATGCTTTTCAGAACACTCTCACTTAAAGTTTTGCTTATATGATACAGATTCCGGGAACTTATTTAATCAAGTCAGAAAATCTGCATTTTGCAGTCAGCGGTATAAGTTCCCTGGCGGAAGTACCTGCCGATTTTAACATTCCGCCGTGCAAATACATGTTTTTTATACAGGACAACAGCTGAGAACATATGAAACTTCAATTTTCAGGAAACAAGATATCCGCAGGACTGTGCTGCACGAGCGGCTCGTAGAGCGCAGCGGCCCGAAGCCGCGACGCAGTCATAGTTCTGCGGATATCGTACGTTGTGAAAATTAAGATTTAAAAATACTTTCAGATGTTTATCTGTATAAGAAAGATGTATTTATTCAGCCAGCGTCTCCCACATTTCGTAGAGCACCTCCAGTCTTTCTTCGTTCTTTGCCCGCTCTGTGGACAGTTCCTGGCATTTTACAGAATTTAAGTACACTTCTTCCAGGGTCAGTTCATGGTCGATCTGCGTGTTTCGTTCTTCAAGCCGGCTGATTTCTTCTTCCGTCTTTTTCAAGTCATTTTTCCTTTTGCGTTCTTTTGCCTGCTGTTCTTTCGGTTCCTGCCAGCTCAGTTTAGAACCGGCGGCCGCACTGCTGCCGGCTGAAGAGTCAGAAGCAGGTTTCCCTTTGCCGGAGGAGGCAGAAGGGGCAGAAGCATAAGCGCGCGTCAGTTCTTCTTTTTTCTCCAGATAGTAGTCATAGTTGCCGATATAATTTACAAATGTCCGGTTGACCAGTTCCAGTACCCGGGAGGCAGTCTGATTGATGAAGTATCGGTCATGGGATACATAGAGTACGGTTCCGCTGTAATTGTTGAGCGCTTCTTCCAGAATTTCCTTGGAAGTGATGTCCAGATGGTTCGTAGGCTCGTCCAATATTAGGAAGTTTGCTTCCGAGAGCATAAGCTTTGCCAGGGAAACACGCCCTTTTTCCCCACCGCTTAAGGCAGAGATTTCTTTGAACGCCTCGTCTCCCGTAAACTGGAATGCGGCAAGAGTGTTGCGTATCTGCGTATTGTTCAGTGTGGGGTACGCATCAGATATCTCGTCAAAAATAGTCTTATTATCATGGAGGACATGGTGCTCCTGATCATAATATCCGATCTGTACTTTTGCGCCGAGAGTAAAGGAACCGGCGTCCGCCTTTTGTATCTGGTTCAGAATTTTCAGGAGCGTTGTTTTTCCGGTGCCGTTATCGCCGATGACAGCGACATGTTCTGCCCGTTTGATCTCGAAATTTACATCTTCAAAAAGTACCTGTGAGTCAAACCGTTTGGAAAGCCCCTCTACTGAGAGCACGTCATTTCCGCTGACGCAGGATGGCTCAAGGGTAAAATGCATCTCTTTTGCCGCTTCCTGAGGTTTTTCTACAGGAGTGAGCTTTTCCAGCATCTTCTCGCGGCTTTCGGCGCGCCGGATGGATTTCTCACGGTTAAAGGAGCGGAGTTTTTCAATAACTGCCTTCTGGTGTTTGATTTCCCTCTGCTGGTTAAGGTATTCTTTGAGCCGGGCGTCCCTGATCTGCTGTTTCTTTTCGGAATAAGCGCGGTAATTGCCGAGATACATGCAGATATCGCCGTTCTCGATTTCCACGACTTTTGTCACAACACGGTTTAAAAAGAAACGGTCGTGGGACACAATGAACACGGCTCCCGGATAGTTGCTAAGGTAAGTTTCCAGCCAGGAGATGGAGTTTAAGTCCAGGTGGTTCGTGGGCTCGTCAAGAAGCAGGATATCCGGTGTGGTCAGAAGAAGTTTGCCCAGTGCCACGCGGGTCTTCTGGCCTCCGGAGAGCGTGCCCGTCTTTTTGGAAAATTCCTCCTCCGTGAATCCCAGACCTTTCAGGACTCCGATGATTTCACTTTCACAGGCATATCCGTTTCTGGTTTCAAATTCAGACTGGAGGCGATTATATGTCTCAAGCCTGCTGTTTAAAGCATCCCCGGACAGAGATTTCAGTTCCTGCTCGATCGAGCGGATCTGCTGTTCGAGTTCTATAATATCAGATTTTGCACTTCTGAGTTCTTCATAGATGGTTCCGTCAGGGAGCAGATTCTGATGCTGGGCAAGGTAACCGATTGTTTTTCCTTTCGCAAGGATGATGTCCCCGCCGTCTGCAGATTCTTCCCCCATGATCATCTTAAGTATAGTAGATTTTCCGGCTCCGTTTACGCCAGTGAGCGCGGCCTTTTCCCGTTCTTCAATGTGGAAAGAACCGTTCCGGACGATAATGCGGTCGCCGAAAGATTTGCTGATGTTATGGCATGCGAGTATCATTGTACTCCTCCTCTCAGATAACCATTATAACGAAATTGCGTCGAAATACAAGAAAATTATGTTCAGAGAGAAAAGGGCGATCAGGGCGTGCGGCAGGAAAAACTAAAAATTGACAGAATATTAACTATTTTATATAATAAACGGTAGTGAAAAAATGCGGGCAGCGGTTCATCTTCTTTCAGGACGCAGGCATATGGCAGTCATGAAAAAGAGGACGTCAGCGCGATGGAAGGTGATAGAAGTGGAACACAGAAAGATATCTAAGGCAGTAATATCCAGACTGCCGAGATATTATCGGTATCTGGGAGATCTTTTGGAATCAGGCGTGGAGAGAATTTCCTCCAATGACCTGAGCAAAAAAATGCAGGTGACGGCATCGCAGATCCGTCAGGATTTGAATAATTTTGGAGGATTTGGCCAGCAGGGATATGGGTATAATGTAAAATATCTGTATACGGAGATCGGAAAGATACTGGGGCTTAACAAGACTCATAATTTCATTATTATAGGAGCCGGCAATCTCGGCCAGGCGCTGGCAAATTATGCGTCTTTCGAGAGGAGCGGTTTTATACTCAAGAGTCTTTTTGACGTAAATCCCCGGCTGGAAGGGGTATCCATAAGAGGTATCCGGGTACGGATGATGGATGAGCTGGTGGATTTTCTTCAGAATAATGACATTGAAATTGCGGCGCTTACAATTCCAAGATCAAAAGCGGTGGAGGTGTCGGATATCCTTATTGCCAATGGAATCAGGGCGATTTGGAATTTTGCCCACACAGACCTGACTTTGCCCAAAGATGTTATCGTTGAGAGTGTCCATCTCTCAGACAGTCTTATGAAGCTGTCTTACAATATCAGTCAGCATGAGGTGGGACACAAAAAATAGATCAGAACAACAAAAACCCCGCAGCTTGCTGCGGGGTATGTTTTAAGAAAGGCAGGTGGAGCAGATGAGATATCTGCCGGACGGTGCGCAGATGAAAGCGGCCGATACTTACACAATAGAACAGCTTGGAATGCCCTCCCTGGTACTGATGGAACGGGCGGCGCTCAAAGTGTTGGAAACCATGCAGAGACAAGGGATTGATATTTCGAAATCCCTGGTTGTATGCGGGAGCGGAAACAACGGCGGGGACGGGTTTGCGCTTGCAAGACTTTTGACAGAAGGAGGAATGTGCGCGGAAGTCCTCTTTGCCGGGAAAGAATCTTCCTTAAGCGAAGAGTGTGCGGTTCAGAAAAAAATTGCCGAAAGGATGGGTATCAGGATATTCACTGAT
>CALWFY010000146.1 GCA_944377775.1 uncultured Mediterraneibacter sp.
CTCTGAATTTAGGTGGTAACACGGATAGTACATTCGCCCTGAGCATATAGATGCTCAGGGTTTTCGTTTATATTGGCGGTGTCTGTATTCTGACGGAGCCGTGCAGAAATGCAAAAGACGCGTATTAAGAGAAAAGGAGGCAGGAAATTGAGACAGATCACAGGAAACAAACTACTGGTAAGAGCTTTGAAGGAGGAGGGCGTGGATACGATTTTCGGATATCCCGGAGCCTGCACCATCGACATCAGCGATGAGCTGTATAAGCAGGACGATATCAGGGTCATTCTGCCGCGCCATGAACAGGCGCTTGTTCACGAGGCGGACGCTTATGCGCGGACAACAGGGAAGGTGGGTGTCTGTCTTGTCACCAGCGGGCCGGGAGCAACGAACCTTGTCACAGGACTTGCCACAGCCAATTATGACAGCGTGCCCCTTGTCTGCTTTACCGGACAGGTGGCAAAGCATCTGATCGGAAATGACGCTTTCCAGGAGGTGGATATTGTTGGAATTACCCGCAGTATTACAAAGTACGGTGTGACTGTGCGAAACAGGGAGGACCTGGGCCGTATCATCAAGGAGGCGTTCTATATTGCAAGGACAGGACGGCCGGGACCGGTTCTTATCGACCTGCCCAAAGATGTAATGTGTGAGCTGGGAAGTCCTGAATATCCGAAGACAGTGAATATTCGCGGATATAAGCCGAACACAAGCGTCCATATGGGACAGCTGAAGCGGGCGCTTAAGATGCTTAAAAAAGCAAAGAGACCGCTCTTTCTCGCAGGCGGCGGGGTGAATATCGCCCGCGCGAACAATGTGTTCACTGAGGTGGTTGACAAGACCGATGTTCCGGTAGTGACTACGATTATGGGGCGCGGCGCCGTGCCCACAAATCACCCGCTTTTTATCGGAAACCTTGGAATGCACGGACAGTACGCGGCCAATATGGCGGTGAGTGAATGTGATCTTCTCTTTTCCATCGGCACCAGATTCAATGACCGTATTACAGGGAAACTCCATGCATTTGCGCCAAAAGCCCAGATTGTTCACATTGATATTGATACAGCGTCCATCTCCAGAAATATCCTTGTACATGTGCCGATCGTGGCGGATGCGCTGGAGGCAGTGACAAAGATGAACGAGTATGTGGAACCGTGTGAAACCAAGAAATGGCTGGAGCAGATCAAAGGCTGGAAAGAGGAACATCCTCTTGTAATGAAAAATTACAGTCACATGACACCAATGGATATCATAGAGGAGATGAACCGTCAGTTTGATGACGCTATCATTGCGACAGATGTGGGACAGCATCAGATGTTTGTGACCCAGTACGCGGAAATCACGGAGAAAAAGCAGCTCGTTACTTCCGGAGGACTGGGAACCATGGGATACGGATTCCCCGCAGCCATTGGAGCAAAACTGGGAAATCCTGATAAGACGGTCATTGCAATATCGGGCGACGGCGGCATGCAGATGAACATTCAGGAGTTTGCCACAGCAGTGCTGGAGGAACTTCCGCTCATCCTCTGTGTGCTCAATAATGAATACCTTGGAATGGTCCGCCAGTGGCAGAAACTGTTCTACGGAAAACGGTACGGTATGACAAACCTGCGCTCCGGGGCGCTGTACCGCAGGACGAACGGAGAAGGGATGCCGGAGTACACGCCGGATTTCGTACGGCTGGCAGAGAGTTATGGGGCAAAAGGCATTCGTGTGACAAAGAAAGAGGACATTGCGGCAGCGTTTGAAGAGGCGAAGAAAAATACGAAAACCCCTACGCTGATTGAGTTTATCATTGATCCGGAAGATTTGGTTTACCCCATGATACAGCCCGGCGGAACGCTGGAAGATATGATCATAGACTGTTAGAATCCCCACAGGGGAGGTGACATTATGCGTCAGAAAATATGGCGTGAACGAGAAAGGAGTGCAAGAGAATGGATAATGGGATGAAAAAAAGATGGATTTCCCTGTATGTGGAGAACCAGGTTGGTGTGCTCTCCAAAATATCCGGGCTTTTTTCCGGAAAATCCTATAATCTGGACAGCCTGACAGTAGGAACCACGGAAGACCCCACTGTCTCAAGGATGACCATTGCCACAGTCAGTGATGACGAGACGTTTGAGCAGATAAAAAAACAGCTGAACCGGATGATCGAAGTGATCAAGGTGATTGATTTTACGGATATCTTTGTGAGGATGAAGGAGATACTGTATGTCAAAGTATCTAAATGCACGGCTGCGGACAAAGTGGAAGTGTTCCAGATTGCCGAGACATTCAAAGCAAAAGTTATCGACTATGGGAGGGACAGCGTACTTGTGGAGTTTGTGCAGACGGCCACGAAGAATGACGCTGTCGTGAAGCTGATGAAAGAGGAGTTCAAGAGCATTGAAGTTGTAAGAGGCGGGAGTGTGGGAATCGAGTCTATCAGTATGATGGAAAGGTAGTTCGCACACGTATAAAAACCGAGCGCACTCTTGATTTTTCTTAAGCACAGTATTATAATGTCAGCAGACGAGAAGGGCTGTTTGTCCTGATGAATGGAGGAGTCACAATGGAGAAGAAAACGATTGACTGGGAGAACCTTGGATTTAGTTATATACAGACAGACAAGCGGTATGTATCAAATTACAGGGATGGAAAATGGGATGAAGGTACTCTGACAGATGATGCAAATATCACGATGAATGAGTGCGCGGGCGTGCTTCAGTATGCCCAGACCGTGTTTGAGGGAATGAAAGCATATACCACAGAGGACGGCCGTATTGTCACATTCCGTCCGGACCTTAATGCAGCGCGCATGGTGGATTCTGCAAAACGTCTGGAGATGCCGGTATTTCCCCAGGATCGTTTTGTGGATGCAGTGGTTCAGGTTGTAAAGGCAAATGCAGCTTATGTGCCTCCTTATGGATCAGGGGCGACATTGTATATCAGACCTTATATGTTCGGCATCAATCCGGTCATTGGCGTAAAGCCTGCGGACGAGTATCAGTTCCGTATTTTTACGACTCCGGTAGGGCCTTATTTTAAAGGCGGAGCAAAACCGATCACCATCTGTGTGTCTGATTTTGACCGGGCAGCTCCCCGCGGAACAGGGCATATCAAGGCAGGGCTTAACTATGCCATGAGCCTGCATGCGATCGTGACAGCCCATGCCAACGGATTCGATGAGAATATGTATCTGGATTCAGCAACAAGAACAAAGGTGGAGGAGACCGGAGGGGCTAACTTTATCTTTGTCACAAAAGACAACAAGATCGTGACCCCTCACTCAGACACGATTCTTCCGTCTATTACGAGACGGTCCATCATGTATGTGGCAGAGCATTATCTTGGACTAGAAGTTGAGGAGAGAGACGTGTTCTTTGACGAGGTGAAAGACTTTGCAGAGTGCGGTCTGTGCGGCACTGCGGCAGTCATTTCTCCGGTGGGCAGAATTGTGGATCACGGGAAAGAGATATGCTTCCCAAGCGGAATGGAGAAGATGGGACCGGTTACACAGAAGCTGTATGACACTCTGACTGGTATTCAGATGGGGCATCTTGAGGCTCCGGAGGGCTGGCTCAAAGTGATCGAGTAGGAAGAGACGGATTTTTATATACAAAAGAGGAAATTAAGAGGGATGTCTGCCATGTGGACTCTGAAAAGAGATGGCCGGCGTCTTTCTTTTTGTTGACAACCAGAAGAAAGGATATTAAGATATAGCACAACTGTGGTTGAAGATTTTTGGAAAAGGATGAAACATTATGTATATTGCAGCATACCGACTTCTCAACTTAAGGAATAATACAGGAAATGATTCAACGGATTCTCATATTGCAGAGGTGATACTTGAAAATATAAACGAGATTGATAAGCTGTCCATTGAAAAGGTAGCAGAGCTCTGCAGTGTGTCAAAGTCGAAATTGTCGAAATTTGTAAAAGCTCTGGGGTTTGACGATTATAAAGAATTTCGCGATCTTGTGAAAAATGAAAAGCACCGGTCCGGATATTACGGGTATGAGGATAAGATGCCCATGGGAAGATTCATTGCCCAAGAAGGGTGGGAGAAGTATTTTTCCATTCTGCACAAAGACCTGGACTGCTTTGCAGACCGGATGGATAAAGGGGCGGTGCAGCGGCTGGCTGCCGCCATGCATGAGCATCGGGAGGTGGCTGCTTTTGGAAGTGTTTATTCTCAGACTGTCGCCATAGACTTTATGTACCGCATGGCTGAGGAAGGAAAATATATCCGCACATACACCTACGATATGGTTCAGGAGGAGTATCTCAAAAATATGGATGCAGATACTCTGGTCATTATTTTCTCTAACTCAGGCCAGTATCTCTACGGTGACGGGATGAGAAGAAACGGGTATTTCAAGACTTATCTGAAAAGGACAAAGGCTGAGATTGCCCTGATCACTTCCAATGAGGAGGCGGCTAGGGACCCCATCGTGAAATACCCGGTTCTTTATTCTTTCTCTACAGACGTTCACAGTCACCCTCTGATCGAGCGTCTTGTGATGGAGATGATCATATCAGAGTACAGAAAGATCAGATAGTATGCGTGGAATTGTCAGGGGAACAATTTCTTTAACAGTTCCACGGCGCTTTTAACCTGATGGCTGTCCGTGCGCAGAAGTTTATATTCATCGCGTTCAGGAAGTCCCATGCTGGCGCCGGGTTTTCTGTATACCATGGCGCTTTTCGCTTCAATTTTCCCGGACATGTGGTAGGATGAGATTCCGGTATAGGGAACCAGTTTTTCAATCACATTACGGCCAATTCCGCCGGCGGCGAGAATTTCAATTCTCCCCCGGCTTTTTTCATGCAGCTCTTTCAGAGTATCCCGCCCATCCCATGCCGACAGTGCCTGTCCGCCGGTGAGTATTGTGTCAAATCCAAGTGAGATCACCTGTTCCATGGCCTCTGTCGGGTTTATGCACATGTCAAAAGCGCGGTGCAGGGCAACTTCCATCTGTCCGGCTTCTTTT
>CALWFY010000147.1 GCA_944377775.1 uncultured Mediterraneibacter sp.
GCGAAGCAAAGGACGCATTACAAAACTTTATCAACACAGATGTAAAATCATTCGTGGAAGAAAGTCTTCCAAGTGCAGTAGAGGGGATGTCAACGTTACTCGAAGCGAACAGGACGAATTTTGTTGATGTTGACCAACAGATCGCAGACAGCATCAGTGGAAGTTAATTGAACAAATAGAAGAAGAGCAGCCCGCCCATACGGTAATGCATATGGGCGGGCTGTCTTAAGACAGTGATAGGGGGATCGCCGATGGCCTTTCGTATATTAAACGAGAACGAATTATTGCTGCTTACTGAGGAACAGACAAAGCAATATGAAAGAGAACTTGATTTATACCAAAAGCGAGCAGCTTTTGTGGAACAATTGGAAAAATATGAGAGCGCAGAGATTAAGCCGTTTCAGCCCAAACTGGATTTTGTTGCCCCTGCCGTAAGCCCGGATATTGCGCCATACCATCAGCGTGAGTATAAAGTAAAGTTGCAGGAACCGTGCGCAAGACCGGAGGTGCAGCTTCGTTTTACAAAGCTGGAGACGGCATCTGAGCCTGAGCTGCCGTCTGTGAGTGTCAATACAGTAAAAAGCAGAAAGATCTGTGAGATAGAAAATCCGGCTCCCATACTGCCTGTTTTTCACAGGCTGCCGAAGCTGGATATCCATGTCAGAGAACCAGATATAGTACACGCTGAATTACCAGAAACCCGGCAGGCGCACTTAAGTGATATCGGACAGATCTGTATGGAGAAAGTACATGTACATATATCAGAAACTGCCCCACGACCGCCAAAAATGGCTGCTGTGCCAGAGAATCTCCCGGCAGATTTCAGAAAGTCCGTGGTCAGCCTTCCGGCCGTAGCTATGCCGCGGCCGAATTTCCCGGATTTGGGCACTCTTCCTGAGCAGAGACATCTGAAGCTGCCGGATGTTCCCACAGAGGTAAAGGTTCAGGAAGCAGCAGCACTGCCAGAGCTGCATATATCCGCCCTGCCTGTTGTACAAAAACCTGAAATCCGTGGGAACAGGAAATTTGCAGAAATTAAAATAGATCTGCAAAAAATGGTAAGCTTCCATGTACCAGAGGTAAAAGCTGTGACATTCATACAGCCGGATACCAAACCGCAGGGGCTACCTGTGACAGGAAAAATGCGGGTAAAAGCCCCGGTACTGAATCCATTACAGCCGATTCAGGTGAAAAAAGCAGAACCTCCCGCAGTAAAAAGCGCGGCTGTAAGGCAGATTTGTTTTCATGCCGTGAGCGTGGATATCTCTCCGGGAGCGGCGGTGAAGATACCGGACGCATATACTGCCCTGGCAGAGTTCTTTAAGAAAAATACAAAGAAAAAACAATAGAGGATAGTTGTATGAAAAACAATGAAATTCTGGTTTCGGCGAAATTTGAAGGAGATGGACTCTCGGAGGAGTTTTCCTTTCTGGTTCTGAAAGATATCACCCTGAAAGCGCTGATCCAGGCAATCTATTATGGACTTAAAAAGCTGGATGGACATGAGAAAACCTTCGATCTTCTTACAGAGTATCTGAAAACAAGAAAGGAACTGCAGGTACTATACAACTCCAGAGGTGATTTTAATGTCATTGATTTTACCGATACTGCAGATGAACAGCCTGTATATGACAAAGCCCTGGATGAGCTGGGGATCGTGACCTCAACCTGTCTGTATTTCACGCTGGATACTGAGGTAAAGCAACAGGCTCTGTTCAGGCGCGTAGAAACAAGCTATATATTACGGTCGGGAGATTCGCTGGAATATAATATCAGTACGCGAAGGCTGAATGTCATCGAGTCCTCGGTGATCGATATCCTGCCGCCGGGAGAAATACCGGCAAAGGATAAGGGGTCTATTCTGGATGTCCTGATTCCTACGCTGCTGTCCACAGGCGGGATGCTGGGCGCTCGTTTTCTTATTATGCGTTTTTCAGAAAGCGCGGCCAGCATGGGGGATACCATGCTTTTAATGTCGGGTGCTATGGGCATCGTAGCTTTAGTTACATCGCTTTATAATTATGTGAAGAAGAAAAACGAGCACAGGGCAAGTGTTGAGGAATGGAAGACTAATTATGAAAATTATATCCACAGGATGATCAACACGATTAAAGAGTGGCAGATAAGTGATATCAAATACCTCAACAGTATGTATCCCAACATGGGTACGCTTTTTAAAAATACTGCGGAGATCAATGGTGCTCTTTTTTCCCGGTCGCAGAATGACAACGACTTTATGCGGATCACACTTGGGACGTCTGATGAAGTGAAACCGCTCTTCGAGATACGCAGTGAGAAGAAAGACAACATCTTTTATGACATTTATTATAAAAAAACCGGGGACAGGATTAAGATCAGGATTCCTTCCAAAAAGGAGACAAAAAGGAGAAAAAGCCTGACTACGTCAGAGCGGGCGAAGGAGGATAAAAATCAATTTCTTCTGACAGACCTGCCATATGTCTTTGCAAATAAAGGTGTGGACAGTGAAGATGTTAATGAGGTTGTAGGATTTAACTATCTCCGGAGCGATGACGGTACGAAGCCGCCTCTGCTTCTTGATCTGCGTACCAGCGGCGTATTAGGCGTTGTATCCAATGACGACCAGACGTCGAGGAACTTTATCCAGCACATTGTCTTTGAACTGGCATACTATCATTCTCCGGAAGATCTCCAGTTTGTATTCTTTTTTGACAGAGAAGACGATGCGGCCAAACAGAATGAAGTTCTAAAAAACTATAAATACCTGCCGCATGCCAATGAGCTGTTTGAGGGGATATCACAGTTTGTTTTTGACAAGAACAGTTCTGGTCTGGTATTTGGACAGCTTCTCAGTATTATGAACGAGCGCGGCAAGGCCGACAGTGAAGAAGGCGAATCTACTCCGCAAAAACAGACTCAGATCGTGTGCATTGTTTTTGACGATTACGATATTAAGGAAACCGGTTTCTCAAAGTTCCTTCCAGAGGTCCCAAAAGAAGGAGAAGCGTACGTCAATAAAAACGGACTGACTTTTATTTTCGTACAGCATGAAAAAGAACAGCTGCCTAAATATTGCGGCAATATTGTTGATATTGATAAGGATAACCCAAATGGAAGAAAGACCAGCCTCAGGTACAACATTTTAAGCCGGGAAACATTAAATGTATTAAGCAGTGGTACAGAGGAAGCGGACAAAGCGAATGACACGAATAAGCTGATCGAGTACAAGCATTTTCAGAATGATTACATATTTAATGAGAAAGCATATACAGATCAGTTTTATCTGGCGTTCAGACAGTTGAGCGCTATTTACTACACGCGTATTGCTGAAAACGGAAAAGTGCCTTCTATGGTCACTCTTTTTGAGTTGTATGGATATGATACTGAGAAGATCAGCAGCGGGGCAGTAAAGGAAGAGATCAGCAGAAACTGGATGGATGTGGAAATAAATGACATTACAAAAAATCTGTGTGTGCCTATTGGCAAAAATGAACATGGCGCGATGGATCTTGATCTCTATGAAAAAGCAGACGGTCCGCATATGCTGGTGGCAGGCACTACCGGATCTGGTAAATCAGAAACGATCATCACCTATCTTATCGGTCTTTGTATGAAGTTTTCACCAATGGACCTGAATCTGATGCTGGTGGATATGAAAGGCGGCGGATTCTCTGACCGGTTGGGGCATCTGCCTCATTGTGTGGGAGCTGTGACAGATACTGCCGGTGAAAATGAGGGCACTTCGGCTGCCTATATGCTGAAACGGTTTCTGGAAGCTTTGAATGCTGAGATCAAGCGAAGAAAGCTCTTGCTCTCCAGCCTGGGAGTAGATAATGTAGACGCTTATATCCGGGCGCTGCGGGTTATCAAAGAGATCAAAAGCCTGGATGACAGCCCTAAGAACAAAGAAACCGCAGAGAAACTGAAAAGAAAGCTGAACGAAAAGCAGACAGAGGCCCTGGAAAAAGACCTTTCTGAGTTTGTCCCCCTCTCACATCTTGTGCTGGTTGTGGATGAGTTCACAGAACTGAAGCGCTTCTCCACAGAGAGCAGTGATGTGGATTTTATTGCAGAGATTACTACTATTGCCCGGGTAGGACGTACTCTGGGATTCCATATCATACTTGTGTCTCAGAATATCGAGGGAGCCATTACAGATGACATCCGTGTAAATTCCAAGGCAAGGATCTGCCTGAAAGTGGCTACAAAACAGGCGTCGAAAGAGATGATCGACAGTCCTGCCGCGGCTGCTCCCGGAATGCCGCTGAATGGACGCGCTTACCTGCTTGTGGGGACAGGATCAAGATTTGAATATTTCCAGTCCGCCTATACCGGCGCAAATAAGAATCTCAATGTAGAACCCCCGGTGCTTGTCACACAGGTTACGAATTCTGGACGCTTCAACACGGACTTCTATTCCTCCAAGCGGGATAATGATCTGGAAAAGAAAAACAGCAATCAGGTCAGCGAGCACGATACACAGCTGGCGTATATTGTCAATACCATTGTAGAAATCGGCAAAGATATGGAAAAACCGAGGCAGATCTTTCTGCCGCCGCTGCCGGAGCGCATGGCAGATACCACAGAATGGAGGGATTAAATAATGGGCCTGAATAAAATAATCTGTACATTGGGTAAATTTGATATCCCTATCATACAAATGCAGCCGCCTTTTAATGTGGACCTGCTGGATGCCAATATTGCGCTTTTTGGTATCGCCATGAGCGGGAAGACCACCTTTTTGAAAACTCTGATCAATATTTTGCATAAGCAGTACAATGAAAAACAGGAGCAGATCTTTCTTCTGGATTTCGGCGGAGCCTTATCGGAATATCGGGAGTACCCACTGGTATCAGCGTATTTTGATAATTCCAATGAAGAATATGTGAAACGCGTTTTCAAGATATTGGAAAACATACTAAAAGAAAATATTAGAGAGCTGAATGGGAAAAACTATCGGGACTGCGAGACACAGCCGATCCATACGACCTTTATGATCGATAATCTGAATGCCCTGATTGATGAACCGAGGTATGCGGCGTATCAGGAAAAGCTGGCGAAGCTGTGCCGTGACGGACTGTCTAAAGGGATCACAGTGGTAATTACCGCTGCGGACACAAAAGGCATGGCGTCTTATCTCGGCTCCATGAAACAAAAGATCGCCTTTGAAATGCCGGCGGATAAATATATGGAGATTTTCAATGGAAAGACAGGAATGATCGGCAATAATCCGGGGCATGGTTTTGCGAATGTAACGGTAAAACCAGATGGGGTGACCGGTACTTTCCGCATGAATCTGCCGTACGAGATACAATGTGCATTCCCCTATAACGACGATGACAGTGCAGGGGATACTGAATCCGCATTTATTGAAAAACTTCATAGGAAATATTTATACGAAGAAGATACCTATGGCAGATCGGTGAAGAAGTATCAGATCTTTCCAAAAGAGCTTACACGACAAGAATATGATAAACTCGTGTTGGAAAAACAAGATGCTGTCGCTCCGACCGGCGGGGCAGTCAGTGTCGGATTAGACTATGTGGATTTTCTTCCGGTCAGTGTGGACCTGACAAAATCTCATGTCCTGGCTGTTTACGGAAAGAAGGAATTTGGGAAAACAAATCTGCTCAATCTGCTGCTGAATGGGCATTTAGAGAAACATCCTGATTCGAGGGTGGTTCTGTTTGACGATGGGCGCAGACAGTTGTCCCCCCAAATATGTCATCTTCCGGCAGGGACGGAGTGCGTGCGTATCGATGGATTTCAGGAAAAAGAACTGGCATTTAATGACGGCACAACAAAGGTTAAAAAATTATCGCCGCTGCAGCAGTTTTATCTGTATCTGAATGAAAATTATATCACTCTGGACAAGAGGTTTATGGCGGGAATTTACGGCGTGAGCAGGGAAATGTCAAGAGAATACGGAAAGATTCCGGACTGTAAAGCGGAAAATGCGCCATTTACTGTTTTTGTGATCCAGAGCAAGCTGGCTTATCTAAACGCATATGAAAATAAGTTTCTGATCAATGCTATACTGCCCCAGATGGCAGCAGTAGCGGAAGAGGATGGATATGCCTTTATCTTCTCAGATGTCCAGAAAATATCAGACGCAGAGCAGAACCAGTTTTTTAACAATGCACTGTCCACAGCATTCCTTCTCGATAATATAGCAGAGTTTGCAGGTGAGCGGGGACAGAAGACAACTTTTGGAAACATGGATGTAAAAACGCTCAAGGAGGATTATGCACGCTGTGAATGCGGGGACGGTTATTTTTACGATGTAGAGGCAGATAACCTGCAGAAACTGAAGTTTATCAAATATGAGTAAGGCTTTCTTAAGTCGGGGGGTGCATGAATGGCAACGATTGCCCTATATGCCGGAAAAATAAATCAGATGCCGTCTTTGATAGGTGAGGTCAGAAAGAGTGTGGACGACTATTCATCCGAATTATTCTCCTTGAAGTCAAAGGCTCTGAATATCAGGAAAAGTGTGTGTGACCTGGACGATGTGATCGGAATGGTTCAGACTTCCACGCAGATCCAGGAGCAGAAGATGGAGTCCCTGGAGAGGATCCGTCAGAAAACAGAAGAATTCGTGGAAGAGGTGATACGCATTGACGAAGAAGTGGCTGATGCTATTAACCAGAATAAAGAAGATTTCTATAACAAATATAATTACTTGAAACCGGATGCTGAAAAAAGCGACTGGGAGGCGTTCTGGGATGATGCAGCCGAATGGTGTAAAGAACATTGGCAGGAGATCGTGACAACAGTGGGGATTATTGTGGGGGCTGCGCTGGCTATTGCGGCAGTGGTTACGACAGGTGGCGCGGCGCTGGTT
>CALWFY010000148.1 GCA_944377775.1 uncultured Mediterraneibacter sp.
GTACCAAGGTCAATACCAATTATTTTTCCCATAGTAATGCTCCTCCTTAAAATATTTTATGTCTATACTAAATGGTGTTAATGTCAGTTTGCCACTTTTACCATACTGTGCCGCACAACACTGTCACGGTACATATAGCCTTTCTGAAACTCTTCCGCAATAATGTTTTCGCCTAATTCTTCGTCTTCCACATGCATTACCGCATTGTGAAAGTCAGGATCAAATTCATTGCCGACAGCCTCGATGGGTTTCACTCCGATGGACTCCAGAGTCGTCATAAGCTGTTTGTAAATTTTTTCCATTCCCTCGGCAAAGCCGGTGGATTTTTCTTCCTCCGGAACAGCCGCAAGTCCGCGTTCAAAATTATCTACTACCGGAAGAATCTTTTCTATGATGTCTTTTGCCCCAATCTCGTACATCTGAGCTTTTTCTTTCTCTGTACGTTTACGGAAGTTATCAAACTCTGCCATCTGACGTGTCAGCCGATCTGTAAGTTCATCAATCTTCTCGTCTTTTTTGTCCTTTTTGTTCTTCTTTCCGAAAAGTTTCTTTTTCTCCGGTTTAGATGTGTCATTTTCTGCGTCAGATTCTGAATCATCCTCCGTTTCTTCTGCATCTGCGGAATCAGTCTCTTCTTCTGAAACCTCTTCATTCTCTGCCGCCACATCCGGCTCTTCACTGTCTTCTACCTCTTCCGGGGCTTCGTTTTCAGCCTGCTTTGCAGCTTTTGCCTTTGCTTCCTCAACAGCTTCCTTTATTATATCTTCTTTGCTCATTTGGTCACTCACCAGCTTTCCACCTTCCTATTCTTTTGGATTTTTATTGTATATCGCATCTAACTCGCTTTGGAGAGTTTTCAGCGTCTTCATGACGTGTTCATAATCCATCCGCTTTGGACCGATGATGCCGATGGTTCCTTTCATGCCCTCGCCCAACTCATAGGTTGCCGTCACCACGCTGCAGTCCTTCATGGTCTTAACCGGCGCTTCATGTCCGATATAAACCTGTATTCCATGGCTGTTTTCACTTGCAAGTGTCTCTGTCACCAGATCGGCAAGCTGCTGTTTTTCTTCAAATGCACTGATAATTTCCTGAGCACTTTGTTTATCACTCAGCTCCGGATATTTGAAGATGTTGGTCGCGCCGCTTGTGTATATCTTCATATCATCTTCTACATGAATGATCTCTGCGACAGCGTCCAGCACATGCTCCACAACCTCACTATGGATTCCCGCCTGCTCTTTGAGCCTTGCGATCAGTCCAAGTGTAATCTGATCAATGGACATCCCATTAAGCGTTGTATTAAGCAGCATGTTCAGCTTCAGCAGGTTTTCATTACTTAATGTTTCGCCAACTTCTATGATCTTATTCTTGATCACATTTCCGCCCAGCACGATAACCGCTACGATCTGTTCCTCATCCACCTGGGACAGCTGGATAAATTTCAGTGTATTACGGCTGTTGATCGGAGCTGACACCATTGTAGCGTAATTTGTGTTAGAGGCGAGCACTTTCGCCGCCTGCTGCAATACTTTCTCCACCTTGTCAGCCTTCTCCAGCATGGCATTCTCACGTTGGGTGATCTCCTGCTCTTTCTCTTCCATCAGCATATCTACATACAGGCGGTATCCCTGATCCGAAGGGATCCTTCCCGCCGATGTATGGGGCTGGAAAATGTAGCCCAGGTCCTCCAGATCAGCCATTTCATTTCGGATTGTCGCGGAACTTAAATTCAGCTCCGTGTACTTTGAAAGGGTCCGCGAGCCCACCGGCTCACCGGTCTCGAGGTAATTCTGTATGATCGCTTTTAATATGATAAGTTTTCTTTCACTTAACGATGTGTCGACCGCCACAGCCTTTCCTCCTTTTCTGCTATTAGCACTCCCTTGTTTTGAGTGCTAACACCTTTCGTATATTAAGATATCACTGCGGTTTCGGTTTGTCAACAGTGTTTCTGCATTTTTTAGATTCTTGTTTATAAGAGAAAATCTGAAAACACATAATTGCTCATGTCTATGCCTCTTTCTGTCAGCCGGAGCATACCGCCCTCTCTTTTCAGAAGTCCCTGCCCTGTAAAGCGCCGGATCGGTTCACCGTATACTTCTTCCACATTTTTCCCAAACAATTTTCTAAACTCACTGCATAAAATCCCCGCTGTCTTGCGAAGCCCCAGGAACATAAATTCTTCCATGCAGTCCTTCTCTGACAATTCCTCCATATCCTCATGCAAAAAGGTCTGTCTGCCAAACTGTTCTTTACCTTTTTCCATATCTTTACATACGTTCAGATATTTTTCCATATCTGCCGTGTTATGAAACCTCTGATTTCCAATCAGGGACGAAGCTCCAATCCCCAGCCCCAGATACTCCCTGCGCTCCCAGTATCCCAGATTATGCCTGCATTCATATCCCGGTCTGGCATAATTGGATATCTCATATCTGTGGAAACCATACTCCTTAAGAATCCCTGCCGTATCCTCATAGATTCTGCGCTCCGTATCTTCATCGGGCAGCGGCGGCCAGTTTCCCGTATTCCCGGAATTCTCCCCATACCTGTCATAAAAAGGAGTCCCTTCCTCCACAATCAGACTGTACGCTGACAGATGTTCCGACCCAAGCTCTGCTGCTGTGCGGAGGGTGCGCTCCCAGCTTTCTGCCGTCTGTCCGGGAATGGCGGAAATCAGATCAATATTCACGTTATCAAATCCACCTGCCCTTACCAGTTCCCATGTGTCCAGAAATTGTTCATAAGTGTGGATACGTCCCAGCATACGGAGTTCTTCATCATTGACAGACTGCAGGCCTATACTGAGACGATTCACGCCGCTTTCCTTCCACTGAACAATCTTTTCTTTTGTCACAGTTCCGGGGTTTACTTCCATTGTGATCTCCGCATTTTCATCCACATGAAAATTCCCCCGAAGTGCCTGAAATATCCGGGCTGTTTCCTCCCCTTTTAAAACAGAAGGGGTTCCTCCGCCCATAAACACTGTGCGGATCAGATATCCGGAAAACTCATCCCGATTAAATTCGATCTCTTTGATCAGAGCATCCACATATTTTCTCTGCTCCAGCTCTCCCGCAGGTGCCGACAGAAAATCACAGTACGCACATTTTTTTACACAGAATGGGATATGGATATAAAGTTCCAGCTCTTTCATAATCACCCTCCTTTTCACAAATATCGGCCGCCGTGTATAAAAACGGGAGGAACTTATGTCCTCCCTTAATCATCATCCAGCTTTAAGACGCTCATGAACGCTTTCTGCGGAATCTCTACATTCCCCACCTGGCGCATGCGTTTCTTTCCTTCTTTCTGCTTCTCCAGCAGTTTCTTCTTACGGGAAATATCTCCGCCGTAACATTTAGCAAGCACGTCTTTGCGCATAGCTTTGACAGTCTCCCGGGCAATGATCTTGCTTCCGATAGCCGCCTGGATCGGAATCTCGAAGAGCTGTCTTGGTATCTCCTGTTTCAATTTCTCGCACATTTTCCGACCTCTGTCATAAGCGCTTCCCGCAAACACGATAAAGGACAGAGCATCCACTTCTTCTTTATTGATCAGAATATCCAGCTTCACAAGCTCTGATCTCTGATATCCCATCATCTCATAGTCAAAGGATGCATAGCCTCTGGACCTTGATTTGAGCGCGTCAAAAAAGTCGTAGATAATCTCATTCAGGGGCAGATGATAGTTGAGCACAGCTCGCTTTTCTTCAATATATTCCATGCCCTGGTAGATACCCCGCCTCTCCTGGCATAAATCCATGATCGCCCCGATGTACTCTGAAGTAACCATGATCTCCGCTTTCACCATGGGTTCTTCCATGTAGTCTATCTCCGCCGGGTCCGGCATATTGGTCGGATTGGTAAGTTCAACTACCTCGCCGTTTGTCTTGTATATCTTATAGATAACACTTGGCGCCGTGGTCACAAGGTCCAGATTGTACTCTCGTTCCAGCCGTTCCTGAATGATCTCAAGATGGAGAAGTCCGAGAAAACCGCATCGGAATCCGAATCCTAACGCCACCGAGGTTTCTGCTTCAAACTGAAGCGCTGCGTCATTGAGCTGAAGTTTTTCCAGCGCATCCCGAAGATCGGGATACTTGGCCCCGTCCGCCGGATACAGGCCGCAGTACACCATGGGATTTACTTTCTTATATCCGGGCAAAGGCTCGTCACACGGGTGCGCCGCGTTCGTGATCGTATCACCCACTCTTGTCTCTTTTACATTCTTTAAGCTGGCTGTGATATAACCTACCATGCCGGCGCTCAATTCCTCGCAGGGGATGAACTGTCCTGCGCCGAACGTGCCCACTTCCACTACATCTGCCTTTGCTCCGGTTGCCATCATCAGGATCGGAGTTCCCTTTCTGACTGTTCCCTCCTTGATCCGACAGAACACGATCACCCCTTTGTAGGAGTCATATTTCGAGTCAAAGATCAGCGCCTGCAGAGGCGCATCCGCATCCCCTGTGGGAGCAGGAATCTTCTTTACGATCTGTTCCAGCACGTCATGCACATTCTGTCCTGTTTTGGCAGAGATAAGCGGAGCGTCCTCCGCCTCAATGCCGATCACATCCTCGATTTCCTCTTTTACACGGTCCGGGTCTGCACTGGGCAGGTCGATCTTGTTGATCACCGGCA
>CALWFY010000149.1 GCA_944377775.1 uncultured Mediterraneibacter sp.
CTTTCTTGGATGATGGTTTATAGTTTTTGGCAACTCTATTATACCATATCAGGTGAGGAGTTATTTGTATTTTAGTAACAGAAAATACCGTATTTATGCGGTTTATGGCGTTTCGCAAACGCCTAACTAAAATACAATATTAAGAGGAGAAAAACATGAACAAAAAATATCTGCCCAGTGCATTAATTCTTTATTTAAACTATTTTATACACGGCATCGGCTGTTCAATCTTAAGTCAGCAGCTTGTAAAAGAACTGCTGGCCGAACAGTGGGGAACAGGGGATGTTATGAAAGTGACTGCGGTTGCCGCAGCTCTTGGTCTGGGTCGTCTGATCTCACTTCCGTTTGCAGGACCTCTTTCTGATAAGTTCGGAAGAAAAATATCAGTACTTATCGGCTGTGCATCCTATGTGATCTTTTTTGTGGGAATCGCATTTTCACCGAATATGACGGTTGCATATGTGGCAGCAGTCCTGGGAGGCATCGCTAACTCTTTCCTTGATACAGCTACTTATCCGGCGGTTGCCGAGATCATTGACAAATACACAGGTATTGCAACAATGGGAATCAAACTGTTCATCTCTGTTGCACAGCTGCTAATCCCGTTCTTCTTAGGACTGTGTGCAGGAACATCCATGTCTTACCTGACACTTCCGCTCGTATGCGGCGTTGTGATCGCAGTGCTTGGAGTGCTTGCAATCTTTGCACCCATGCCGAAGGTTGAGGGAGTAGGAAAAGGCGAGTCTTTCCTTAACAACCTGAAAAATGCACATTTCTCTGTTGAGAGTATCGCACTCATCCTGATCGGATTTACATGTACTGCTACTTTCCAGCTGTGGCTGAACTGTGCGCAGACTTTTGGAAAAGAAGTTGCAGGCATTGCTTCAGAAAATGTATCCATGATGCAGACATATTATTCTGCCGGTACACTTGTAGCTCTTGTTGTCACAAGTATTCTGATCACTAAATTTAAACAGGTGCGTTTCCTTGTGATCTATCCGGCAATCTCACTGGTGATGCTGATTCTTGTGTATGTGATAAAGACACCGATGATCTGCTATGTGGGTGCATTTGTTATCGGATATGCAGGCGCAGGCGGAGTTCTTCAGATGGCGACAGCTGTTGCAAATGACCTGTTCCCGAAGATCAAGGGAACTCTTACCAGCCTGGTTATGATCGCATCCAGTCTCTGTAACTACACGATCCTGACAGCTGCTGCAAACATGACGGCTTCAGGAGTTATCACGATGAATATCGTGATCACGCTGATCGGTATCCTTCTCGCTCTGTTTGTAAACGCGAGATACGGGGTGCTGCTGAAACATTCAGAAGAATCAAAGTAATCAGTCAGGAGGAAGAAAAAATGAATCCGGTAAAAGTAAGAAATGTGGAGATCGGAACAGGAATCCCGAAAATCTGTGTCCCGATCGTGGGGGTCACAAGGGAAGATATACTCTCAGCCGCAGAGACGATCAAATCCACAAAAGCGGATGTAGTAGAGTGGCGCGTGGACTGGTATGAAGATATCTTTGATTTTGAGAAGACTGAGGAGACAATGAGAGCGCTCAGAGAAGTTCTCGGAGAGACTCCGATCCTGTTCACTTTCCGTACTTCCAAAGAAGGCGGGGAAAAAGCCATTGAGACAGAAACTTATGTGAATCTGAATCAGAAAGCTGCAATGAGCGGTCTGATCGATCTGGTAGACATAGAAGCATTCACAGGAGATGATGCAGTGAAGGCTGTGGTGGAGACAGCGCATGCCAATCAGGTGAAGGTAGTGGCATCCAACCATGACTTTCACGCAACTCCGGATAAGGAGGAGATCGTATCCCGTTTGAGAAAGATGCAGGAGCTGGGGGCTGATATTCCGAAGATTGCAGTTATGCCTCAGAATAAGAAGGATGTGCTGACACTTCTGGCTGCGACAGAAGAGATGGCTACAGAATATGCTGATCGCCCGATCATTACAATGTCCATGTCCGGCACAGGCGTGATCAGCCGTTTATGTGGAGAAGTGTTCGGTTCTGCATTGACTTTTGGAGCAGTGGGGAAAGCTTCCGCACCCGGACAGATGGGTGCAGAGGAACTGGCCACAGTTCTTGAACTTCTGCATAAAAGCCTGTAATATATAGTTCAGTGCATGGATGATAAGGATTTAAGGAGACTGTTCTTATGAAAAAAGTATGGAACTGGATAGACAATTATCTGGAGGAAACGCTGCTTGTGATAGCGCTTGCGGCCATGGCGGTGATCATGGGCGTGCAGGTGTTCTGCCGATACATGCTCAGTGCATCTTTGTCATGGTCTGAGGAGCTGACACGCTACATTTTTATCTGGGCAGGTTTCTTAAGTATCAGCTATTGCACAAAAAAATGCATTTCTATTAAAATTGAGCAGTTTGTCGCGCTTTTTCCAAAGCGCGGCAAAGCTGTATTCAAAGTAGTGAATCACACCTTTGAACTGATTTTATTTCTCTATCTGATTCCCTTTGCCTGGCAGTATCTGATGTCTGCGGTGGCAAACGGACAGACGAGCCCTGCTATGGGAATCCCCATGTACTTTGTGCAGGTGGCCCCTCTTGTGGGCTTTACACTGGCGGCGGTCCGGGTGTTCCAGCGCTGGATCGCAGAGTTTAAGACAGCCAGAGGAAAGGGGGAGAGCTAAGATGTCGGCGGTTGTTGTATTTATTATTTTTGTGATCTGTCTGATCATTGCGATTCCGGTGTCTATTTCCCTTGGAATCGTCTCCGTTCTGCCGGGGGCTTTTGATGCGTCTTTTACGGCCAGCGGAACATATGTGATCCGTTCCATGTTAGGCGGGCTTGACAGTTTTCCGCTTCTGGCGGTCCCGATGTTCGTTTTGTCAGGCATCATTATGGCGCGGGGAGGTATTTCAAGGAAGCTCTTTGATGTGTTTGCCTTTTTTATGGGAAAGAGGACGGCGGGCATGCCCTGCGCGGTGATTGTCACATGTCTGTTCTACGGCGCTATATCCGGGTCGGGTCCGGCGACGGTTGCCGCCGTGGGAAGCATGACGATCCCTATTCTTGTGGAGATGGGATATGACAGGAAATTTACCACTGCTCTTGTGGCAGTGGCAGGCGGTCTGGGGGTCATCATACCGCCCAGTATCCCGTTTATTATGTATGGATCGGCTTCAGGCGCATCAGTGAGCGACCTGTTTATAGCGGGTATTATTCCGGGACTTTTGATCGGCGCTCTTTTGATGGTCTACGCTTTTTATTATTGTAAAAAGAACGGAGAAGATAAGGAAAAGAAGATGGTGGTAGTGGGAGAGCTTCACGAGAAGGGGCTCTTAAAGGTGTTAAAGGACAGTGCGTTTGCATTGTTAAGTCCGGTCATTATTTTGGGCTGCATTTATTCAGGAATCGCTTCTCCTACGGAAGCAGCGGTCATCTCCGTATTTTATGCGCTGGTCATCAGCATGTTTGTCTATAAGACGATTAAGGTAAAAGATATATGGGCGATCCTTGTGGAATCTATCCGCACCTATGCTCCAATTCTTTTTATCCTTGCGGCAGCCATTGCGTTTTCCAGAGTGCTGACACTGATGCAGGTTCCTCAGGCGATCAGCTCATGGATACTGACTCACTTTACGAATCCGGTCATCCTGCTTCTTGTGATCAATGTATTTTTGCTGATCGTGGGAATGGTGATGGATACAACTCCGGCAATCCTGATTTTAACGTCGATCCTGCTCCCCATTGTGGAGGCTGTAGGAATGGATCCCATTCATTTCGGAGTCATCATGGTGGTGAACCTGGCGATCGGTTTTGTGACGCCGCCTATTGGAGTGAACCTGTTTGTGGCAAGTTCTCTCACGGAAGTGCCGATCATGCAGATCGCGAAGAAAGCCATGCCCATGATCCTGTATTTCCTGGCGGCATTGCTGGTGATCACTTTTGTGCCGGCAGTCAGTCTGGCGCTGCTGTGATGGTTAAGAGATAAAAGGAGACGGACTATGAGAAAGAGAAAATATATATCCGCAGCCATGGTGCTGGCGACCGTGGGGATTCTTACAGGGTGTGCTGCTGACGACGGAGAACAGCGTTATGCCTATCCTCTTGGCACAGCCAGTCCGGAAGATACGGTGACACAGATGTATGCGGAAAAATTTGCAGAAGAAGTGGACCGTTTAAGCGAGGGACGCATCAAAATCACCGTGTACCCGAACAGTGTGCTGGGCGGGGACCGGGAGCTTCTGGAGAGCTGTTATGACGGAGACATCCCTTTTGTGATACAGAATACTGCTCCCCAGGTAAACTTTATTGACGATACGGCAGTGTTTGACGCTCCCTGCGTGTTTGAGGATATCGAGTCCGTGAGAGAGACAGTGGATCAGCCGGAGTTTATGGATAAGATGCAGACGTCTTACCGGGAGGCAGGATTTGAACTTCTCGGGTATGCGGATCAGGGATTCCGTGTTATGTCCACCAACAAGGCAGTGACGGAATTTTGGGATTTTAAAGGTCAGAAAATCCGCACAATGGAAGACCCTTATCAGCTCAGTTTCTGGCAGGAGATCGGATCAAATCCTACGCCCATGAACTTCGGTGAAGTATATATCGGTCTTCAGCAGAACACGATTGACGCTCAGGAAAACCCTTACGAGGTGATCGTATCCAACCGGCTTTATGAGCAGCAGGATTATATTGTGGAGACGAACCATGTTCCCCATCTGATCTCTCTTGTGGTGAGCGAGGAATTTTTCTCAGAACTTCCGGAAGAAGACCAGCAGATACTGGTTGAGGCAGAGAAGATCGCCAAGGAGTACGCAAGGGAGCAGTCTGATGCGAGAATTGATGAGAGAATCCAGATAATCCGGGACAGCGGAACTGAGATTCTTATTCTGGATGATTCTGTCAGGGAGCAGATGATCGAGGCGTCAGAGCCGGTGTATGAAAAGATTGCGGAAGTGGTAGATGAAGAAATACTGGAATTGTATATGAGATAATAGAAAGCTGAATTACAGATGCGATTACGAGCGCGTTCTCCGGGGATAATATCTCCCGGGAACGCGTTTTTTAAAAAATTGTTGCAATATACCTATAAAGGGTATATAATACACCTGGAAACATAAATACCCTCATGGGGTTTTTATAAACGACTGATGAAAGGAGCAGGGACATGAAAGAGACAAAAGCTGAGGAAAAAGAAGCTATCGTGCAGAAGACAGAAAACGTCTGTACCGTATGCTGTCATAAAACAAAAGAACGTACGGATGAAGAGCGCAGAAAAATGATAAACCGTTTAAGCCGTATCGAGGGACAGGTGCGCGGGATAAAGCGGATGGTTGAGAACAATGCCTACTGCCCGGATATTTTGATTCAGGTGTCAGCGGTGAACGCAGCCTTAAACAGCTTTAACAAGGTACTTCTTGCCGAACATCTGAAGACTTGTGTGGCAGAGGATATCCGTGAGGGAAAGGATGAAACCATCGAGGAACTGGTGCTTGTACTTCAAAAACTGATGAAATAGAAGTAAGGAGGAATTTTTATGGAACAATATCAGGTGACAGGCATGAGCTGTGCAGCGTGCAGCACCCGGGTGGAGAAAGCGGTCTCCCATGTACCGGGAGTGTCGTCCTGTTCTGTGAATCTTTTGACTAATTCAATGGGGGTGGAAGGAACAGCCTGCCCTGAGGAGATTATCGCTGCTGTTGAAAAAGCCGGATATGGCGCGGCAAAAAAAGATAAAGAGGGAGAAAATTCTGGAAGCAGTTCGGCCGCACAGTCAAAGGATGAGGATTCGCTGAAAGATACAGAAACCCCGAAAATGAAGCGCCGGCTGATCGCTTCTTTATGTTTTTTAATTCCCCTGATGTATTTTTCAATGGGGCACATGATGTGGAACTGGCCATTACCGTCCTTTCTCGAGGGGAACCATGTGGCGAACGGTCTGATCCAGCTTCTTTTGACTACCGCTGTCATGGTGATCAACCAGAAGTTCTTTATTAGCGGGGTGAAAGGGCTGGTGCACCGGGCTCCCAACATGGATACACTGGTGGCGCTGGGAGCAGGGGCATCCTACGGGTACAGCCTGTACGCGCTTTTTGCTGTGTCAGACGCTCAGATGAGGGGAGATATGGCAGGGGCCATGTCTTATATGCATGAGTTTTACTTTGAGTCTGCGGCAATGATACTGACTCTGATCACTTTGGGGAAAATGTTGGAAGCCCGTTCCAAAGGACGGACCACAGACGCTCTGAAAAGTCTCATGAAGCTGGCGCCCAAGACAGCAGTGATCTTAAGAGACGGGGCAGAGACAGAAGTGCCTGTGGATCAGGTGAGAAAGGGAGACCTGTTTGTCGTAAGGCCGGGAGAACAGATTTCCGTGGACGGGGTCATTGTGGAGGGACACAGTGCGGTGGATGAATCCGCTCTCACAGGAGAGAGCATACCGGTAGACAAAAAGTCCGGGGATGCTGTGTCAGCAGCCACTTTAAATCAGTCGGGCTTTCTGAAATGCGAGGCAGTCCGAGTTGGGCAGGATACAACTTTATCCCAGATCATACAGATGGTGAGCGATGCGGCAGCAACCAAAGCGCCCGTGGCAAAGGCCGCGGATAAGGTGTCCGGCGTGTTTGTGCCCGTGGTCATCGCCATTGCCGCTGTCACATTTATTGTCTGGATGGCGGCAGGTGAGACAGTAGGATTTGCTCTTGCAAGAGCCATATCTGTGCTGGTGATCAGCTGTCCATGCGCCCTGGGACTTGCCACGCCGGTGGCGATCATGGTGGGAAACGGCATGGGAGCAAAGCACGGCATTATGTTTAAGACAGCGGTCTCCCTTGAAGAAACCGGGAAAATCCAGATCGCTGCACTTGATAAGACAGGCACGATCACAAAGGGAGAGCCGGGGGTGACAGATCTGCTTCCGGCCCAGGGAGTGACAGAAGAAGAACTGCTGGCAGCGGCGTATGCTCTTGAGAAAAAGAGCGAGCACCCTCTTGCCCGGGCAGTGATCTTAAAGGCAGAAGAGGCCAATACAGCAAATATGGAAGAGGCGGAGGATTTTCAGGCGGTGCCCGGGAACGGACTGTCCGGGACGGTAAACGGAAAATCTCTCGCCGGAGGCAACCTGAAGTTTATCGAGGAAAGTACAGCTATTCCGGAAAGTGTGCGCAAGAAATCGGAAGAGCTGGCTGAGGAAGGAAAAACCCCCCTGTTCTTCAGCAGAGACGGAAAGCTCATGGGAATTATCGCGGTGGCGGATCAGATCAGGAAAGACAGCCCGGCCGCAGTCAGAGAACTGCAGAATATGGGCATCCATGTGGTCATGCTCACCGGAGATAATGAGCGCACAGCAAAGGCGGTGGGGGCGAAGGCAGGAGTAGACGAGGTGATCGCAGGTGTTCTGCCCGATGGAAAAGAGAACGTGATACGCGCTCTGAAGAAAAAAGGAAAAGTGGCAATGGTGGGAGACGGTATCAATGATGCGCCCGCGCTTACAAGGGCGGACATCGGTATTGCCATTGGCGCCGGAACGGATATCGCTATTGATGCGGCGGATGTAGTACTCATGAAAAGCCGCTTGAGAGATGTGCCTGCGGCAGTGCGTTTAAGCCGGGGAGTACTGCGCAATATTCATGAGAATCTGTTTTGGGCATTTTTCTACAATGTTGTGGGAATCCCTCTGGCGGCAGGAGTCTGGATACCGCTTTTTGGCTGGCAGTTAAACCCTATGTTTGGTGCAGCGGCCATGAGCTTGTCCAGTGTCTGCGTGGTCAGCAACGCGCTGCGGCTTAACTGGTTTAAAATGTATGATGCCGGCAGAGATAAAAAAAGAAGTAAAAAGAAAAATAATACAATAAATAAAAAGGAGGAAACAACAATGAAAATAACAATGAAAATTGAAGGAATGATGTGCGGACACTGTGAGGCAAGAGTGAAAAAAGTGCTGGAGGCACTGCCGGGGGTAGAGGAAGCTGTTGTAAGCCATGAGGCCGGCACAGCGGTTGTTACGTTAAGTGAGCAGATCAGTGAGGAAACACTGAAAAAAACAGTGGAGGATCAGGACTATAAAGTGGTTGACTTCTCCGTAGTCAGAGAGTAAAATAAGACCGAAAAGGCTGTCCGTGAAAACAGATGATCTGGACAGCCTTTATTAATACCAAGGCAGATTCCGGGAAAGTTCCCGGACAGTGACGAGAAGGAGGAAAAGCATGAAAAAGAAAATTGTCAGCGTATTTTTGTGCGCAGCTATGGCAGTCACTCTGATCGCAGGGTGCGGAGCTCCGGCTGCAGAAACAGGGGGAAATGACGGCGGCAGCTCTGCTGCAGCATCAGAGGGAATCCCGAAAGATGAAATTAAGGTAGGATTTGTCCATATTTCAGATCCCAGTGATATGGGCTACACATACAATCAGGATCTGGGAACACAGGAAATGCAGGAAAAACTGGGCTTGAGCGACGACCAGATCATCAATAAATACAATGTGCCGGAGGATGCGTCCTGTGACACAGCTTTAAGAGAACTGGTAGAGGCAGGCTGCAACATCATTTTTGCAACCAGTTTCGGTTTTGAGGATTATGTAAAAGAAGTGGCTGCTGAGTATCCGGAAGTACAGTTCTGCCATGCAACAGGATATCAGGCTGCAGACTCAGGCCTTGATAACTTCCACAACTATTTTGCTTCTATTTATGAGGGAAGATATCTTGCGGGTATTGCGGCAGGGCTTAAGACAGAGTCCAACAAACTGGGGTATGTGGCTGCATTCCCGTGTGCAGAGGTTATCAGCGGATACACAGCATTTTATCTTGGTGCGAAGAGTGTAAATCCTGATGTGACCATGGATATCATGTACACAAATTCATGGAATGATCCGACTGTTGAATCACAGGTGGCAAAAGCTCTGATCGACCGCGGATGCGA
>CALWFY010000150.1 GCA_944377775.1 uncultured Mediterraneibacter sp.
CAGTTAAAGAGATTGATTAAGAAAATCGAAGTAGACAAAGATGGAAATGTGGATATTTACCTTCGATTATTAGGTGATTTGGGATTAAATGAAAGCATTTTAGTGGAAGACGAATGTGAAAATAAAAAAGATCTAAATAGTAACGACCAAACATAAAGATGTCACTGAACGGCTCCTCCAGATTAATCCCGCTCTTGCCGGTGAAGCGCGCAAAGTTCTGGACGTGAACAAATCAGAGCGCCACATCCGGGGCGGGATGGCTACCCGGGAAAAATATATGGAAAAACATCAGAATATATAAAAATACGGTTACGATATAGAAACAAGCTGCGGTATTCTGCCGTAGCTTATTTCTTTATAAGACGCGTTTGTATAAAAAGGGATATCGGTTGTGTTCCCATGGTATCTGGGATAAAATGGAAGTAGTAATTTACCTGGGAGGTATGGATGTGAGTGATGAAAAAATAAAATCCATAGCAGATTATATTGGAAGAATTGAGAAAGAAATAGACGCGATTCCCAAAGACAAGATTGTTGTATTCAGGGGTGAAGTGCGAGAATTTAAAAGACCCTGTTATCCGAATCTGTTTCGGGAGCGGATTTTGGAGGACAATCCGTTTTTTGAGAAGAACCAGTTCGATGAAATGGCGGCAAATAAGCTTACAAAAGGGGAAACATACCTTGAAAAAGCCATTGATGCCCAGCATGGGGGATTCCCCAGCCGTCTTCTCGATGTCACTTACAACTGTCTGGCGGCGCTTTATTTTGCAGTGACCCCGTATTATCACAAGCCGGAGGACAGCTCGGACGATGAAGACGGTGTTGTGTATATTTTCCCAATAGACAAAATGTACTGTCCCACGGCCAACAATATTATCAACGCCTATGACATGATAGTGGAGAGGAAAGAGAATTGGATTAATGAGGAAAGGATTTTTCAGAAGAATCACAAGCTGATTGACCACATTAAACTGAATCCGAGAATTATTGCTCAGCAGGGAGCTTTTCTTCTCTTTCAGGGGGATGATGGAGAGGAGATGCCGTGTTATTCTTACTTGCATGTCAAAATTGAAGGGAAATATAAAAAGAAGTTAAGAGAACAGCTCCGCCAGATGTGCGGCATACACACCGGCTCTATCTATCCGGAAAATTATAATCTTGTCAATGAGATTTCCAGAAAGGCAAGAAGTGTAAGCGCCAGGGAGTTCTCTATTCAGAGCGAGCTGGACCTGGTTATTTCCAACCTGAAAAAATGTATGGAATATTATGTGAAAGAGCTGGAAGACAAAGCCGGTCAGCGGGAGGAATATCTGGAGTGTCTGATAGAGGCCGAAAGGACCTTTGATGATTACCGGGAGGGGATTTCCAGCCTGGAGCCCGGACAGGAAAAAGGCGGTTATGATCTTTCTGAGAAAAAGGAAGAGTTTAACGAATGTATACAGGAGTTTTACAGGGAGCTGGAAAAGTTCAGCCCGAAAGGAATTGAGTTTTCAGAGGAGTACTTGCTGTTTTAAGAGCATACGAGGAGGAAAGATATGAGAAGTTACGAAAGAGTAGAGCAGATGCTCAGAGAGTTCGGTATAGAGAGGGATCTGTATAGCGAGGATGAAGAGAAAGCGAAAACGATTAGAAAGATGGCGAGAAGTCTTGACGGCGGAGAAGCAGTGAGTTTTAAGGAACTGGCGGAAGAGGGCGTTGAGGATTTCGCAGTCTTCTGTCAATATAAAGAAGATAAAGAGGAGAAAGCGCTGGAGGCGATAAAAGAGAAAATTTTGGAACTCATTCCGGAAGAGAATGAAAATCACACATACTATGTGGTTGTGCTGACGGACACATTTGAGCGGAAAATCACGGCGAAACAGTGGGGAAAGAATATACGGAATGCCATAAAAAAGAAAGTGAAATGTAACCTGTCTCAGATAAATTATCAGGTGTTAAGCTATTACAGCGGAGACAACCAGCGTTTTAGCATTGATATCGGGAAGCGGATGAACGTCCTGTCTGCGCCAAAGGGCGGGGAAGATGCAAGCAGTACGATTGCTTCAAAAATAGGTGCTTATATTTATACGGCGAAACTATATGACCTTGTGGAAATGTACAACAGGGTGGGTGATGAGCTGTTTCGCAGAAACGTGCGCTACAGTATCAAGGATCAGCTCGGTGTGGAGACCAGCATCAAGGATACACTGGAAAATAATCCGGATAACTTCTGATTTTTGAACAATGGAATCACAATCGTTGTTCAGGAAAAAGATGCGCTGGATCTCAGTAAAAATTCCAGTGTGACCTTAAAGTATGAAAAGCCGGAAATGATCTCAATTATAAACGGAGCGCAGACTATTTCCACTGCCGCAGAATTTTGGTATGAAAACAGCTCCGATGGGGAACAGGAAGACAAGGATGCCAGGGAAGCGCGAAAAGAGGTAAAAGAAAGAACCAAGGACAGAGCGAGGATATCGCCTACACCAGCCGGGCTGTCCTGGAGATCAACCGTCTGTTTAGGCCGGAGCAAAAGGATGATATCCACTTCTGTATCATCAAGAGGGGAGAGAGGATATTCGGGAAATATCAGTACAGTTTGACGGATTTCGCAAGGATCGTGTGGGCATACAGAGAAGGAAATCCAGGGGACGCGCGTACGAAGAGCTCCAACGAGGTGCTGAAGTATTTTTCCCAAATTGGGCAGGACTATGTGGATGAGATAAAAGACAAGGATGAGGAAGAGATTTTCAAAAAGTATTTTAGACCGGTTAATTTCGCCATGCAGGCGTACCGATATTATAAGAAAGCAGATAAAAAGGTGAAAAAGAGCGGGCAGCGCGAGGAAGCTGTTCTCAGGTATGGGGGATACTATTTTTCTGCCTATCTTGTATATGTCTTACATAATGGTAATGATTATACTGAATTTCCGGGAAGTGCGGCGTTCCTGGAGCAGTCGGAAAAAGAGGTTTATGATGTGGTGAAAGGCTATCTCAAGCTGATGAATAAGGTGATAGAAGAGAATAAAGGAAGCGGAGCGATCATTGATTCTAACACCTTTAAAGGCAGTGAACTGTATCAGAATCTGATTAAGAGTAAAGATAAAGAAGCAAGTCCGGAGAGACGGAAGATGGCGGAAGAACTGGAAGAAGAAATCAGGGAGACGCTGTCCGGAAGAGCGTAATCCTTTGGAGGCATGCAGATGGGAAAAAATCAGGCAAAAAAAGTTTTTAATGACAGCGATGAGACATGGACAAGCGTACAGGCAGCGGAGGCGGTTCTGTCGCCGGAAAATATTTTTATGGGATGTTTAAACGGGCAGATACGACCGTGCCGGGAACTTCACCAGGTCACCGGAGAGAGGTATGGATTTTCTCTGGAGGACGCGGGCGCGCTGTTTATCGTATGGCTTGGAAAAGGGTATGAATCACAGAAAGAGCGGGTGCGTGCGTTCCTGGAAAGCGTGGGGAACAGCGGTGAGTTTTCAGTGTGCGTGCTTCCCGCAGACGCGTGGCATCTGCTGACAGCTGTCGTGTACCGCACAGGGGAGAGCTGCGGAGTAAAAGAGTCTTTTGACCAGGAATTTGAGATATTCAGGCGGGAGATCATGCCCGCGCTTAAGAGAAATGTGAGGGAAGAACTGGTCTGCATTTGGGGAGAGGCTGAGCATATGGAAGAGTTTCCCGGCGTGTTTGAAAAACTGTGCGGGATTCGTGAATGGAACCTGATTTTTGAAAGCGGGGAACTGATACGCAGCAGGGATGTACAGGAGCTTAAAACCGTTCCGCTCAAATATCCGGCAGAGTTGGAAAGCCAGGTCCGGCAGTCGGTGCTCTTATCAAATAGAGAAGATGTAAAAAAATGTTATTACCGGCTGTACGATCTTTTCCGGAGAGAGCCGCGCACCCCGGGAGAAATCAAAGAATGTCTGCTCCGATTTAACATGGCGGCGCTCAGCGCATACAAGACACAGCATGAGGTACAGTCAGAGCTGAATGTATATTACAGTATGCAGAAGATCGCGGACGCAATAAGCTGGAGAGGAATCAGATCAGCCATGGAGGAATTTTTTCAGGCATTGGATTTTGACACTTATGAGGAAGAGGGCGATGGCAGCTTAAGTCCGTTGATTCGCAAAGCCGTGCAGCTGGTCAGAAAATATTATGATCAGGGAATCACACTGGAAGAGATGGCTGGAAGACTCTTTGTGTCAGAGGAGTATCTGAGCGCTCAGTTTAAGAAAGAGACGGGGGCCGGGTTCGCGGAGACCGTGAGAAGTATGAGGATTGACAGAATAAAAGGTCTTCTGGCAAATACCCGGCTGAAACTGAATCAAATCGCAGAGCTGACAGGATATGCGGATCCTAAATATATGAGCAGGGTTTTTAAAGACGAGGTTGGAATGCTTCCAACGGAATTTCGGAAAACCGTTCATTAAAAAGTTCATTAAAAATTTGCACCTTTTTAAAAAATTTCCCCCTTTTTGTCAAGGAAAAATATGGTAGTATGTATGGCGATGGCTGAAAATAGCCGCTTGAAGCAATTCTGCCGTCTGGGAAAATACGGCGGCGGATATCACAGAATGAAATGATTCAAAGAAGAGGTGAAATAAGTAATGAGCGAAATGAAAGTTACTTTTAGACATCCGGATGAGATCCTTGAATTTGTGAACACAGTCTCCAAGTATGGTTTTGACATGGATCTGAAAAGAGGGCGCGTTGTAGTTGACGCCAAATCACTGCTGGGGATCATGCATCTGGGGCTTAACAGCGAAATGGAATTACAGATGTATTCGGATGACTGCGAAGAACTGTGCAGACAGATCGCCAAGTATGCGGCGTAAAGTAAAAATTGGAATATTTTCAAAAAATAAGGGACTCCCGATGCAAAGTACTGCATCGGGAATTTTTTAGCTCTTTCTTTACAGATGAATCTCTTGTAAAGGGATATGGAGCGTGATATATTAGAGTGGAAATCAGCCCTGGTCAGTGGGTAGATATGAATGGGAGATAGTTTTATATGGATGAACAAAAAAAGAGTGCAAGAAGAGTGCGTCTGAATACGATGCAACTTATTGCACTTGGATTTTTTGGAGTGATTTTTCTGGGCGGGGTGCTCCTGTGGCTCCCCTTTAGTAATCAGCAGCCGATTGCATTTTTAGATGCCCTGTTTACTTCAGTGAGCAGTGTGTGTGTGACCGGGCTTGTGACCATTGTCCCGGCAGAGCAGTTCACGCTGGTGGGAAAAGTGATCCTCATGGCACTGATCCAGATAGGCGGGTTGGGAATCATTGCCTGTATTTCAGCATTTTATCTAATGCTGGGCAAGAGGATTTCCATGAAAAGAAGAATCACCATACAGCAGGCATATGGTCTGGATACACTTTCCGGGCTTGTGAAGTTTGTGATACGGATATTGAAAGGCACATTTCTTGTGGAAGGAATCGGCGCAGTCCTCTTTGCATTTAAGTTTATTCCGGAGTATGGATTTATCAATGGGGTGGGATATTCTATATTTCATTCCATATCCGCATTCTGTAACGCGGGAATTGATATTTTCGGGAGTACCAGTTTTCAGCAGTATGCAGTGTCTCCGTTGGTTAATTTTACGACCATGCTTTTGATCGTAATGGGAGGACTCGGATTTCCGGTATGGCATGACATCGCCTCTAACATCCGAAAGGGCGGCAAGGAGCGCAAACGCCCCCTGAGATGGCTGTTTACCCGTCTGACACTGCAGAGCCGGATCGTTATCATGATGACTCTGGGACTGATTGTTTTCGGAACTTTATGTTTTTTCCTGATTGAATATAATAATCCGGCTACCATGAAAGACATGAATGTATTTGAGAAACTGATGGCGTCCATGTTCCAGTCGGTTACCACAAGAACAGCAGGGTTTGCTACGGTTTCACAGGCAGGACTTCAGGAAAGCTCAAAATTGATCGGCTGTATCCTGATGTTTATCGGAGGCTCTCCGGCAGGAACTGCCGGCGGTATTAAGACTACGACAGCGGCCATGCTGCTTCTGACGGTGTTCTGCGTGCTTAAAAACCGCAGGGATACAGAGTGTTTTGAACGGAGGATCGACAATGATATTATAAAATCCGGAGTTACGATTACTATGATTACCTTTATTGCCCTGTTTACGGGAATTGTGGCGCTGACATTGTTCGAACCCAAAGTGGAGTTCCTGGATTTGGTGTATGAAGCCGCATCTGCTATGGGCACGGTCGGGCTTTCGGCTGATCTGACACCGCATCTGTGCAGGGGCAGTCATGTGGTGCTTATGATTCTGATGTATATGGGGCGTATCGGTCCGTTGACCATGGCTCTTGTATTCGCAGGAAAGAGTGACAAGAGTGCGCGGTTCAGAGAACTGCCGGAAGAGAAAGTAATGCTTGGATAAGAAGATAGGGCAAAAAGTGATTTTGTCAGACGGATGAAAAAGTAAAAGAATTGGAGGAAGCGGATTATGGAAAAACAGTATGCGGTTCTGGGACTTGGAAGTTTTGGTGAAAGTGTGGCGCTCACTCTTGAAAATATGGGCTGTGACGTGCTTGTAATGGATGATTCTTACGAAAAAATCCAGGAAATTTCGGATAAGGTTTCTTATGCGATGAAAGCGGATGTGGCGGACCCGGAAGCCCTGCAGTCTCTGGGCGGCAGGAACCTGGACGGGGTTGTGATTGCGGTTTCGGAAAACCTGGAGGCGGGAATCATGGCTACAATGCTCTGTAAGGAGATGGGAATTCCGCTGGTTGTAGCAAAAGCGAAAAATTCGCTTCAGGGAGCCATTCTGGAAAGAGTGGGAGCCGACCGGATCGTTTATCCGGAGATTGAGATGGGAAGCCGGGTGGCTAAGAGTCTGGTATCCAGAGAATTTATGGACTGGATTGAACTTTCTAAGGATTACAGTATGGTGGAGATTGCTGTGCCGGATAAATGGGCAGGAAGAAGCCTCGCTGAAGTCAGCGCAAGGGAGAGACTGGGAATCAATGTGGTCGGCATCATTGTGGATGGAAAGATTGATGTGACGCCGGACCCGCAGAAACCTCTGCCGGAAGGCGGTATCCTGATTGTGATCGGGACGAATGAAATATTGGAAAAATTTGATTCCAGAAAAAGACAGTAAGAAAAACTGAGAGAGTATTTTGAAAGTTTTTTATAAGATATCCGCAGGAGAATGGCTGTGGATATCTTTTTTAAAAGAAATTTGCAAAGTAAAAAAGGTATAATTTAGAAAATATTTATTAATTTGCAAAGTATAATTGTAAAGTTTGTATTTTTGTGATATGTTTTAGTTAATAATTATGGATTTGCAAAATCTTAAATAAAAGGAGGCTGCCGTATGTTGGAGGTGGAGCTGTTAGAGCTTGTGGAGAGAACGAGAAGATGGCAGGCAGAGGATCAGTATATTGAAGTGAAGGCCGCACACAACGGATGCCCGAGAAGGTTGTATGATACTTTATCTGCTTTTTCTAATCAGGATCGGGGTGGTATCCTGTTGTTCGGATTGGATGAAAGAGACGGATTCCATGTATGTGGTGTATATGATCTTCAGGATTTGCAGAAAAAAGTGACAGAACAGTGTAATCAGATGGAGCCTCCTGTGAGAGCAGTATTTACTGCGGCGGAGATTGAAGGGGGGTCGGTCTGTGCTGCAGAGATTCCGGGTCTGGATGTGACAGAGCGGCCCTGCTACTATAAAGGAACAGGAAGGCTGAAGGGGTCTTATATACGAGTTGGAGATGCAGATATGCCGATGACAGACTATGAGATATATAGTTATGAGTCATATAGGAAGCATCTTCATGATGATGAGAGAGAGGTGGAGAGGGCGGCAGGGTTTCTTGATGAGAAAAAGATTGAGAGATACATTCAGGATAAGAAGAAAGAACGTGTGCAGTTTGCCATGCTGGAGGAAGAAAAAGTAAGAGAGTTGCTTAATATTACCAGAGGCGGTCAGCCAACTTTGGCAGCGGTCATGAATTTTTGTATGTATCCCCAGGGAATTTTCCCGCAGTTTGGGATTACGGCTGTGATCGTACCCGGATATGAGATTGGGGATACGGCAGACGACAGTATGCGTTTTACGGACAATAAGCGGATTGAAGGAACGATATCGGAGATGGTGGAAGAAGCAGTGGCATTCTGTAAGAGGAATATGCGTGTCAGCACTATTATTGATCCGGAGTCGGGAATGAGACGGGATAAGACAGAGTATCCCCTTACGGCAATCAGGGAAGCCATACTTAATGCTCTTATCCATAGAGATTACAGTGTCCATACGGAGGGGACGCCGGTGCAGATATGTTTTTTTAAAGACAGGCTGGAAATTCACAGCCCGGGTACTCTGTATGGAAGAATGACGGTGGAACAGTTGGGAGTTTCCAGGCCGGATCTGCGCAATCCCGCTCTTGCAGTCATGGCAGAGAGTATGACCGGCGCAGAGAATCGTTATTCAGGTATCCCTACAATGAGGCGGATGATGCGGGAGGCAGGGCTGCCGGAACCTGTATTTGAGAACAGACGCAACGAGTTCGTGGTAATATTTTATAATGGTGAGAGCAGGACGGGACGAACAGTTTCCGTTGTCAGAGAGTCAGGAGTGTATCGAACCGGCAGAGGTACTGATGTACAGAGCTTGCTGGACTTCTGCCTGATACCGCGCAGTAAGAGTGAGATCGCACAGTTTCTCGGAGTAAAGACACTTTTTCACGCCATGGGAAAATATGTAAAACCGCTTCTTGAGACCGGGGAGATGGCGATGACTATGCCTGATAAACCCCAGAGTAAGAACCAGAAATACTATACAGTCAATGATAAGGAGAAGATAAGATGATTACCAGTACGGCAAATGCTCAGGTAAAAGAACTGATAAAGCTGATGAAGAAAAGCCGTGTCCGGGAGGAAGCAGGCGTATTCCTTGTAGAAGGTCCGCGCATGGCGGGGGAACTTTTGGAGGATCCGGCCTGGCAGGACAGGATTGAACGGGTCTATCTTTCGGAAAGTTATGCTGCCAGGCATGCAGAAGAAACAGAGGATATCAGCAGGAAATGCAGGATGGAAATCATGGCGGATGCGGTGTTTGCTCATGTGTCGGATACAAAGACGCCGCAGGGAATTATGGTAGTTGTGAAACGCTGTGAGTACGATCTGGAAGATATTCTTGGCAATGAAACGGGAGAATCCCATGTGATTGTTCTTGATAATCTTCAGGATCCGGGTAACCTGGGTACGATATTCAGGACGGCGGAGGCGGCAGGAGTGACTGGAATCCTTCTGAGTCGGGACTGTGTGGATATTTATAATCCGAAAGTAATCCGTTCTACCATGGGGGCAGTATTCCGGCTCCCTTTTCTCTATGTTGACGATCTGCCGGGAACCATAGGGGAGCTGAAGCAGGCGGGGATTACCACATATGCGGCACACCTGGAAGGAAAGCGCTCTTATGATCAGGAGAACTATCTGAAAGGAACTGCATTTCTCATAGGCAATGAGGGAAACGGGCTTCGAGATAAGGTGGCCGCGTGTGCGGACTGCCGTATCCGGATTCCCATGCAGGGGAAAGCTGAGTCGCTGAACGCGGCCGTGGCGGCTGCAGTGCTCATGTTTGAGGTGAGCAGACAGCGGCGGAACTGAAATATAAAGAAATGACATTCAGCGTGACGATTTTTAGATAAAATGAAAATTTATGCAAATATATTGAATTTTTATGCGATAATGTGTATACTAAAACTTGATTTATAATCGTTTTGAAAAATCGGGGTGGAGTGCATGAAACCATTGATCGATCTGACAAAAGAATATGGTCTGGTGCTTGACGGAGGCGGAGCGCGCGGCGCATACCAGATTGGAGCGTGGAAAGCGCTCAAAGAAGCGGGCGTGAAGATCAGCGCTGTGGCGGGGACTTCTGTGGGCGCGCTTAACGGAGCCCTCATCTGCATGGACGATATAGAAAAGGCAGAGAAAATATGGCGTGAGATGTCCTTTTCCCGGGTAATGACAGTAGATGACGAGTGGATGGGACAGCTTTTTCAAGGAAAGCATCGGTTCGGCGATATACTTTCTGAGGCGCGGCGTCTTTTAGGTGAGGGCGGTGTAGATATCTCTCCGCTGAGAGAGCTGATCCATGAGGCGGTAGATGAGAAACAAATCCGTGCTTCGGGGAAAGAGTTCTGTATCACGACGTTCTCTCTGACGGATTTCAAGCAGTTGGATTTGAGTATTTCTGATATTCCGGAAGGCCATCTGGAGGATTTTCTGCTGGCCAGCGCATATCTTCTGGGGTTCAAGAACGAGCCTATGAAGGATGGGAAACGCTATATTGACGGGGGTGTTGTGAATAATGTTCCCGTGGGCGCGCTGGTGGAACGAGGATACAGGGATATTATCGAGATACGGATTTATGGTCCCGGCAGGGAACCTCGGGTGAGACTGCCGGAAGACGGAGAGTGTTATCTGATTGGTCCGAGAGTGAAGTTGGGGAGCATCATCGAATTTGACGGAGAACGCAGCCGGCAGAATATGAAGATAGGGTACTATGATGCAAAACGGATGCTCTATGGGCTGGAAGGCATTATTTATTATATCGAACAGGAACATCCGGATGCGTGGTATGAGCGCAGAATGCGGAATCTGACAGAACTTGAGAAACGGACGCTGGCGATTGTGCTCAGGCTTCCGGTATCTGTTACAGATAAGGAACTGTACATGGGGATGCTGGAGGCGGGTGCAAAACTGATGCGGGTGCCCAAGTACAGGGTTTATACGGTGGATGAATTGCGAAAGGATGTGCAGGAAAGATATGAGCATCTGGCACACACATATGATCTGCCGGGTTTCATGGAGACATTGATAAAGATAGAAAGGGGCAGCACTATGAATTTAAAAGGAAGAAATTTTTTGACGCTTAAAGATTTTACACCTGAGGAGATCACATATCTGATCGACCTGGCGGCGGATGTAAAAGAGAAGAAGAAACAGGGGATACCGGTGGATAACTGGCGCGGTAAAAATGTGGTCCTGATCTTTGAGAAAGACAGTACCCGCACGCGCTGTGCTTTTGAGGTGGCGGCACACGATATGGGGATGGGCACGACTTATCTTGGGCCAACCGGTTCCCAGATGGGTAAAAAGGAAAGTATCGAGGATACAGCGCGTGTGCTCGGCCGGATGTATGACGGCATTGAATACAGGGGATTCGGTCAGGAGATCGTGGAAGAACTGGCCAAGTACGCGAAAGTTCCGGTCTGGAACGGTCTGACCAACGAATATCATCCCACGCAGATGCTGGCAGATATGCTGACGATCCGGGAGAATTTCGGAAAACTCAAAGGGCTGAAGCTGGTGTACATGGGGGATGCTCGCTATAATATGGGATATTCCCTGATGATCGTGTGTTCCAAGCTGGGACTTCACTTTGTCGCGTGCACCACAGAAGAATATTTCCCGAATGAGGAGCTTGTGGCACAGTGCCGAAAATACGCAGAAGATTCCGGAGCAACGATCACACTTACGTCAGATGTAAAAGAAGGCACGAAAAATGCAGATATAATCTATACGGATGTATGGGTGTCCATGGGCGAGCCGGATGAAGTCTGGGAAAAGAGAATCAAAGAGTTGAGTCCGTACAAAGTGACAAAGGCTGTTATGGAAAATGCGGGAGAAAATGCAATCTTTCTTCATTGCCTCCCCGCATTCCACGATCTTAAGACAAAGATCGGAAAGGAGATGGGCGAACGATTTGGCATTGAAGATATGGAAGTGACGGACGAAGTATTTGAATCCGAACAGTCAAAAGTGTTTGATGAGGCTGAGAACCGGATGCATACGATTAAAGCAGTGATGATGGCGACACTGGGAACAGAGGAGTGACCAGTGCTATTGACATATGGCATGAAGGGGACTATCATTTTATCCAGTGGAGAGACAACCGCGTTATGCGGGCTGCTCAGAACATGGATAATAGCATATGAAAGGAGCGAGTGCAGTGAAAATAGCGGTGACATACGAGGAAGGACAGGTATTCCAGCACTTTGGACACACAGAGAAATTCAAGATATACAATGTGGAGGAAGACAGGATCACAGAAGAAAGTGTGGTTGATACAGACGGGCAGGGTCATGGAGCTCTTGCCTCTGTTTTAAAAAATCTGGGCGCAGATATTCTGATCTGCGGCGGTATCGGCGGAGGCGCTCAGGCAGCGCTGGCAGAGGCCGGAATCCGACTGTATGCCGGAGTGACCGGAAACTGTGATGAGGCGGTGAAAGCTCTGCTCGCAGGGAAATTAGAGTATGTACAGGATGCGACTTGTGATCACCACGGGGAGCATCATCATGGAGAACATGACTGCGGCAGTCATGGATGCGGCAGCCACGACTGCGGGGAGCACTGATGAAATCAGAGATATTGAAGCTTCTCAGGGAGACAGACGGCTATGTGTCCGGGCAGCAGATCAGTGAGAAATTCGGCGTTTCGCGGACTGCTGTGTGGAAAGTCATTCGCCAGCTTCAGGAAGACGGCTATCAGGTAGAGGCTGTGCGCAATAAGGGATATCACATAGTAGGCAGTCCGGATGTCATGACCCGGGAAGAACTTGAGAGTCAGATGAAGACCCGGTGGGCAGGAAAAAACATCATGTATTATGCTGTGGCTGATTCTACGAATCTCAGGGTAAGGCAGCTGGGGGATGAGGGAGCGCCTCATGGAACGCTGGCTGTGGCAGACCGCCAGACGGACGGACGGGGAAGAAGAGGCCGCTCCTGGGAATCTCCGGAGGGCAGCAGTATCTATATGTCGATATTGCTGCGCCCGGAAATCGCGCCGGATAAGGCGCCCATGCTGACTCTTGTGATGGCGTGCAGTGTGGCAGAAGCGCTGCGTATGTGTGTGGAGTCTTTTGGGGATGCACAGGTACAGATCAAATGGCCCAATGATATTATTATAAACGGGAAAAAACTGGCCGGTATTCTTACAGAAATGAGTGCGCAGGTCGACTATATTAATCATGTGACAGTGGGTGTGGGAATCAATGTCAATATGGAAGAATTTCCCGAGGAGCTCAGACAGACTGCCACATCTCTGCGGCTGGAGTGCGGGCATACAGTAAAGCGCGCCACCATTATCGCGCGCATCATGGAGCGCTTTGAAGAAAATTATGACAAATTTCTCCACACAGAGGATATGACGGAACTGATGGAATCGTATACCTCCATGCTGGTTAACAGGGACAGGGAAGTTCGGATACTCGGAGCAAAAGAACAGTATCAGGCACATGCGCTCGGAATTAACCGCACCGGGGAGCTTATTGTCCGCAGGGCGGATGGTACTGAAGAAGCGGTATATGCAGGGGAAGTGTCTGTACGGGGTGTGTATGGATATGTATAGGGGGCAGCCTGTCCCCTGGAGAAAATATTTATTTTGACAGAGAGGAATAATATGGGCGAAGAAAAGGTGTTATGCGCGGCGAGCGCCTATGAGCAGAAATTTTATTTAAACCCGGAGTTTGACGCTCTGCCGGAAGAGGTGAAGCAGGAACTGCAGATTATGTGCGTCCTGTATACGGAAGATGTGGGCGGCATCTTCATGGCAGTGTTTGATGAGGACGGAAATCTGGAGCTGAAAGTGGATCATGAGGAGAACGACTTTGCTTTTGATGAGATAGGAAGCGTACTCAAGATAAAAGAACTCCAGCAGACAAAGAGGGAATTGTTTGAGTCGCTGGAGATGTTTTATCAGGTTTTCTATCTGGAGAAAGAGATATAGTCTGAAATCATACAGGATGCTGTCTGTCGGAAGAGCCTGACCTGAATTCCTGCACCCGGTCAATCAGAAATGATGAAAGAGTAACCGTGATTACAGAAAATATAATTTTTGAAAAAGGAATGTATGTCAGTGAAAGTCCCAGTACGACTAAATCTGTAAAAAGATATGCGCGGGACAGGCGCCAGTGAGTGATATGGGAAATGGTGAGAGCCAGTGCATCATCACCTCCGCTTGACCCGCCCTGCCGTATGATTATGCCGACACCGATTCCTACAAAAAGTCCTCCGCTGACGGCTGCCAACAGTGGATATGATGACAGGTCCGGCAGCATCGGCGGAAATAACTCCCAGATTTTATAGAAAAGGGAAACACTTAAAGTTGATATCAATGATATTTTAATAAATTTTCCGCCTAAATATTTAAACGCCAGCAGATAACAGGTGATATCCAATACCGGCGTGATATAAGCGGGTGAAACATCAAACCAGTGTTCTATCAGAAGCATCAGCCCGATCACGCCGCCCTCTGTAATACCGGTCTGCTGGTGTATATTATAGATACCAAAAGAACAGATCATTGCACCGATTATAATGAATGCAATCATCCCGCATGATAATCCTTCTGTGAGTTTCTGATAGAAAGCAGAACGTCTTTTTTCAGACATAAATTTTTCTCCTCTTGCATTTTGTTTTCGCATGGAAATATAATAAAGAATATAGTAACTATATTGTCAAGAGGTATGGTATGGAAAATTTATTTACAATCGGAGAAGTATCAAAGTATCAGAATATTTCCAAGCAAACGCTGATTTTTTATGATAAGATCGGTCTGTTTCGGCCGGCCTATGTGGACCCTCATAATGGATACCGCTATTACAGCGCCAGTCAGATCGACTATTTGGACACTATTTTGATCATGAAAAAAATCGGCTTTTCTTTAAATGAAATCAAAGAACATATGCGGTCTTATAATATTGACAGCAGTCTGGCTGTTTTGAGAAAACAGGTTGCTGTTATTGACCGGCAGATTCAGGAACTGCATCTGATTCGAAGCCGGGTGCTGCATCGCTGTGAACAAATGGAAGAGTCCAAAGCATATCGCAAAAATGACAGCGCCATTTTCACAGAGCAGATGGAAGTCCGGCATATTTTGTTTCAGGAGGTGGAAAAGCCCTATACACTGAAAGAAATCAGTATTGCGACAAAAAAATGTTTTGCTGAATCTTTTCGGGAACAACTGCCGATCTTTTTCCAGTCCGGAGTAATTGTTCCCTTTCAGCATGTGAAAGAAGGGCGCTTCACGGAAGCGAAAATGGCGTTTCTGCCTGTTGAAAGAACGGATAAAGTGCAAAATATCATGCGGATTCCGGCAGGGCTGTGCGTCAGCATTTATCATGTCGGAGATTATCTGTCGATCGGCCGTTCTTATCAGAAACTGCTGAATTACTGTGAAACCAATTCTTTAAAGATTATATCAGATGCTTATGAGTTCTGCATCAATGATTATCTTACTTCTCACGATGAAAGCGAATATATTACCAAAATCGTCTTTTATGTCGAGAAGTCTGAGCAATGAGTTATGAATTTTCTTTTTTCATTTTCATTCTTTTTATGACTTTCAGACGCGTAAATTCTTCCCGTTCTTTTTCCTCCAGCGCGTTTGTGATCGTGTACACAAGGGAGGAGTACATAGGGATTGTGATGTTCTGAAGCGCGTTTGCCCGCTTCTGTGTTTTCTTGATATTTCCTGCCAGCCGGTAAGCGGCATTTTCCACCATGGAGAGCTTTACAGTCAGGTCTTTCACCTTGCGGAAAGCATCCCTGGCCTTGTCTATGGACTCATGTGTGGTGCTGAAAGAATAGGTTGGTCTGCCTGCGTCCGGTACATATTTCACATGAGGTATTTCCGTGCCCATAATGCTGCGGGTCTGTATGGTAATGGAGTTTTCGATGGGCACGGTGTAGGCAAGAAGCTCCACATTGCTGATGCCGTTTTCTATGTTGGCCCTCTGAAGACACTGGTATGCCTGTGTAAAAGTCGTATCAATCTCCTCCTGGATACTGCGCGCCTGATCTATCAGATCCATCAGCTCCCGGATGAGAATATTCCTTTTTTTGTCCATCAGGTCATATCCCTGTTTTGCAAGAGCCAGCGAATTTTTTGCCAGCATTAAGTTACCTTTGGTTGGAAATGTCCGTGGGTCCACTAAAATTCTCTCCTTAATAACTAATTATCTTCTTCCATTGGTTTATAATATTTGTCCAGAATCTTTGTATCCACTCTGTCCAGTTCTTCCTTCGGAAGCCGTCCTAAGAGCTCCCATCCAAGATTCAGCGTCTCTTCCATACTCCGGTTCTCATCCTGCCCCTGACCAATGTAACGCTCTTCAAACTCTTTTCCGAATGCGAGGTACTTTTTGTCAATGGGGGATAATTCATCTTCACCGATGACAGAAGCCAGATTTCTCGCGTCGCCCACTTTTGCGTAAGCGGAGAAGAGCTGGTTCGCCAGGTCCTGATGATCTTCTCTTGTATAACCTTCTCCAATGCCGTCTTTCATCAGCCGGGAGAGGGACGGCAGGATATTGATGGGAGGATAGACAGACTGCCCGTGCAGCGGTCTGTCCAGCACGATCTGACCTTCCGTGATATAACCGGTCAGGTCGGGGATCGGATGCGTGATATCGTCATTCGGCATGGTCAGAATGGGAAGCTGAGTCACTGAGCCGTCCACGCCCTGTACGATGCCGGCGCGCTCATAAATTGTCGCCAGCTCACTGTACAGATATCCGGGATATCCTTTACGGCTGGGAATCTCGCCTTTGGAGGAAGAGACTTCACGCATGGCCTCGGCAAAAGAAGTCATGTCTGTCAGGATGACAAGGATATGCATATTCTGCTCAAAAGCCAGGTATTCAGCTACAGTCAGCGCCACTTTCGGCGTGATCAGACGCTCTACCACCGGGTCGTTTGCCAGGTTCAGGAACATGGCCACATGGTCTGCAACCCCGCTTTCTTCAAAGGTATTGCGGAAAAAGTCTGCCACGTCATGCTTGACGCCCATTGCGGCAAACACGATGGCGAATTTCTCATCAGAGTCTTCTCCCAGAGATGCCTGCTTTACGATCTGTGCGGCAAGCTGGTCATGAGGGAGGCCGTTTCCTGAGAAGATGGGCAGTTTCTGCCCGCGGATCAGGGTGGTCAGACCGTCAATGGCGGAGATTCCTGTATGAATATAATTTCGGGGATATTCGCGGCGCACCGGGTTTAAGGGCAGGCCGTTGACGTCCCGCTTCAGTGTGGATACAATGGGGCCGAGGTCGTCGATCGGCTGGCCGATGCCGTTGAACGTGCGTCCCAGCATATCCGGTGACAGAGCGATTTCCATAGGATGTCCGGTGAGTTTGGTGTGGGTGTTCTTAAGGGACATGCTCTCAGAACCCTCGAACACCTGAATGACAGCTCTGTCCTCATAAATCTCTACAATACGGCCGATCTTGCGCTCTTTGCCGTCTACGATAAACTCAACAAGCTCGTCATAGAAAGCGTCCTGAACGCCCTCCAGTGCAATGAGAGGGCCGTTGATGCTGCTTAGGCCTAAATATTCGATTGACATGATACCCGGTCCTCCTTACGCATTTTTCTCAAGCACTCTCTGGTAGAATGCGTCAATGTCTCTGTGATACTGTGCAAACATTTCCAGACGGTCGTTGGGAACATCATACTTGATGGCGATCACCCGGTCAAAAATGTTTTCTGCCTTTAATACAGACATGGGGTGCCCCATTGTGACCAGTGTGCGCGCCTGTTTGTACAGATATAAAATCGTGTCCATCATAAGGAACTGCTTCTCCATGGAGACGCAGGTATCGTCCTTGTGGAAGGCATTCTGCTGGAGAAAGCCCAGGCGGATGACGCGTGCGATCTCCAGGACCAGTTTCTGATCGTCCGGGAGTACGTCGCTTCCGATCAGCTTGACGATTTCGAGCAGGCTGCTCTCCTGATTCAGAAGCGCCATCAGGCGATTGCGGTAATCCACAAACTGCGGGGAGACATTGTCCTGATACCAGTGGCTTAAGTCGTTGAGATATTCACTGTAACTGGTCAGCCAGTGGATAGCCGGGAAATGTCTGGAGTAGGCAAGGCTCTTGTCCAGTCCCCAGAAGCAGCGGACAAAACGCTTTGTATTCTGTGTGACAGGTTCGGAAAAATCGCCGCCCTGAGGGGAGACTGCTCCGATGATGGTCACTGAACCGTCTGTTCCGTTCAGATTGTGCATCATGCCTGCTCGCTCGTAGAATGCAGACAGGCGGGATGCAAGGTACGCGGGGAACCCTTCCTCCGCCGGCATTTCTTCCAGTCGTCCGGACAGCTCTCTTAAGGCTTCCGCCCATCTGGAGGTGGAGTCCGCCATAATGGCAACGTCATATCCCATATCCCTGTAATATTCCGCCAGAGTAAGTCCTGTGTAGATACTTGCTTCTCTTGCGGCAACAGGCATGTTTGATGTGTTTGCAATAAGAGTTGTCCGGTCCATGAGCGGATTGCCCGTCCGCGGGTCAGTCAGCTCGCCGAATTCTTCCAGTACCTGAGTCATCTCGTTGCCTCGTTCTCCGCAGCCAATGTAAATGATGATATCAGCGTCCGCCCATTTCGCAATCTGGTGCTGGGTCATGGTCTTCCCGGTTCCGAATCCACCCGGGATGGCAGCAGTGCCGCCTTTGGCGATGGGAAACATGGTATCAATGATCCTCTGGCCGGTGATCAACGGAACTGATGCGGGAAAACGATGATGGGTGGGACGCGGTGTGCGGATGGGCCAGCGCTGAGTCATGGTAAGTTCTTTTTTTGACCCATCTGAGAGCTCCAGTGTGACAAGCGTCTCATCAATCGTATATTCTCCGTCCGGAACAAGCCCGACAACCGTTCCTTCTACATCCGGAGGAATCATGCATTTGTGCAGGACAGCGTGGGTCTCCGGCACTTCTGCGATAATGTCGCCCCCGTGCAGATACTGACCCTTTTCCACAGTGATATGTGTCTGCCATTTTTTCTGTCTGTCCAGAAAATCAACGCTTACTCCGCGCGTGATAAACGCTCCGGCAGAGTCTGCGATGCGCTCCAGCGGGCGTTCGATTCCATCAAAAATGTTGTTGAGGATTCCGGGAGCCAGGGTTACGGAAACTGCTTCTCCGCTGGCAATGACCTCCTCCCCGGGCTGAAGTCCTGAAGTTTCTTCGTAGACCTGAATCGTTGTCAGGTCTTTGTCGAGGGCGATGACCTCGCCTACAAGTTTCTGTTTTCCTACATAGACCATCTCGGACATGCGGAAACCTGTATTTCCTTTCAGATAGATGACGGGTCCGTTGATGCCGTAGATGGTTCCGGTTTTAAGCATTTCCGTCACCTCCCAGGAACAAGAATTTATCATATTCATTGCGAAGCTGCGTCTTAAAGGAATTGTCCATCAGGATGTTGCGGCTGCGGATGACCGCGCGCACGCCTCCGATGAAATCTTCCGCGCTTATTGTCAGGTGCACGCCTGTGGCGTCTGACAGGTCTGAGCGTTTTGACTCGTCAGAAAGATTGATATAGATTACCACGGGTTCCCGGCCTGCAAAATGCTTTGCCTGCTGGATACACTTGATGAGAAAATCATCATATGCTTCTGTCTTCATGTAGTCGTTCACAAGTCCCAGGACTTCTTCGAACACTTTGTCTTTTAATTCCTGCTGGACCTTTCCCTGACGGCGTTTGATCTCAAGCTGAGATTTTGCCGCAGCCTGATTCAGAGAGAGCTTTGCGTTTGTCGTTTCCGCCTTGACGCGCGTCTCAGACTGGCGCAGGGCCTCTGCCCTGTGGTCTTCGAAGATTTTTTCCAGCGCCTCCCGGTGGGCGTCGATAATGGCATTTCCCTCTGCGCGGGCCTGCTCCATGGAAGTGGCCTGCAGGTGTGAGATTTTTTCTTCTAATGTCAAGAGGATTACCTCCTTTTATAGTTTTAGTCCGATCGCCTCAGTGATATATGATGTGATAAAGTCTTTCTGGCGTCCTGTACCATGGCGGTCCGGAATCTCCACGAGAAGAGGCATCTTCCGTTCCAGGCGGAATGTATCCAGGATATCGGGAAATTCCTGACCGAATTTTTCCGTCAGAAGCACGATGCCTATGGTCTTGTCTGTAAGTACGTCCTCCAGAGCCTTTTTCAGTTCATCACGCTCGTGGACGACCACGCCGTCCACCCCGGCCAGGCGCATGCCGGTGTAGGTGTCTACATTATCACTGATAAGATACATTTTCATGGTGAACCTCTTTCTCCGTGCGTACATTCATAATCCGCTCCGCGGATTCCCGCACGGCCGGTTGGTGTTACAGGTTTCCTAATATCATAAAGGAGATGATCAGTCCATACAGGCATACACCTTCTGCAAGGCCCACAAAGATCAATGACTTTCCAAGTACGCTGGAGTCTTCGCTGATAGCGCCAAGAGCCGCGCTTGCCGCGCTTGCCACAGCGATGCCGCCGCCGATACAGGACAGGCCGGTAACGAGCGCTGCCGCCAGGTATCCGAGTCCGGTGGCAAAGCCGGAATCAGCAGTTACGGCTTCAGCAGCTTGTACATCCGGTCCTCCCAGAAGCATGATGGAGGCGATTACAAAAGCGCCGAAGAAGAAAAACACATTGGTGCCAATCGCCCGTTTATAGCGCTTGCGGGACTTGTTTTTCCCGAGCAGATAGTAGCCGAACGGAATGATGATGCTTAACACCAGCGCTGCAATAAATACGATTTTTGTTGCGAGAGTCATGATAAAATCCTCCTGATCTTAAAATTTATTTCTTATTCTTTTTGGTGTATGGGTCAAATGCATGACCGCTTCCTTTGTAGAAACGGCTGAACATCTCGTAATATTCCAGACGGAGAACCTGGATGCCTACGATCAGGCCTTCAAAGCCGCATACGAACAGGTTCCCCAGGATTACGCCGATCCAATTCGGGTGACCGCTCTCCGCACCTGCCAGCTGTAAGACGACTTCCATGATTGCCGCATGGCTGACGGCGAAAGCTCCGATACGGATAAAAGAGATCGTGTTCGAGAAATAGCTTAACAATGTTTCAAACATTTCGAAAAATCCCTGCACAAGGAACATTGCCTTGCCGGTCTCCATCTTGTCCGCCCGCTTTTGAATGATCCGGGTGATGGGCTCCCGGAAAAGGATTAAAAGCAGCGGAACGCCGAACATAACTGCCAGTACAATACCGCCGGGCAGAGGTCTTCCTGTCATGAACAGTACAATGCATACGGCAGCGGAAATGTAGAAAATCAGTCCGGCCGCACCGTTGGGATCAAACCATGCGCTTTCTATGTCCCGGCTTTTCAGTGCATTGATAATGTGAAGCACCATTGCCACAATAATAAGCAGCATTCCGAAAGCAACAGCCACAATGAACACGGTGTTCAGCTTTCCGAGGAAAGGCAGTGTGGTCATGTGATCAATGGGCCGGATCCACAGTGCGGGCAGTACGTCTTCAAATCCGAAAATACTGCCGAAAAGGAATCCGAAAAGAGTAGAAAAAACTCCTGCCGTAGCGATGATTCCTGCAAGCGGCGCTTTCTTAAAGTGGTAGATCAAAGCTCCGCCGATGAGCAGCAGAAGTCCTTGGCCTACATCTCCGAACATGACTCCAAAGATGAACGAGTATGTCAGGCCTACAAACACAGTGGGGTCCATCTCATTGTGGGCCGGGAGGCCGTACATCTGGACGAACATTTCAAAAGGTTTAAATACTTTCGGATTATCGAGCTTGGTGGGTGGTTCCCCGAAATAGGCGTCATGGTCATCTTCCACGACTACAAACACCTTGTCATCGTCTTTGACTTCTTCCAGGAATTTCTCCACATCTTCCTGAGCCATCCATCCGCACAGAATATAATAATCCTCTTTGTTGTCTTCCATCCGGGCAGCGAGTTTGCGTACATCAAAGTTATTGGACAGTTCTTCCAGGCGGTTCTTTGCCGCGATCAGCTGCGGCGCCTGGTCCGAGAGCATCTCGCCCGCCTGTTTGTCAGTGTCATCAATCTCAAGATTGATCCGGGCAATCTCGCGTTCCAGAGCCTGGTAAGCATAAGCCGGAGTTCCCTCGAATTCATCTTTTAATTCAATCCGTTCAAAGTGAAGAGAACGGAACACGGCATCCGCTTTCTGAGCATCCGCAGGGGAAACAAAATAAGCCCCGTACACGAAACTTTCATCCCTTTCTCCCTCCACAAATATAGCGTTGAGATCATCCATGAGATATTTCTGCATTTTGTGATAAAATTCTACCGCGATGCGTCCGAAGCGGTAAGAGATGTACCTGTAATGCAGCACCTTGTGGAGATCACATTCCAGCGGACGGAACGGAGCGATCACCAGCTGTTTCGCACGAAGCTCTTCAATTTTTTTCTGCAGTTTTTCTTTCTTTTCCTGAAGGTCCTGATAGTCTTCATTTGCTTTGCGGACTACTTCGAACATGTCGTCCAGACCGAGAGAAGTATCTGGCTTAACGTCTGCTGCATTGGGCAAATACCCGACAAACTGAACAGCTTTGGCCAGCGCCTCCCGATAAGGATTGATCTCCACGAAAGGTCTTAAATTATCCACGGTCTTCAGTTCGGACAGAGCGGATTCGAGCTGAATCTCATAACGGGAGAGATACAGATCAGTTACACGGTCAATGTCATTTCTGGGACCGGAAATATTGATGAATTTCATTTTTACAATCATTGGGTTTTACCTCCAACGTAGGCAAACGTCTCCTGGGGACTTAAGCCGTAGCGTACACATTCCATGGCGGTCGTCAGCCTATTGATTTCTGATTCCTTAAGGAACATATAAGTGTTGATCGAGGCGACAGAATAAGGGTCCCGCCGCCGGTCGACGGTATATAAGTGATGCAGAAAGTCTGCATACATCTGTTCAATGGTACGATTCTGCCGGAAATTATAGTGACGGGCATAGCTCGTTTTCATCACGGCGGCTTCAAATTCCTCCGGCCCAGGGGCTTCCACCAGCTCTTTTACCAGTTCTGTTGACAGTTTATAGTGGATGGGGATGAGCATCAGATAGATATCGGCGGGCTTCATGTTATAATATTTCTTGGCCCGGTAAATCCACTGAAGATTCAAAAGGTCGATTTTTGAACCCCGATCCCGCATAAACAGCTCAAGGTCGGATTTTTTCAGGACTTTTTTCTGTTCCCTCCAGGTGGAGGTGTAGAAGTAAAGGTCCAGTGTAAGATTGTAATCATAAAGGGTGACATTCTGGGAGTCTTTCAGCTTCTTCAGCGGAGCATAATACTCAGTTCCCTTTAAATTTTCTACCAGTTCATCCGTCGTGCGGGATGTGATCAGCTTTTCGATCGAAATCTGCGAGTATCGGTCAAAAAATGCACGCTTGTAGTTTAAGTCAAAAGGCTGCCGGTAATGGTTGATCACAATGCGCAGACAATAGTTAATCAGGTCAATCTCATAGTTTTTCAGGAGCAGCTTCATAAAGCGCCGCTGCTTCTGCCCGCAGAAGCGGTAGATTTTTGTGTAGTCGTCATAGAGCGACTGGATCAGGAGTTTCTCTATATTGCCGCGATGAACCTGATCCTCCTCCAGAGAACTGAGAATGTCCGCGTACGCTGTGTTTTTCTTCAGGTAGTCCACGATCTCGGGCACGCTTCTCATGTTTGCGATCTCTGTGAATTGCTCCGGCTTTATCAGCTTCGCTTCCATGGCGCGGATTTTTGTCACGATCCCACTGTATTCAAGCAAGTTTCCCATAGGCTATACCTCGGTGATCCTGCGCAGTATTTCATGGGCATATTCTGTATGTTTTTCTTCGTATTCCTGCTGAAGTGCGGTAATGGTCTCCGTGCTTGCATCGCTCTGGCTTTCCAGGATATTCGAAGTGTTCTTTTCCAGTTCCCGGCGGATGGTATTGAGGCGTTCCTGCGTCTGCTTTTCCAGTTCCTCGTCAAAGGTCCTGCGTTTATTTTCGTATTCTTTGTCAAGAGCATCTTTCTGTTCTTCGGCATGCTGTACGATCGCTGATGCAGCGTCCTCGATTTCCGTCAATTTGTTTATAATAGACTCCATAAACAGCCTCCTGTTTGTGAGAAAATGCTAATATACTTTATCATACACCTTTTTCTAAAAAAAGCAAGTTAAGAACCTGTTATAAACTGAATATTTTGACCGTCAGGCAATCCCATGTTATTATGATATTGAACGCTGTTTTCAATTCAATTCATGGAACAGAAGACGGCGGTGTTTGATAATGGATTACTGATTTTTAGTTTTGTTAAATATAGGGAGGAGTATACATGAGACTGCGAAATATACCGAGAGCCGAGGGAACCATACAGGCTCACCCGGCTGTTATAAAAAGACCGGAGGCCCAGAGAGGATGCTGGCGCCAGGTTTTTGTAAATAAAAATCCGATCCATATTGAAATCGGCATGGGGAAAGGGCGCTTTATCCTGAATATGGCGAAAGAGCACCCGGAGATCAACTTTATAGGAATCGAGAGGTATTCCAGTGTTCTTCTCCGCGCTGTGGAAAAGTTTGACACCGAGGAGTTCAGAGAACTTCAAAATGTCAGGTTCATCTGCATGGACGCGCGGAATATTGCAGACGCCTTTGCGGAGGGAGAGGTGGAGAAGATATACCTGAACTTTTCCGATCCGTGGCCAAAGGCAAGGCATGCAAAGCGCCGGCTGACATCCGTGGAGTTTCTGGAAAGATATGAGAAAGTGCTCCCTCAGGGAGGTGCTGTAGAATTTAAGACAGATAACACGGCGCTTTTTAATTTTTCTGTGGAACAGATCAAGGAAGCCGGATGGACGCTGGAGGCATTTACTTACGATCTGCATCACAATGAAGAAATGAACCGGGGAAATATTATGACGGAATACGAGGAGAAATTCTCCCGGCGGGGCAATCCGATCAATAAGCTGATTGCCGTGCGGAAATAGGAATCTTCACACCCGGACGGCAAAGGACATATATTAATTTACAGCAGATATAAAATCTGAGTGAATAACTGTGCGGAGTGTGGATGTTATGGGTAAAAAATGCTGGAAGACATGTGTAAAAGAAGCGTGTTACTGCAGGCCGGGCTTAAATAAGCGGCTGTTGTGCATCAGAAAATCTCTGCTGGAGGTGTGCAGAATATTAAATACAGGACGTTGCCATGAGAGCGGACATAGAGAGAAATGATGTTTGGGCTGTTACAGGCAGAGCCCGTGTCAGATACAAAGAAAGGAGAAAAAGCTGTGAAAATACTGAATTTTGGTTCTCTTAATCAGGATTATGTGTATCGGGTTCCTCATATTGTTGTGGAGGGCGAGACAATCTCATCATTTTCTCTGGATGTACGCCCGGGAGGAAAAGGGCTGAATCAGTCCGTGGCGCTGCGCAAAGCAGGGGCAGAGGTGTATCATGCGGGCATGATCGGAGAAGACGGGCTGGGCTTAAAGAAATTGTGCAGCGATCTGGGAATCAATACGGATTTTATTATGACAGGTTCTGTGAGAACGGGAAATGCTTTGATTCAGGTAGACGATTCAGGGAAAAACAGCATTGTTCTTTATCCGGGAGCAAACAGCGAGATCACAGAGCGGATGGCGGACCATGTGCTGTCTCATTTTGGACCTGAGGATCTTATTATTCTTCAGAATGAAGTGAGTAATATCGCCTATATAATTGAGCGGGCTTATGAAAAGGGGATGAAAGTTGTTCTGAATCCTTCTCCTTATAATGCAATAATTGAGCAGTGCAGCCTCGATCACGTTTCCCTCCTGATTTTAAATGAGGTAGAGGGAGAGCAGATAACCGGAATGCATACTCCGGAAGAGATGATCGAGAAAATACTGGGCAGATATCCGGATTTAGAAGTGGTTCTCACTCTTGGAGAACAGGGAGCCTGGTACGCAAAATGCGAAAGCCGGGTTTATCAGCCGGCAATAAAGACCACGGCGAAAGACACCACGGGCGCCGGGGACACTTTTACAGGATATTTTGTATATAACTATATGGGAAAAGGCCTGGATTGCAGGGAATCTCTTAAAATTTCCTCCGCGGCTGCGGCAATCGCCGTTGGAAAAGAAGGCGCTGCGCCCTCCATTCCTTTTTATGAAGATGTCATAAAATTTCTGAAAGAATAAATAGGGAAGCTTCTATAAAAATATGTTAAAAAATTCGTGGCAAAAAATCTCAAAAAATTCTAAAAAATACTTGCAATCTTAAAAACTCTGTAATATAATATCACTTGCGTCATCCATTAGGAGAACGACAAAAGAAAAGCGCGATTAGCTCAGCTGGCAGAGCACCTGACTCTTAATCAGGGTGTCCAGGGTTCGAACCCCTGATCGCGCACTTGAGAATCGCTGATTTTAAGGACTTAGAAGCCTTGGGGTCGGCGGTTTTTTTCGTGCAGCAATGAGAAGCGCGTAAAAATAAGAAGCAAGGCCATGGAGAAGTGCTCGCATTTCTCCATGGCCTTGCTTCTTATTTTACATGCGGAGAATGCCGCGACCGAGATGAAGCGAAGCGGAATCGAGGTGCGCTTCTCATTGCGGATGCTTTTCATGCGCTATCTGCTTTCCGTAAATTCCCGTATCTGTTTTGCCACGGTTTTCCGTATGTTTGTTTAAGGGGGCGTGGACAGGGAGAATGTCTGAGTCTGCAAGCAGTGTATCAAAGTCCACCTGATTGTAGCCTTCTTGTGCGGGCGCTCCCGAGGCAGAATAATAGATAACTTTTGATCCGAACCTCCCGGCGACATTGCGCCATGCAATCCGGCGCTTTTCCAGAAAATCATTGTCCAGATTGTTGGTTCCGGTTGCGGTCACGCATACCAGCTTTAAATTTGATGCGCCGCAGAGAGTTGTCTCATTGACCGGGATTTTACTTATGAGAATGACATCTGCATCTTTTATACGCACGGGAATGTCAGAGGGGGAGGAAACTTTGGAAAGTTTTTGTTTTTTGGAATGCAGATAAAATGGTATATGCTGGTGAGCGGACGAATGTAAAGAAATTGTGAAAATTATTTGACAATACTTGCTATATCTGTGAATGTTACAGTATATTTAAAGATAATAGAACAAGTGTAAGGAGGACATGGTTATGAGCGGATTCTTTTCATATTCGAGCAGCAGAAGAAGATACCCGAATCCTCACATGGGAGGAGGTCATTATAGGAAAAAAGGACTGTTCGGAATACTTTCCGGATGGGGAAGCGGATTTGGATCAGGAAGTTATAGCGGCCGCTATGGATATGGCTATCCGAATCAGGGTTATCCGAATCAGGGCGGATATCAACAGAGCGGACCGGGGCAACACGGGAAATTTCAGTCTGCCAGCCCCGCGGCGGGCGGGCAGTCAGTCTGCCCCAAGTGCGGTATGTCTGTGCCCGCGGGTTCAAAATTCTGTCTGTCCTGTGGAGAAAAGATGGAGGGCAATGCGGTGTTTTGTCAGAACTGCGGCAGGCCGCTTCCGGCAGGAGCCAGGTTCTGTCCGGAATGCGGTGCCCCTTCAGGAAAATGAATGTAAGAAAACCGAGAAGAAAAACAGGAGATTACACCGTGGCATCCTGCATGGGAAAAGGGCGCTACGGTGTCTGCTTTCTTGCTGTCGACCCACATGGGAAGAAAGTGATCTTAAAAAAATTCCGCCGACGGATGTGGAAGAAAAATATGGCGAACAACTACCACGAGTCAGTCATTTTGTCAGGACTTGCCCACGAGCAGATTCCACAGCTACTTGGCGTGATAAGGGAGCGAAAGCAATATTATTTTGTCCTGGAATATAAAGAAGGAGATACGCTCAAAGACTGGCTGTTTGAAAAGAATAAGATTTTTAACAGGACAGAGATATACCGGATTGGTATACAGTTGTTTGATATACTCAAGTATCTTCGCAGCCGCAGCGTGGTTCATGGGGATATCAGCATAGCGAATGTGATTGACGATGGGGAACATATATCACTGATCGACTTCGGACTGGCAAGATATGCAGGGGATGAAGATGATTTTTGGCTGGACTATGCAAGAGCGGCAGACGTCCTGCTTTATCTCCTTTATTCCGGATATCCCGGAAAAGGAAAGAGGCCGTGGTATGAGGAACTTCCCCTATCCTCAGAACAGAGAGAGTTTCTGCGTGGACTTATAGAGGCGGGCAGGTCAGAAAATGGAGATTTCGGGGAGAAAAAAAGACAGGTGGAGAATAATATCACAAACATAAAGAAACAGTTTCAGGAATATTTTGAAAAAGATTGCTCTTGACAATCTCTTGGGGGATATTTACAATAGAACCCGACAGAAAATTACAATTAAATAAGATTGATGACAAGGGGAGCTTGTGTGACGGGCTGAGAGGAAGTTTGGAACTTCGACCCATAACCTGATCTGGATAATACCAGCGTAGGGATGTGTTATGAGTGCTTTTAGAGCCCTTTTGTTTTCAATCTGAGAACAGGAGGGTTTTTATTATGTCTGGATTCTTTGTCAATGCAGAAGGCGGTCTGACGACTGCCGGATATGCGCTTACTATTGTTGCAGGGATCGTGCTGTTTCTGGCAGCAGTCTATTTTGCGGGGAAACATTCTTCCAAAAACAAGATGACTACAAAGCAGCTTGTATTCTGCGCGATGGCAATGGCGCTGGCATTCATTACTTCTTATTTAAAGATATGGAATATGCCGTGGGGCGGAAGCGTGACGCTTTGCAGTATGCTTTTCATCGTGCTGGTGGCAAACTGGTATGGTGTGGGGACAGGCGTTTTGGTAGGTCTTGCTTACGGAATCCTTCAGTTTATTCAGGAGCCGTATGTACTTTCTTTCTTCCAGGTATGTTGTGATTACATACTGGCGTTTGCCGCTCTGGGTGTTGCAGGATTTTTCGCAAAGAAAAATCATGGGCTGGTAAAGGGATATATCGCTGCAGTGATCGCAAGGGGAGCTTTCCATGCGCTTGGCGGATACCTGTACTGGATGGATTATATGCCGGAGAATTTTCCGCAGTCTTTAAAGAGTATCTATCCGATTGCGTATAATTACAGCTATATCCTTGTAGAAGCAGTGATCACGATCATCATCATTTCCATACCGGCGGTGGCAAGAGGGCTGAACCGGGTGAAACAGACGGCTGTGGAGTAGAGGATGCAGAGGCGCCGCAAATTTGCGGCGCCTCAGACTGTAGTACAGGATTCTTTTTTGCAGGCGGCATCAAAGCCGTTTTTGTTTATACAGATAATATATGATAAATGTAAGAGCGGTAATACACCATGTTACGGGATAGCTGAAGATGATAGCCGGAATCGTAGGAATGATCTTCAGGACGGCTGCAAGCCATATAATACGCAGGACACAGACGCCAAGCAAAGTGATGATCACTGGCACGATTACATCGCCCACGCCGCGCAGCGCTCCGGCAAGGACTTCGATAAACACATACACCACATACCATGGCGTGATCAGGACGAGCATATCACAGCCGATCTGAATCACTGTCTCATCCGCAGTAAAGAGGCGGAATAAGAACGTCCGGGCGATGATCAGGAAAAGCACCAGAAGCGTGGAGACCACAAGATCCATCAAAATGCAGACACGGACACTGCGGCGTACACGGTTTGTTTTTCCTGCTCCATAGTTCTGCCCTACGAACGTGGTAATAGAGATACCAAAAGCAGTGCTGACCATCCAGAAGATGGCGTCCAGTTTGCCGAATGCCGACCAGGCGGCGGAAGTGTCTGTCCCAAAAGTATTGACCGCTGACTGGATAGCAATATTTGTAATGGCGAACAGCACGGACTCAAATCCCGTGGGAAGGCCGAGGCGGAGCTGATGTTTCAGTATGGGCCCGTGGAAGCGGATTTTCTTAAGAGAGAGTGTCAGGATACTTTTGGAGCGCATAAGCTTCAGGGTGACAAGTACGGCACTTGCCGCCTGTGCGATCAGCGTGGCAATGGCAGCTCCCATGACGCCCATGTGCAGTACAACGACAAACAGGATATCCAGTATGATATTGATTGCACAGCAGACGATCAGGTAATAAAGCGGATGCTTTGAGTCCCCTGTGGAGCGAAGAATGGCAGACCCCATATTATAGACGAGGACAAAGATGATACCGCCGAAGTAAATCCGAAGATACAGGATGGAATCTCCCATAATCTCTGCAGGCGTATTCATCAATCTGAGCATGGCGGGAGTCAGTGCGATACCGGCTATGGTCAGAAACACTCCGGCTGCCAGCGCAATGGCATAGGCGCAATGGATTCCCTGATTGGCAGATTTTTCATCACGGGCTCCGAAGAACTGGGCAATCGTGACAGTGGCGCCGGAAGACAGACCGGTGAAAAACCCGACTACAAGCGCTACAATCTGAGCCGAAGAGCCGCCCACACTGGCGAGAGCTTCTTTTCCGACAGATTGCCCTACAACGACTGAGTCTACCGTATTATAGAGCTGCTGAAAAAATGTTCCGATGAGAATCGGAAAAAAGAAGAAAAGGAGCTGCTTCCATATGATTCCGGTTATAATTGGATTATCTTTTGTCTGTGAATACATAGATTATTTCCCCATCTTTTTCATCTCTTTAACGATCAGAACAACTGTTACTATAAAGGCGATACTGTCTGCCGCAGGCCCTGCGAACAAAATTCCGTCCAGTCCGAGGAAGAGCGGAAGAATCAGTACCAGCGGTATGAGAAAGAGCACCTGTCTTGTCATGGAAAGGATCAGCCCCTTTACGGGTTTTCCAATGGCTGCGAAAAAGTTCGAGGAGATAAGCTGTACGCCGTTGAGGAATACCATAAACAGGAATACTCTCATAAAATGTACTGAGAACTCAAAGTAAGCCGGTTCCCCTGTCCCGAACAGAGAGATAAGCTGATACGGGAAAAACTGGAACAGGATGAATCCGATTGCCGAAATAACCAGGTTGGCCGCTATGGCGAATTTATAGGTCTTTTTTACCCGGTCATACTGACGCGCACCATAGTTGAACCCGATGATCGGCTGGGCTCCCTGCGATATACCGATGATGAATGCCAGAAGGATCGCATTTGTCTTCATGACGATTCCGCATGCGGCAAGGGGAATCTCCTTTCCGTATACGGACATTGCCCCGTAATAAGTCAGAGAGTTGTTCAAAACAATCTGTACGAACGTGATGGCAACCTGGTTTAAGCTGTTGCTCATTCCCAGTGAAGCCGTCTGTATACATTCTCTTGCAGACAGACGGATATGTGTGCGGGACAGCCGGATATTTTTGAATTTTCGGATATACAGTACGGCGAAAAGAAACGAAAAAAACTGCCCGATGATGGTGGCCCATGCGGCGCCTGTAACCCCGAGGTCAAAAACAAAAATAAAGATCGGATCAAGAATCGTGTTAATGACAGCCCCGATCAGCATGGAAGTCATGGAGTATTTCGGGCTTCCGTCTGCACGCGCCAGATTGCTCATACCATTGGTAATGATAAGAAAAGGCATTCCGATGGCAACAATTCTGGAATAAGTCTCTGCGTAAGGCATAATCTCTCCGGTGGCGCCGAATGCACTGAGCAGGGGTACCATAAAAATTTCTACAAGGACGGCATATATAACGCCGAATACGATCATCATGCAAATGCCGTTTCCAACGACTTTTTCTGCCTTTTCCTTTTCTCCTGCTCCAAGATAGAGAGAATATCTTGAGGCGCTTCCTATCCCGATTAAAAGAGCGATGGCGAGACAGATTGTGGTAAGAGGATATGATACATTAGTGGCAGCGTTTCCCAGATATCCCACGCCCTGTCCGATGAATATCTGATCAACGATGTTGTACAGGGAGCTTACCAGCATGGCGATGATGCTGGGAATTGCAAACCCTTTTAAGAGAGAGGGAATGCTCTGTGTGCCTAATGGATTTTCTATTGTCTGTGCCTGCGGCAAAAAAATCACTTCTTTCTTTTGTGTATTGTCATATATCCGAAAAATGACGCTTTTTAACGCCGGCACACAAAAGAAATTTATATATCCTTTGCATACCGGCGCGACTGACCTATATTATATCTTAAAATGTTAGGATGTGCAATATTGGAGGGAGCAATTATGCTGCAAGCGCCTGGAAGATATGGATGACAATGAAAAGGCAGGCGGACAGCGCAAGCAAGTTGTGGATTCGCAGCCAGAGATGTTTCCCGGTCTTTTGTTTCAGCGGGGCCAGCAAAGTGAGAATAAGAAGCAGCATCCATGCGATCTTACCCGTTATCATAGCTGTTCCGTTTCCGGCAAGTATGCCGTGGAGCAACCCGGTAATGAGCAGAAGGATCGCAAAGGCTGTGTGGAAGCTGGTAAGGCGGTGAATCCATGCATGCTTTTGCGCAAATGCGGTTCGTTTTGCTTTGGACAGCATGCAGCCTGCGAGCAACAGGAGAGCTGTAAAAGCCGAGAGTTTTTCAACAATATTCAAGATAAATACCTCCGTTTTGTTTTTTGATCACAAGAGTTAGCTTTAACTAACCCATATGATTATACCAAAAAGGAGGTATTTGTAAAGAGAAAAAGTTTTATGGATTTCATACATTGCTTTTTGCTTAAATGTGCAGAATCAGTTTTTGGAAATTGAATTTAGTTCTGCTGTAAGCTTACAGATTGTATCTGGATTTTCACCAGTCATATCTGCGATTTCTTCCGGAGACAGCCCTTTATTCAGCATTCTCTGTGTGATTTCTTTCAGTTTTGATTCGGCTCCCTGGCGCTGTCCCAGTTTCTGCCCTTGTTCCAGTCCTTGTTTCCGCCCGTCTCTCAGAGCGCTTCTCATAAGGGTATTATAATCCCGGACTGCTTTTTCACGGGCTTCATATTCCAGCCGCTTTTTTTCATCTGCGCTGAGTTTTTCCAGTTCGTCAAATGCCTCTTCTATATATTGATCAGTTTTTGCCATTTCTTTGAAATCCTCCCTGGTCTTCCCACTGAAAAAGCGCATCCATCGGATGATTCCGTCTTCATCCCGAATCTTTTTCGGGAGTTTTTTAAGTTCCAGAATATGTAGTTCCATCAGGTCTGTGTAGGGGATTCCTGTTTTTGTATCGCAAAAAGAAACTTTGTGGTGACAGCGGTTGTCCTCTGGAAAATGGACAAAGTCCAGTATGCTCACATGAATACATTTTTTCAGTTTATCGTAGGTGTCTCCTTTTTTAATCTGGCCAGTGTATATTTTGCTGAGATAGAATAATATCCGATTTGTCCAGTAAGCAAAATACATGACCTGCATTTCCAGATCAATTTGAGTGCCGTCCTGCAGGACAACTGCTACATCCAGTATGCCTGGTTTATCATCCTCATATTCTTGGGCAAGAAATGTGGGAACCAGAGTTGCTGTCTGAATCTGCTCCGGTTTTTTACCCAGCAGAGCGGCAATAAAGCCTTTCCGGACTTTTTCGTTCCGCATTAATTCTTTAAAACAGAAATCTACTGTGGGAAGCATTATGAAATTGTCGTTTGTCTGTGTCATAGATAATCGCCTTTCCTTGTGTGAAACCATGCTCATACGGGAAAGGCTGTATCTGAATCTATTTTATCATATATAGAATTTGTGTAAAGGCAGAATACTCTTTCCCTATCAGTATTTTGTTTCTCTTGTTTCATTGTCAGAATATTGCCGCAGAAACGGGCTCCGAAAATGAGAGTGTTAATAGATACATCAGACAGATAAGAAACGCTGTCTGTTAGATGTGAAAGAAGAGTAACATATTTTAAGAGAGAAGGCAAGAGAATGCCAGAAATCATGGCAAAATGAAAAACTCCCTGTCCCCCACATTTAAGAGGGACAGGGAGTAAATGACTGGCTGTATTTTATAATTCTCTCATGATATTTCTCACGACGTGATCCTGTATGCCGTCCGCTTTTTCATGCCCAACCCGATAATCCGAATATCTTGCACACATATACAGATAATCAGACAGACGGTTGATATACTGGATGGCTTTGGCGTCAGCTCCGTAATTTTGTTCCACTTTTCGGAACCGTCTTTCAGCCCGTCTTGTCACTGCTCTTGCGACATCGAGCCGTGCAGACTGTTCACATCCGCCGTAGAGAATGAATTCTTTGGCGCGGGGGAAAGAGTTTTCTATCCGGTCAATCTCCTGTTCGAGAGCCACGGTCTCATCAGCAGAGAAACGGTAATCCAAGCAGCGTGGGTCCGCGATACCCGCCATGATCTGGATCAGATTTTTCTGTATGTGGGACAGCTGTTCTTTCAGCGTGTTGTCTGCCAGAACTTTGGCGAGACCGATATGGCTGCTCAGTTCGTCGATGGTGCCAAGCAGTTCAATACGGTCATCTGACTTGGATACACTCATTCCGTTCATCAGGGATGTAGTCCCTCGATCCCCGGCTTTCGTATAGATACTCATAACCTGTATTCCTCCTTAAAAGGCAGTTTCTTGATCGCACGGGCACTGTTGGCGCCAATATTTCTGCACTGTGTCCGATTCGGAGCAAGATAGTTTTCGATATTACGCCCTTTTTCCAGTCCCCGCATCTTCAAGCACACTGCAGTGCCGAAAATGCCGATCCCGGAACCGAGCATGGAATCACGAGCTGCCTTATATGCCAGTTTTTCCATACATTCATCAGGGAACTCTGCTGTGTCATAAAATACGCCTTCCTCCTCGATTCCGGCGCATACTTCTTTTAAAACAGCAGGATCAGCCTGATGAGTATAGATAAAGATAGATGGTTTCTTAATAATCATGATTGTCCTCCGCGCTCGCCGAGATAGGAGAGTACAAGTCCTGTTGCAACTGCATTTCTCGGCCCTTCACTGCCGCGTATGTTGCCGCGGCCGCATACGATGCGGTAATCGGTAAAAGCTTCCATGAGCATTTCCGGTATTTCAAAATCCTCTGCCGAACCGCCTACAAGGACGACAGTGGAAATGTTTCTCAAATTTTGTTCAGGAGCAACTTTTCTAAGAGCGCGGAACGCGTTGGTCACAAACACTTTGCGTTTGGCATCCCTGCGTACCTGAACGATCTTTTCCATGGGGATTTCTTCTTCAATCCGGATCATGCCGTCTTCCGTAAGGAGAACGACTCTTCCGAAAAACCGGGGATCAATGGATTCATCGACAAAAGTCATCTGTCCGTTTTCCATTCTCATGTGAAAAAGGCTTTCCACTTTCGCCAGCGGATATTTTTTGATCTGTTCCGCAATGTGGCGGTCGCTTAATCCAAGTTCTGTCTGAATCAGCATGGACACAAGTTCCCCTGCTCCTGCCTGATGTGTCAGGTTTACATGCCCGTCTTCAAAGATGACTGCAGCATCCGTGGAACCGCCGCCCATATCCAGGATAGCCAGCGGCAGTTTTGTTCCGGGAGTGGTCAAAGCTCCAAGACTTGCCATGACAGCTTCCACTCCGGCAACCTTCACTTCTGTTTCCAGATCATGTTTCAGTCTGTCGGCAATCTCCTGCATGGGGAGTTTCTGCGTTTTGACCATTGCCGCAATGCCTACTGCTTTTTCGAGGCAGGTTTCGCCTGCCAGTGCACCTGAGATAAGAACCGGAGCCAGAGTGTCCACAGCCAGAATATCTGTGATGCGTATATCCGCTTCCGTGCTTTTGTCAAGCTCGCTCATGCCGGTGCGGATGCGGGAAAGCATATTCCCCACATTTGTATCAGGCTGTCCGCTGATATCGCGGATATCGCCGGCCTGCGCCATTGCATCCATGATCTTTTCTGCGCCTTCGTCCAGGTTGATCGTCAGGCTTTTGTCGCCATGAAAATAAATCTCTCCGGCAGGAAGTACATTTTCATGAATATTTCCGCCCGGGGTTTTAAGAACGACAGCGCTGCGTTTGCCGATCAGGCTCTTTGCAATCGGAGTGACAGTGCGCGTTTCCTCCGGGGACAGTCCGAGAAGTGTGGCAATGCCGTAGGGGTTGGATAACATACGGATTGTCTGTCCGGGAAGAGCTACCTCGATGGCAGCCGGCACTCCGTCCTGAAGACGGTCGATCCGCCGCACTTCATCAATGATAGGAACTTTCCGGTGAATACGGTTTTCCACGAGAACTGCCTCGTCTGCCTGAAGGATGATACCAACGATATCAATGCCGCCGTCAGGCGTGTCAACGGTTTCAGGAGAAGCGCCATACTGATTGATTACTGCGGCGATCTCTTCATAACTGTGGTCGGCGGATGCTGCGAGAATATAAGGAGTCCCGGGGACAGCCCGGGAAATATTCTCAATCAGCAGAATTTCACCCACTGCCTGGCCGACTCCGGCCGGGGTAGACGGGTTGTGGCCGATCATGGAGGAGTCTGTGATCACGGTTTCAGTCAGCGTCTCCATTGCGGTATCGCCGATGACCGGTGCAGCCTCATTAAGGCGCACAAGATCAAGGTCGGAAGTTTCCCGGCCAATGCGGCTCATAGCCATCTTGAGTGCATTTTTAACAGAATGTACGTTTTCGACAGTGCCTTTCGTGCCCGTAGTAGGGCAGGAAGCGCTTGTCAGAAAAGTGAGATTTCCGTTTTTCGTGACTTCTCCGACGCAGACTTCAGTTGTGGAATTTCCAATATCAACTCCTGCAATATAACTCAAAGTAAGATTCCTCTTTTCTCATACACTTCAGCCGCCTCCATGACAAGACGGGCACAGTTCTTTGCGTTGTACTTTTCAAGCAGTTCCTGGGCCATCATAACCAGTTCCAGTTTTGTGGAACGGTTGGGGCGGAGCTTGTCATACATTTTCAGGATAACGTCATCAGGAACGTCCACCAGTTCGGCGGCATGCTCGACGTTTTTCTCCATAGGCCGGTTGTCAGACTGTAAGGCAACCTGCCCCTGCGCTTTCAGGATTTCACGAGAAATTTTGATGTCATCCGGTGCGACATGGTCTTTCATGACCTCATCAAGCGTAATGTCTGTAAATTTTTTCCCGGTTTTGGATGTGATAGATTGTTTTTCGTGCTCTGCTAAAGGATATCTCATTTATTTTTCCTCCCATTCAACAGCGCCAACCTCAGGGTCAAGCTGCTCGGTTTCCGCAATGTGCATAATAGCTGCTTTTACCTGGTATTTCGGCCTGCACATCGGGTCGTTTGTACAAGGAATCGGAACAACCTGTTCGCCTTTTACATATTTTGCGGCGTTCTGTCCGATCTGACGGTATGTTTCCAAAGTCATGAGCGGTGCCTGCGGGAACAGCTCCAGGTTGGAGAGGGGATAGAGGTCTCTCTGGTGGATAACGGTTGTTCCTTTGGACTGGATGCCCACGCCGATGCCGGAACCGGAGAGCTTTGCGGCTTCCAGTGCCATGAAGCAAACATCGGATGTATCGAGGATTTTAACCACTCTTGGAATCATGCCTTCTTCCTCAATACCGGCCTTTACATTTTTAAGAACTTCATCCAGTGGGATATTACAGATAGTCCGCGTGATCTCTCTCTGGAAAGCGGCACCCACGCCGATCACGACCTCTTTCGGATCAGTGCCTCTCTGTGCGCGGGGATAGCCGGAATAATCGGATTTCTCTTCATTAATCCTGTCCCTGCCGGCCATGGAAGGAACAGTTGATGATGCTGCAGCCGGGGTTCCTGAAACGGAGGAGCTGTCGGTATGAGACATCTGGCTTAATACTGCATTGGTGATCTGTTTGACTAATTCTTCGTTGATCTGCATATGTGTTCTCCTCCTTTCTTATATATCTTTGGGATTGATGATGTGGGGGATATTCTTGATTTCCTCCCAGCGTTCGCCGTCAACACGGTAGCCGGTTCCAGGTCCCATATAATCGTTCGGTGTATTTATTCCCGAGAGTACATGGAATTCCTCGTCAAGAATAGCTGCTGTCTGCATATAATCTCCGGCAACGCGCTGCTTCAACATGTTGAGTACGCTCTCTGCCACATCTTCAAAACCGCTCTCGGCAAGAGCTCTTACTACATCAATTCCTGTGATGCCGCGTTTTAATACATCTTCTGCGGCAGCAAGATCAGCGGTTACATCACGGGGAAGTGTATCTTTGCTTCCGTGCGCGTAGGTAACTGCCTCGACCTGCTCGTCCGATACAGGTGAAAGTCCCAGATTACGGAATACCGCCTGCACAGCGCGAGCTGCTTTGTTTCTGACATGAATGACCTGTTCTTCTGTGACAGGTTTTAAGCCGCCGTCCACCTGCATGTCCCTCTGGAGGACATTATAATCATCGAAATCTTCTGCGTCAAAGTTTGAACCTGCAAACATGTTGTCGTAGTTTGGTTCTGCTGCATATCCGGAGAAAATAAAGTCTGTACCTGGAAGGAATTCAAGCATGGTCCTTGCGGTACGTCTCATATCAGAGTTAGAGAAACTCTGGTCGTTTGAGGATGCACACTCCAGTCCTAAGAGGGCTGCCACAAGGTTTTCTGCGATTACTTCGCGGATACCTGCCGGAACAGAACCTGTTACACCGATACAGCTTACGGAACCATTCTGGATACCCTGGCTTCCGGCGCCTTTTGTAACGAACAGGCAGCGGCATTCCAGATAGAGCATGGATTTTTTCTCGCTGCTTCCCATCAGGACTTCTGAACCGGATCCGGAAGTGAAGCGTACCTTCAATCCTCTGGAAGCATAAGCAGAGTTCAAAAATGCCTTTGAATACGGAGTGTCATCTCCGTCGATAAATACTTTTTCCGTACCGTATACAGACAGAGTCTCTGCATAAGTAGTCAGACCGCGGATACCAAGTTCCAGCTCGGTAGCCTCCTCGGCAGAACACTGTGTGAGCACTCCCGGCCGTCCTACCTGGGAACCGATCAGGAGCGCCATAGCGCTTAGGGGAGCGTAGCGGGCAACACCCATGGTTGTCTCTTCTTCAGCGAAACCTCTTAAAGCTCCTTCGGCTGCGTCAGCCGCTATCTGTACCGGATCGTCTTTTAAGTTTGTGATATGCGCCTGATTGCCAGGTGTTCTTCTGGCTCTGATCTTCTGCATACCCATCATGAGTTCCACGACATTTAAGTGGTTCATGACCTCAGCCATCTTTGCCGGTGTGATACCGGAGATAAGTTCCAGAATTTCTTTTCTGGACACATGGATATCCACGATCATCCTTGCGATGTCCAGAGAAGAAACTGCCATGGAACTCTCGGTTCTTTCAATATTAATAGCATAGTCTGCGATGAACTGGTCAATAAAGTCAAAATCCTCACGGTATTTTCCGTCCAGTTCTACGATCTTTCCGTCTTCTACTCTGACAGAGGGTTTTGGATCATAGGGACTGTTCATGGCCGCGAATCCCATTTCCGGCCATTCATTAATGTAGCCGTCCAGATTGACCGGACGGGCGTCCAGTGTTTCAATTCGTTTTGAGCGTTTCATAGTGTTTTTCTCTCCCTGCGGAAAACTATATATTGGTATAATTACAGGCGTCTGCTGCAAGATATTCATAAGCAGACATTTCTGAGACTAATTATACTATAAACACAGGAGAATAGCAATATGATAATCTTAGAATATGGCAAAAAACCACAAAAGGATAAAATAAAAACCACACAAAACCACATAAAGCGTGTGGCTTTAGGGCCGGGAGGTACTGTCAGTGCCGGAAAGAAGAAAAACATACTTGTCTTCTTGGGAAAGTTCAGGGCAGAAGCTGTATCCTGATTCTTTGAATTCACGAATATCCTGCACTTTCTCAATTTCGTTTTCTGACATCCAGCGGACCATCTCACCGCGGGCGATTTTTGCCTGGGTCCCTTTCATTTTGACTTTTCCGCTTTTCATTTCCCCGAAAACGCATGTGACACAGGATACAGGCCGCTCTATGTCCTGGGATATGTAAGGGAGTATTGATTTGCTGTATTCACCGGAAGCCAGGTTGACAAGTTCTGTGCTACCTTCCTCAATCAGTCTGCGATACAGGGAATCACCCCAGTAACTGTACAGGTTGTTTCCGCGTTCTGTCCGAAGCCCGGCCTGCATCTCCAGACGGTAGGGGATGACTTTGTCTGTGGGCGAAAGGAGGCCATAGAAACCGGAAAGAATGCGGAGGTGGGAGACGGCATAATTCCACTGAGAATTTGTGAATACACTGGAGGAGATGTGCTGGTATTGGAGCCCTTCATAGGAAAGAAGCGCCGGTGTCAGCGCCTGATCCGGTGAGTATGTGGAAAGCCGCTCGTAGTTTTGCTCGGCAAGCCGGTCGCTGCAGCCCCAGAGATTTTTCAGTTCAGAAAGGGACATCTCTTTCAGGCGGGCGTGCAGTTCAAGCGCTCGGTCAAGAAATGCCGGGGTGGTCAGAGCACATGGATAATCGTCTGTGGTATTCATTTTTTTCGCGGGGGAGATGATGATCTTCAGCATGGGTGTTCCTTTCTTGTCAGTGGGTGGGATATGTTTTATAATTAAGCAAAGTATAGCACATGTGCAGGAAAGCCGGAAGATTATATAGAAGATGAGGACGGCTGAATGATAACAAAAAGATTAACTGAGAACCCAAAAAGGAGATATAAACAATGAACAGGAAGATTATTTTAGGCTCTGCATCTCCCCGCAGACGGGAGCTGCTGCGTCAGATAGGGGTGGATTTTGAGGTGAGGGTCAGTGATAAGGAAGAACACTATCACAGTGTCATGCCTGATGAGATCGTAAAAGAGCTTGCGCTTATGAAAGCGGAAAATGTGGCTGATGAACTGGCCGGGGAGACGGGAAATATTAAGGATACCGTGGTCCTTGGAGCAGATACTGTCGTCGTGCTGGATGAAAAAATTCTGGGAAAGCCGGAAGATGAGAAGGATGCATTCCGCATGATACAGCAGCTGCAGGGCAGGGAACACAAAGTGTATACCGGCGTGGCGGTGCTTGATTTTGACAGTGAAAGCAGCAGGCATACAGTGAACCATGCCGTGGAGACAAAGGTGTATGTGCACGAGATGACAGAGGAAGAAATACAGCGATATCTCGCGGCAGGAGACTATAAGGATAAGGCTGGATCATATGGGATACAGGGCAGTTTTGCACCATATATCGACCGGATTGACGGGGATTATTATAATGTGGTGGGACTGCCGGTATCTTATGTATATCGAACCTTCAGGGAGCTGGGGGTAGTGTTCTGAGGCACAGGAAGCCATCCTGTCTGGAAGGTTATATAACCGTCCACAGTGACTGCCCGTTATCCCGCAGCCATTTCCGTGCGTTTCTGTAATCTGGAAGCACAGATTCTATAATGGAATAAAATGCTTTTGAGTGATTCATCTCCCGGCGGTGGGCGAGTTCGTGGACCACGACATAATCAAGCACTTCTTCGGGAGCAATGATGAGCCTCCAGTTAAAGTTGAGATTGCCGTTGCTGCTGCAGCTTCCCCAGCGGGTTTTCTGTTCCCGTATAAAGATTCGTTTATAGGAGACTCCCATGATGCGTGCGTAGAAAGCAGTTTTGGAGGAAAAGATATCTCTTGCAGCAGCTATATATCCGGCGCGTTCCCGGTCAGAGAGAGAAAGCTGGCGCTGAGCCTGCGATTCAGCCTTTTGCTGTTCAAAACGGGACAGGTGTTTCTGTATCCAGGATTCTTTCTGCCGGACAAAGGCGTCAATGAAGCTGCGGGAGCAGCGTTTGGGCGCGCGGACAACGACTCTGCCGTCCGGGGAGACCTGGATGGCAACGGTTTTACGGCTGCTGTATATGATTTCATAGTCAAAAGGCTGTTTCACAAGAAATTCCTCTTTTCGTGTCAGATCAGGATTGTGTCATAATTATTGTGAGTGTAACAGATCATAAGAAAGCTGACAAGCAGAAATAAAGAAAGACATCAGCCGGATAGTGTGATACAATACGGATATGGCTGTAAAGCCGGATACGGTTAACTGCAGATAAATTCAGAAAGAGAGTTCGTTTGTATCATGAGAAAGAAAAGAGACAGTCGGGAAAAACAAAAGGGCGGACATTTTCACAATCTTGGGAAGGCGCTTCATATGGAACTGCGGGAGCATAAAAGTTCATTTATCGTGTACTTTACGCTGCGGATTCTTGTGATTGCCATGTTGATCCTTCAGCTTTTAAACAGAAATTATGAAAATGTGTTTTTGTGTGTTTTGACCCTGCTTTTGCTGGTGATTCCCAGTCTGGTACAGATTACATTCAAGGTGGAGCTTCCGACTACGCTGGAGATCATCATCCTTGTGTTCATTTTTGCGGCGGAAATTTTGGGAGAAATCAGCGAGTTTTACCTGATGTTCCCGTTTTGGGATACCGTGCTTCACACGCTGAACGGTTTTCTGGCGGCAGCGATCGGCTTTTCTCTGGTCGATCTGTTAAACCGCAGTGAGCGGACAGTGTTTAATCTGTCTCCTTTGTTTACTGCCATTGTGGCTTTCTGTTTTTCAATGACTATCGGCGTGGTGTGGGAATTTTTTGAGTTCGGAATGGATATGCTGATCGGGTATGATATGCAGAAAGATACAGTGATCCATGCTATCCGCTCGGTTACACTTGATCCGGCTGGACGGAATGTTCCTTATGTGATAAAGGGAATAACGGAAACCGCGGTAAATGGACAAAAGCTGGCGGTCAACGGGTATCTGGATATCGGCCTGATCGACACAATGCAGGATCTGATCGTCAACTTTATCGGCGCGTTTGTGTTTTCTGTGATCGGCTTCTTTTATGTGAAGAGCAGAGGCCGGGGGAGTGTCGCAGGAAGGTTTATCCCGCGCAGGAAGTCTAAAGACAGAGATTTTTTGAGGATAGCAAAAGAGTCTGCTGAAAACGGGGAAAAGACAGAAGATGCGTCATCTGCGGACAGCGATTCTGAGTATAAGGTTCCAGAGCAGAAATAAGAGAAAAGCTCCGCATATCGTGGCTGTGATATAGACCAAGATAGCGGGAATATTACCGATAACAGGCAGCAGGTCGCGGAAAAAGACCTGCTGCATTTTATAATCCGGATTAATGTAAAACATGTTGATCAGCCCGAATCTGTCAAAGGTAAGGTTGCACACTTCTGCGATCAGGCAGCAGATCAGATAGAGAACCGTGGCAAAGAAGAAAGGGCGCAGCCGAAATACCGGGAGCGGTCTGCGGAAAAACAGGTTTTTCTCCTGCGATGCAGCCAGGTCTTTCAGAAACAGGATTCCGGCGCTGATTCCGATCAGGATAAGCAGGATATGCCACAGATAGGAGTGGGCAGTGAGAGAGGGGAGCGGATATTGAAGACCGCTTGTGTCCGCGAACACGGCAATACCGCTCAAAAGGCAGTAAGACATGAAAAAAGCCAGCAGAGTCTGCCGCCCGGTTCTGCTCTGTACCCATGGATAAGCCAGAAGGAGATACATGGGGATGCTGCAGAGCTGGAATGGGAAATACCACCAGTTATACATGCCGTTTCCTATAATGAAGGTCAGGGTGAGCTGTTTCCATATCTCGCTTGCGAGCATAACAATTCCGACCAGAAATAAGATGCGTTCTGAAAGCTGAGAAAAATATTTTTTGTCTGTGTGTCTGTTGTACAATGTAAATTTCTCCATTCCCTGTAAAATTTCGGATTTACCGTGCTATAAATATTATATCTGAAAAGGCGGATTATAGTCACTGGATTTTCATAATTCCGCAGGTCTTGAATACCGGCAGCGAATGGGATTATACTTATGATAAGTGAATAAGGGAGGAAATACCCATGAAAAGCTATAAAAGAATATTTCTTATCGTATTGGATTCTGTGGGAGCAGGAGCGATGAAAGACGCGGCTCTTTACGGAGACGAAGGCGCGGATACATTGGGACATATCGCAGAGGCTGTGGGAGGACTTGAGATACCGAATCTGCGAAAACTCGGCCTTGCCAACCTGCTTAAATTAAACGGTACCGAACCTGTAGAAAAACCGATGGGATGTTATGCAAAAATGGCGGAGGCAAGCGTGGGCAAGGATACCATGACCGGACACTGGGAGATGATGGGACTCCAGACAAAAGAGCCGTTTCTGACTTTTACTGAAAGTGGGTTCCCCGAAGATTTGATACGGGAGATTGAAAAAGCCTGCGGCAAGAGAGTGATTGGAAATATAAGCGCCAGCGGCACGGAAATCCTGAAAATGTACGGGGAGGAAGAACTCAGAACCGGCGCAATGATCGTCTATACGTCCGCGGACTCTGTCCTGCAGATATGCGGCCATGAAAAGAGTTTTGATCTGGAAAATCTGTACCGCTGCTGTGAAATCGCGCGAAAACTGACGATGAAAAAGGAGTGGAGAGTGGGACGGGTGATCGCCAGGCCTTATGTGGGAGACTGCAAGGAGAATTTTAAGCGCACGGCCAACCGCAGAGATTACTCATTGGAGCCTTACGGGAAAACAGTTTTAGATGCATTGAAAGAGGCGGGGAAAGACGTCTGTGCGGTCGGAAAGATTCATGACATTTTTTCCGGCAGAGGAATCACGAAATCCCTTCATTCGGACAGCTCAGTACATGGCATGAGACAGACGATTGACCTGATGGAGGAAGAGTTTGAGGGGATGTGTTTTACCAATCTGGTAGATTTTGACGCGTTGTGGGGACACCGAAGGAATCCGGAAGGATATGCCAAAGAGCTGGAAAAGTTTGATGCGGCGCTGGGTGAGATGCTTGAAAAACTAAACAGAGACGACCTTCTTATGATTACGGCGGATCACGGAAATGACCCGACTTATAAGGGGACAGATCATACGCGGGAATATGTTCCATTTTTGGCGTATTCTCCCATGCTTGAGAAAACGGGAAGAATTGCGGACAGAGATACATTTGCCGATATCGGGGCAACAGTATTGTGCAACTTTGGTGTAAAAAAGCCCCTGGGAACAATCGGCATTCCGGTGGAAGAAGTGTTCAGATTGACAAATAATGCGGAAGAATTATAAGGTTTTTGATGAATAATGCCGAACTTTGGTGCGGCATTATTTTTTATCGAAAAAAAGGGGTAAAAAATGAATAAAAGCGCGGTTGAAGAGGCGGAACAAAAAAGGCAAAGTGAAATAAAAAATCTTCGAATATGGACAGAGAAAGAGGGGAGATGGCAATATTGACAAAAAAATTCTGCGGGCGTAATATTGATACAGCTTTTGGAAGGGCAGATATATAATAAGAAGTAACAGATGGAGATATCTGCTGTTAAAAGGCTGAAGGATTCAGGAGGTTCAACAGGGAGTATCTCTTTTTTTATTGCAAAAATTCCTGATTGGAGCCGGAAGTGAGTCCGCAGACAATGAGAAAGCAAAAGGAGGGAGCAATACGGAAAATCTGGCAGAAAAACTGATGGAAGAACTGAACTGTGAGACAGTTTTTACCCTCCCGGTTCTGGGCGGCATTTCAGAATCTGTTGTCGTCACATGGATTATCATGGCTGTGCTTGTCATTTTGTCCGTTATCCTGACGAGGAACTTAAAAGTTGAGAACCCGGGCAGAGTACAGCTTGCATTGGAATCGGCCATCGGATGGGCGCAGGATTTCTTTGAGGGAGTTATCGGGAAGGAAAACCGTGAATACGTCCCTTATCTGATCACAGTGCTTCTTTATCTGGGAGTGGCTAATACGATTGCGCTGTTTGGATTTAAACCGCCTACAAAAGATTTAAATGTGACGGCAGCTCTTGCGATCATGAGCATGTTTGTGATCGAATATTCGGGTATCCGAAAGAACGGACTGAAGCATTGGGTGAAACATTTTGGACAGCCGGTTCCCGTGGTGGCGCCGATCATGGCGCTTGAGGTGGTGATAAGACCCCTGTCGCTTTGCATGCGGCTTTTTGGGAACATGCTGGCGGGATTTGTGGTACTGGAGCTTTTGAAATTTTTTGTGCCGCTGATCATTCCGATTCCGGTCAGTTTTTATTTTGACATCTTCGACGGTCTGCTTCAGGCATATGTGTTTGTATTCCTGACAGCGCTCTTTATGACGGAAGAGATGGAATAGTTTTAAAAAATCAATAACAAGAAAAGGAGATTAAGACAATGGGAACAATTATAGCTATTGGAGCAGGTATTGCAGTGTTGACAGGTATTGGAGCAGGTATTGGTATCGGTGTTGCCACAGGTAAGGCGGCAGAGGCGATCGCAAGACAGCCTGAGGCAGAAGGAAAGATCAGTAAAAACCTGATTCTCGGATGTGCGCTGGCAGAGGCGACTGCAATCTATGGTTTCATTATCGGAATTCTGATTATTTTCTTCCTTAAATAAATACAGAGATAAAGGCGGGTGCAAAAGATGCTTCAAATTAATATGAACCTTGTCTATACCATAATAAATCTTATAGTCCTTTATCTTTTGCTTAGACATTTCCTTATCAGACCTGTGACAGAGATCATGGAGAAGCGCAGGAAACTCATTGAGGACGGACTTAAAAATGCCCGGGATATGCAGGATGACGCCCTTAAAATGAAGAGGGAATATGAAGAAGCTTTAAATGGAGCAAAACAGGAATCTGTACAGATTGTAGAGAATGCACGCAGATCCGCGAAAGAGGAATATGACCGTATTGTCAATGAGGCGGGCGATAAAGCAGGAAACATCATTGAGTCTGCAAAAGAAACCGTGCGCATTGAGCGTGAAAAGACAATGAATGAACTGAAGTCTGAAATCGCGGGTCTGGCAGCCATGGCGGCGGCAAAGGTCATAGGCGGGCAGGCTGGGGAGCAGATGGATCGAGGGCTGTATGATCAGTTTTTAAAAGAAGCGGGTGAAGACAATGACAATAAAGAGGGAGAGTAAGCTGCGGTGTTCTTCCCTTGCAGCCGGATATGCCAGAGTGCTTCTGGAGATGGAGGTTTCCGAAGAAGCAGTAAAAGAGACGAGAGAGATTTTTAAAGAAGTCCCGCGGCTTTCAGATATGTTTGTCAATCCGACTGTCGCTCTTAAAAAGAAGATGCGTGTGATCGACAGGGTGTTTCCGCAGGAGATAGGAAACTTTCTGAAAGCAGTGTGCAGATACCGGAGAATGAGGATTATAGATGAAATATTCACTGCGTATGACGGATACAAGGATGAGCAGGCTGACATTATTCATGCCTGCCTGATATGTACGACGCCTCCGGATGAGAGGCAGATAAAGGGGATAGAAAACTTCCTCTGCCGCAAATACAGTGCGCAGAAAGCGAAGATCACAGTGCAGGGGGATGATTCCCTTATAGGGGGATTTATACTCCGCGTGGGAAGTGATGAGTACGACCGGAGCATCAAGGGACGCATGGACAGGCTGGAGCAGGATTTGAGAACTGTTCAGGTGCGTTATTCGTAAAACACCCTGTAAAAGGGCTGTGATATATACGAACATGGAGGTGAACAAGGTGAGTTCAGTCAATTCAGACGAGATTATCTCTATCCTGCGGGAAGAGATAGAGAATTTTGATAAAATGAGCAAAGACAGTGAAGTGGG
>CALWFY010000151.1 GCA_944377775.1 uncultured Mediterraneibacter sp.
GAACAATCGCTACCACATCCGCCTCAAAAGAAAAGCATGCCAGTCCCACGCTGAAGCGTTTGGACTCCGCATACTCACCCGGGGAATCTATCATATCATCATCTGTATTGGTATACTGCGTTTTAATATAGTGAAGTTCTTCACCTTTCAGCGCCTGGGTCAAAGAGGTCTTTCGGGCCTCGCTTCTGCCCATCAAAAATATCTTTTTCATCTTTCCACCTTACTTATATCTTCTCAGCTTCTGTGAATCTCACAGGTTCTAAAGCCCAGCACCTCATCAAAGAAACGGACTACACTTTCCACGGCAGTCTGCACTTCAGACAGTCCTCCTGTAATGATCAGGGAGCCACAGAAGCGATCCATAAATCCTATCTGTACGTCCGCACTTTTCACCGCGGTATCCGCTGCTGCCACAACTGCCTCCCATGGTGTAAACCTGAGCAGACCGATGGATTCTCCCGTGTGGTCCTCACCTTCATGAACACCGATATGAAGCGCCAGATTCTGATAAATCCGGGTATCAGAAGGATTGATGATGTGAGCAAGGCAGACTTCTTTTCCGGGAACTCTCACACGGGTCAGCCGCAGTTTCTTTCCCTTTAGATGTTCATAATCATCCTGGAACAGCTTTTCCAGCAGTTCCTCTTTCGTCATTCGAGCCATAGCCGCACTTCCTATCTCTTTGTGATATCACACACTACATATCCCAGGGTATCCCGGAAATAATTCACAATCTCCGTCAGAGCTGACGTAACATCCGAAATCTCTCCGGTGATGATCAATGTTCCTGTAAAACGGTCTGCAAACCCGAGATAAACATTTCCGCTCTTCACCGCAATATCTGATGCGATCACAGCAGATTCCGGCGGAGTCATGTTCATGATGCCGATAGCTGATGAACCATAATCCAGCTGCGGATTTAATCCCAGTTTCTGATATATGATCGGAGACGGACCACCCATCACATGGGCAAAGGTAATTTCTTTACCGGCCACGGTCTCCTGTACAATTCTTATCTGTTCTCCATGATCATTTGCCATTTTTTATTTCCTCTCTTTCGGAAATGTTTCTCCAGGCTCCATACACATTTTAAGGGACCTGAAAACCACTTTTATCCTATAAAATGATACTATCAGACCCCTTTTCTGTCAAGTTGAAATCCGGGTGGTAGTATACCAAAAGCCAGCCCCAAAACTTCTCTCCAATATACCAAAATTCATATATCTCTATTTATTCATCCCATACCTCATAGTTTTATAGACAGTTACTGCCATTTCCGCAAACGTAATCACTATAATGAGAGTCAAAAAACCATTTGAGATCATATTTACATCCAAATTTGCTGCCAAAAACTCAGCATGTTCTCCCATGTACATGTTTAACTTTTTCACAAATCCAGGATTCCAGAATGGAAGGATTTTGAGAATAACAACCGCCAGAATTATCTGCAGAAATCCGCAGATCAAATTACTGATCATCACAATACGGCAGTAATGGCCGATTGCCAACCGAATCACTTCATCCGCAAGTGCAAGAGCCATAGACAGCACAAAAACAGGAAGTATGACATGCCACTGCTCCAGATTAAATACCGGAATCATTGTCACTTCTTCTCCGGAAGTAATAATCAAACTGAAGAAATGCGGCACAAATATGAGCAGCACACAGAAAATCACGATAAACATAATCCCAATGATACTGTCTCCTTTACTGATAACTGCCTTTTTATTCGGAATGGATGTCAAACGCCCTGGTGTCCACTCCTGTTTCATACTGCCAGAGCCACTGCCAAGATCACTTACCTTCCATTCCTTATCGGCCTTCCTGTCAAACCGTATCCGCCCGCGTTCCATTAACGCAAATAAAATGGTTACTATACCAAATATGCTGATACAGGATGCCGCCAGATTTACAAAGCCGCTCCCAATTCCATACACAATGGACAGGGCAAACTTTTCAGCATCTGTACTTCCCGGCACAATCCCCTGAGTCACTGTTTCAATAACAGATACCACAAGAATCGTTCCCCCTGCACACAACAATACGATTTTCAAAAGCCACACATAGTTATCGTAGTATTCCGGACCAATCAGGTAATGCCTGTCATCCTGATATTGCCGGGCAAACACTTTAGGATCACCTAACTTTGCGAGAACTTCTTCCATCCCCATACCCTGTTCTGCCATATCACTTATCAGTTCTTCAAGCTCCATCTCCACCTCATGGCGCTGATTTTTTGACAGACGGCGCACTACCTGGTAAATATACCGCGCCATTAATTCCCGATCTTTCGAAGTCATTCTTCTCCCTCCTTTAACAGCTTTTCCATTCCTTGGGATATCTGCTCCCACTGTTTTTTTAATTCATGATAAATTTCATCACCGTATAACGTCCTTCTATAATATTTCCTCGGTTTTGATCCACCTGTATCCCACTGACTTTCAAGCAAACCCTGCTTTTCCAGACGGCGCATCAGCGGATACAGTGTATTGGGATCAATGGAAATGCCTTTTTCTTCCAGGCTCTGCACCAGAGAATAACCGTACTTTGCCGTGCTCATCTGACTGAGCACGCTCAGAACAAGGGTCCCTCTCCGTAATTCCATTAAAAGGCTGTCTAATAATTCTTTTTCTTGTCCCATGCTATTTCCTCCTGCCTTCAATATACTGTATATTACACACTATTGTCAATATAAAAATATATTAACAATCTACTGCTATTGGTCTCATGTATTGTAATCTGATTTTTAACTAATAAAAAACAGAATAAAATAAGACGTATCCCATTTTATTCTGAACTTCCCTCTTTCTGTATTCAAAATTCATATATTCACTATATATGTCTTGCCTTCACTCGCTATAATAGGTCAATATTATTTAAAAAGGCTGCTTCTTACTTGATTTACATTTTTTCCAATTTTCTAGAAACCTCAAAATTAAGTATAAACGCCGCTGTAACTACACAAAGGCAAATAATTGTACACCACGTCGGCACTCTCATCTCCAGTCGAACCCGCAAAAAGATTGTTATCGCCATAAATATGCTGCCCACAATCTGTATAAAATTCAATATCTTTTTTTGGAGCTCTTGCAATCTTTTTCTTCTCTGCATTTTTTCTGATTTCCATGTTCCATAATTTATCTGAATGTCATTTACATCTTCATCAGATATGAGTTGTTCCAGACTTACATCCAGTTCAAGTGCCAGTTTTTTTGCAGTAATCAGATCCGGACATCTTGAACCATTTTCCCAACGGCAGACTGTCTGTCTTGATACATACAATTTATCCGCAAGCTGCTGTTGGGTAAGGTTTTTTTCTTCCCTTATTTTTTTAATATTACCGCCCAATGACATACCGCACACCTCCCTTTACTTCGTATCTTATAACGATAAGACTTGAAATGAAAGTACCAGATTCTATTTCCTTTGTTTCCATTTTGGTAACATTGATTTCACTCCGATTACAGAGCGTCCCCGCCTGTGCAGATATGTGTTTCTGTTAAAAAAAGAGATGGTCTTATTCCCGCCAGGGGAACCGTTCCATCTCTTTCGCTGTTTGCCTTACTTACTTCATAACAATATTAATAATCTTCTTCGGCACATAAATCTCTTTCACGACATTTCCTGTCAGCTTATCTGCAATCGCCGCTTTTCCGGCCTCGATCGCCTCTTCTTTGGATGCTTCCGCAGAAATGCTCACAACCGCTTTTGTCTTGCCGTTGATCTGCACCGGAATCTCGATTTCATCATCTTTCATCGCTTCCTCATCATAGGTCGGCCAGCCCGCCTTAAACACGGTCTCAGAATGACCTAACTGCTCCCACATTTCCTCTGCAAAATGCGGTGCAAACGGAGAGAGAAGAACTGCGATCGTCTCCAGTGTCTCTTTATCAATACCGCCCTCTTTTTTCGCCAGATCAATGAACTTGTTGTTATACTCCATGAATCCAGAAATAACGGTATTCAGGCTGAAGCTCTCCAGACGGGTCGTGATATCGTATACCATTCTGTGACGGAGCTTGATCATCTCTTTTGTTGCCTTGATATCCTGATCCTTGCTGTCCATAAGAAGTGTCCAGAGACGTTTCAGGAAACGGTTGACTCCGTCAATTCCTCGGTCATCCCACTCTGCATCCAGCTCCGGCGGTCCGACAAAGAGTTCATACATTCTCAGAGAATCACATCCGTAGTCGCGCACAAGATCATCCGGAGAAACCACATTTCCCTTGGACTTACTCATCTTGATTCCGTTCTTTCCGGTGATCATACCCTGATTGAACAGTTTCTGGAACGGCTCGTCAAAATCAATCACACCGATATCACACAGGAATTTTGTATAGAACCTGGAGTACAGCAGATGAAGCACCGCGTGCTCCACGCCTCCGATGTACATGTCTACCGGGAGCATTTCGTCCGCCTTTTCTCTGGATACCAGTTCTTTGTCATTGTGATTGTCCACATAACGCAGGAAATACCATGAAGAACCAGCCCACTGAGGCATGGTGTTTGTCTCTCTCTTGGCCGGTTTTCCACATACCGGACATGTGCAGTTCACCCACTCGTCAATGGCTGCCAGCGGAGATTCTCCTGTTCCGGTAGG
>CALWFY010000152.1 GCA_944377775.1 uncultured Mediterraneibacter sp.
GTCACGGTGCTGGGTATGTTTGTGGGAGCCGCGCTGGCCCATAATTTTGGACTGGCGGCAAGTGCGACGGCAGTGGATGCCAAGACACAGGAGATCATAGCGGGAAGCGTGCCGCTAAACGGAAAGATCGCAGTTGTAATCTGTATTGCGGTTTGTTTTATCATTGCATTTTTCAATAAAAGAAGTGAAGGAAAGTAGAGGGATAACCATGCGAGTAGTAGATGCAAGGGGACTGTCATGCCCGGAGCCGCTGATGCTCACAGAAGAGGCTCTAAAATCAGGAAAAGAATCTGTGAAAGTGCTTGTTACAGAACCACATCAGAAAATGAACATAGAAAAATATGCAAAAGATCACGGGAGAAAGACGACTGTCGAGGAGACAGAAGACGGTTTTGCAGTAGTGATCGAGTAGGAGGCATGCGGTGCGGCATTCTTTGTACGTCAGTGCCGGATGCTGTCACAGAAAGAAATTATGCGTAAGAAAGAACTGAAACTTGTAATCACATTTCACACTACAGCTGATGCAATGGCAATGGAGAAAGCCTGCCGGGAACAGGAGGTCCCGGGCAGGTTTATTCCTGTGCCTCGTTCCATATCGGCGGGATGCGGGCTTGCGTGGTGCGCGCCGCTGTCAGAGAGGGAGCGTTTAGGCACAGTCATGCAGCAGCAGGGAATTGGAGCAGAAGCCATGCATGAATGCATGGTGTAGGATAAGCACAAAACTCTGTCACATTTATAACACAGAACGGTCACAAAGTACTGATACCCTTTTAGACGTGCTGAAACGCCTGGCTGTCTCATAAAATAGGAGCAGGCAGAAGCAACGATACGTTTAGGAGGGTATGGCCTTGATCGAAGTAAAAAATCTGGTAAAAAAATATGGAAACCATCTGGCCGTAGACCACCTGGACTTCAATATTGAAGCAGGGCATGTCTACGGCTTTTTGGGTCCAAACGGCGCCGGAAAGTCAACCACCATGAACATCATGACCGGTTATCTTGGAGCAACAGAGGGCGAAGTGCTCATCGACGGACATGATATTTTAAAAGAACCTGAAGAGGCAAAAAAACATATCGGCTATCTTCCCGAACAGCCGCCTTTGTATATGGATATGACCGTGCGGGAGTACCTGGAATTTGCGGCTGAGTTAAAAGGAATCAAAAAAGGGAAACGGCAGGAAGCCATCACGGAAGTGGAAAAACTGGTGAAGATCAAAGATGTGGAGCACCGCTTGATCAAAAACCTTTCAAAAGGATACAGGCAGAGAGTAGGGCTGGCTCAGGCAGTGCTCGGATTCCCGGAGATCATCATACTGGATGAGCCCACCGTAGGTCTTGACCCTAAACAGATCATTGAGATCAGGGAACTTATCCGAAATCTGTCAAAAAAGCATACGGTTATCTTAAGTTCCCATATTCTTGCAGAGGTCAGAGAAGTGTGCGATTATATCCTGATCATTTCAAAGGGGAAACTGGTGGCCAGCGATACACCGGAGAATCTGGAGAGAACACTGGGAACCCATGCCGCCGTGGAGATCGAGGCGAAAGCATCCCGATCTGAAGTCAGGGACATTCTGAAAAATATACCCGGTATTGAGAAGATTGAAATTCAGGAAGAGGAAGACGGCACTGTGAAAGCCGGTATCCGGGTAAAAAAAGGTGAGGACATCCGGGAGAGCGTGTTCCAGGCGTTCGCGTCAGCAGGCACACCTCTTCTGACATTGAAAACATCCGGCACAAGTCTGGAAGATGTATTCATGGAGCTGACACAGAAAGACACTGTTCCGGAAATTTTCGGAAAGCAGACAGTGTGGGAAGAAATTGTTCCCGAGGATAAACCGGATACACAGGAGGGAGAGGAGGAAGAAAAAGATGGCGGCGATTTATAAAAGAGAGCTTAAGTCCTGTTTCCTGTCTATGACAGGGCCTGTATTTGTAGCGTTTCTTATCGCTTTTACGGGAATTTATTTTATGGCTTACAACATGACTGCGGGATACCCGTATTTTTCTTATACTCTATCCGGATCACTCATTGTGTTCCTTGTCGGCATACCGCTGATCACCATGCGCAGCTTCTCTGAGGAGCGGAAGAATAAGACGGACCAGATGCTTCTGACCGCGCCGGTAAGTCTGGGAAAGATAGTTATGGGAAAATATTTGGCCATGGTGACAGTGATCGCCATTCCGAATGTGGTTTTCTGCGTGTTCCCGCTCATTATAAAATCTCAGGGAACGGCATATCTTGCGGTGGACTATATTTCGATCGGAGTGTTTTTCCTCCTGGGATGTGTGTACGCGGTCATTGGGATGTTTATTTCCTCTCTTACGGAGAGCCAGATCATCGCGTATATCAGTACGTTCGGCATTCTGCTCGTGCTCTATCTCTGGGATGGGATACTTGCCCTGCTCCCCAGTTCGTCCATAAGCGGTCTGGTGGGCGTGATCATTCTGCTGGCTGTTGTATCATTCTATATCTGGCATATGACAGGAAATGCTGTTCTGTCCGGCGGAATTGCGCTTGTGGGAGCGATCGCAGGCATTGTGACTTATATTGTGAAACCCGAGGTGTACGAGAACCTTCTTTCCAGGTTCCTGGGAAAACTGGCGCTTGCGAATGTATTTACGGATATTACGTCCAACAGCATTGTGGATATGACCGGGATTGCGCTGTATCTGTCGATCATCGCTGTGTTTGTGTTTCTCACGGTACAGACGATTCAGAAGAGACGCTGGAGTTAGGAGGGCTGTGCTGTGAAGAAATTAAAAAATGTGATAAATAAGAAGAAAATAGGGGGTGTAAAAAATACATTCCGCTCCACGGGAACAAGGCACGGAGCATACAGCTTAGGACTGACCGCCCTGGTGATCGCGGCGGTGATCGTGTTTAATCTTGTCATCGGTCAGATACCGGAAGCATACCGCAATCTGGACGTGAGCAGTACAAAAATCTATGATATCTCAGAGACAACAACAGACCTTCTGGATACTCTGGATAAAAAAGTCAGTATGAAAGTGCTGGCGGAAAAAGAGTCGACAGATGAGAGAATCTCAACATTTCTGAGCAAGTATGCCTCTCTGTCAGACCAGATTGAGGTAGAGTGGATCGACCCTGTCCTGCATCCGTCTGTGCTGCAGGAATATGAGACATCAGAGAATACGATCGTGGTTTCCTGTGAAGATACAGGGAAAAGCACCATCGTCTCTTTCGGTGATATTCTCGTGATGGATGCATATTCATACTATTATTATGGAAGCACATCTTACACGGAATTTGACGGTGAGGGCCAGCTGACCGGCGCGGTCAATTATGTGACGAACGATGTGGAGAGAAAAATCTATCAGACAGCAGGCCATGGGGAGAGTACCCTGTCGTCCACGATCACGGACCTGATGGAGAAAAACAGTTATACACTCACGGAAGTAAATCTTCTCATGACTGACTCCATACCGGATGACTGTGATCTGCTCTTAATGTATGCTCCTGCTACAGACCTGTCTGAAGATGAAGTGCAGATGCTGACCGATTATCTGGGAAATGGCGGAAAGGCCATGATCCTGCTGGGAGACACCAGCCTGACGGAACTTGCGAATCTGGAAGGCCTGCTGAGGACCTATGGCATGGAGGCGGCGGAAGGATACATTGCGGATCCTGCAAGGTCTTATAAGGGGAATCCGTATTATCTGTTCCCGGAACTTTCCCTGACAGAAGAACTCTCAACCGGCATATCCTCTCAGATGGTATTGTTGACAAATACCCAGGGGTTGAATCTTGCTGATCCGGAGAGAGATACCATATCCACGACAGAGTTTATGAGTTCCTCCGATGAGTCCTATGCTGTGACTGAAGAAACGCAGGAGCAGGGTTCTTATGTGCTGGGCGCAGTGGCTGCAGAAACCATCAGCAGCGGCGAAGAAGCAGATACTGATGCAGAAGAAAGCACAGACAGTGAGGACGTTCCCAAGAGCCGTCTGACAGTGATATCGGCAGGCAGCCTGATCGACCAGGGAATCACGGATACCTTCCCTCAGCTTGAAAACACCCAGCTTTTTATGAATGCTGTGACAGCCAATTTTGACGGAGTGCAGAATCTGTCCATTGAGGCAAAGAGCTTAGGAGTAGAATATAATACGGTTCAGCATGCGGGAATGTTCAGTTTCCTGATGATCTTCGGTATTCCGGCAGTGATACTGATTGGCGGATTTACAGTATGGTTCAGGAGGAGAAAAGCGTGATGAAGAAAAACAGAGGACTTTTTATCCTGATCGGGATTCTTATTATACTGCTGGCAGTTTACTTTGGCCTGCAGTCATGGAATAAAAGCCAGGAAGAGAAAGAACAGAAGGAACAGCAAAAATCGGAAATCCATGTCACGGATACATCCGGAGAAGAGATTGTCTCGCTGAAATATGACGTGGGAAACGGTGAGATGGAGTTTGTAAAAGAGGATGACCAGTGGTATTATGCGGCGGATAAAGATTTTCCGCTGGCACAGAGTTATCCGGAAGATATGGCGTCGGCTGTAGGGAATATTCAGGCGGACCGTGAGCTGGAAAACGGAGATTCCATGGAAGATTATGGTCTGGAAGAACCGGTTTACACAGTGGAGTACACGGACACAGAGGGAAATATTACACAACTGTATTTCGGAAACATGACCGGGGAGTACTACTATATGACCGTGGGGGATACAGGAAAAGTGTACACGGTGGACGGCACTGTGATTGAGTCTCTGACTTATTCCCTGGATGATATGGCGCAGTTTGATGATTATCCCAGCATCGGCAGCGGAAACCTTGTGAAGGAAGTAATTACCCAGAATGGCCAAACAACAGTTTATGACAGTGAGGATGAAGAAGAGAAAGTGCTGACCCTTTATATCGGAAATCAAGACGGGGAGGGCAGCAGGTATGTAATGATGAATGACTCCCGGATCGTGTACTTGATCTCTGACGGAATTTGTAATAATATACTGAATATTTAATCGAAATTTTATTGACTTTCCCTGAAAAACAGAGGACAATATATTCCATATTTTAAGTCGGAAAAGGTGATAGATAATGAAAGAAAAATTAATACGTTTTATGCAGGGCAGATACGGCATCGACCAGTTTTCAAAATTTCTGCTCATAGTGGGGCTGATCGCGGTGGTTGCGTCCTCGTTTTTCTGGGACAGTATTGCAAATGTGATTTTCTACATACTGGGATGGATATTGGTGATCTACTGCTATTTCCGGGTGTTTTCCAGAAATATTCCGAAGCGGTATTCAGAGAATCAGGCCTATCTCTCAAAGACATACAAAATCCGCAGCTTTTTCCAGAATCAGAAGAACATATGGAAGCAGCGCAGGATTTATCATATTTATACATGCCCGTCGTGTAAGCAGAAAATTCGTATTCCAAGAGGGAAAGGGAAGATTGAGGTGCGCTGCCCGAAGTGCGGCACCACATTCATCAAAAAGAGTTAAAATACATCTTTCTTATACGGACAGCTGAGAGTATTTGAAATTTTAGTTTCTATAACAACATACGATATCCGCAGAACTGTGACTGCATCGCGGCTTCGGGCCGCTGCGCTCTACGAGCCGCTCACGCAGCACAGTTCTGCGGATATCTTGGTTTAGAGAATCGGAAATTTCAATTATGCTTTCAACTGTCGGCCAGTAAAAGAAAGATATATTTGTGTGGGCCTTTCAAAGCGGTAGGGACTTCCGACAGGGGACTTTTATCACAGGCTGCGAAATGCAGGTTTTCTGACTTGAGTAAATAAGTTACCGGAAGCTGTATCATATAAGCAAAACATTAAGTGTGAGCGTTCTGAAAAGCATTTGCGGAGGATGTTAGGCAGATACAGATGGAGTCCCTTTGGACGAACATCTGTATCTGACGTTACACACTCCCAAATCTTTGAAGTAAAGCGGAACGGTTTTGCGATATGATACAGCTTCCGGTAACGTATCTTAATCTATGTCATAAAGTTGTATTTAGAGCATCTTTTTTGTCAGAAGCGGAAATCCCTTCTGTTATCGTGCTCAATCAGCCTTAAGTTTTCCAGTACGACTGCCCGTGCTTTTTCATTGGGTACGTTGAGCACTTCTTTCTCGATCAGTTTATCCCCGATAGCCTTTGTCTCAAGGGAAGCGTAATCCATCAGGTATTCCTTGAGCGTCATGAGTGCGTTAGGATGGCAGCAGTTCTGAATCTGGCCGCTCTTGCACAGGGACATGAAACGGTCTCCGGTGCGGCCTTCCCGGTAACATGCGGTACAGAAACTGGGGATATATTCCATCTCCATAAGCCAGCGCACCACCTCGTCCAGTGTGCGGGTATCGCTTACATCAAACTGCTCGGATTTTGCATCATCCGGCTCAGGTTCACAGTAGCCTCCCACACTTGTCCTTGAGCCTCCGCTGATCTGGGAGATACCCAGGTGAAGGACGCGCTCTCTTGTTTTCTGATTTTCCCTGGTGGAAATGATCATGCCTGTGTAAGGTACGGCAATGCGAATGCACGCCACGATCTTGGCAAAGGTGTCATCGTCAATGCCGTTGTTAAAATCATCCGGATTAATATCATCCGCATGTTTGAGCCTGGGTACGCTGATCGTGTGCGGTCCCACGCCGAATGCTGCCTCCAGGTGTTCTGCGTGCATGAGCAGCCCTGCAAATTCGTAGCGGTATTTGTCCAGCCCGAAAAGGACGCCCAGGCCCACATCGTCAATTCCGCCTTCCATCGCACGATCCATTGCCTCTGTGTGGTAATTATAGTCATGTTTCGGACCTGTGGGATGGAGCTCAAGATAACTTTCCTTGTGATAAGTTTCCTGGAAGAGGATGTAGGTTCCGATGCCTGCCTCCTTTAAGAGCCGGTAATTGTCAACAGTCGTTGCCGCCATATTGATGTTGACACGGCGGATGGCGCCGTTTTTATGTTTGATGCTGTAGATCGTCTCTATGGATTTGAGATAGTAGTCCATCGTGTTGCGCACCGGGTCCTCTCCGGCCTCAAGGGCAAGGCGCTTGTGTCCCATATCCTGGAGGGCAATTACCTCTCTGCGGATGTCTTCCTGAGAGAGCTGTTTGCGGGGGATATGTTTGTTTTTGGCATGGTATGGACAGTATGTGCAGCCGTTGACGCAGTAGTTGGAAAGATAGAGAGGCGCGAACATAACGATGCGGTTGCCGTAGAAATCTTTTTTGATTTGTTCGGCGAGTTTATAGATTTCCTGATTTTTCTCCTCAATAGGACAGGCGAGAAGAACGGATGCTTCCCTGTGGGAAAGACCTTTGCGCTTCTTTGCCTTTTCGATGATAGCGTCGATAAGCGCCACATTTTCTTTGTTCTCATCCGCGTAGGCAAGTGTTTCAAGGATTTCTTCGTGGTTGATAAAATCGTCGGCACATTTTGAATTTACGTCGTACATGATGAAAGTTCCTCCTTTGATTGTTAGTTTATGTTCAGCGAGTCGCCCCGGGAGACGGTAACCTGGTATCCGATGGATTCCATTCTTTTCTTTAGGTCATTGAGACTTTCCGCGGCCTCGCTTCCGGTACAGATTTTATTGTCATACAGCAGGTATTTTTCTCGGACCTCCTGTGGAGAAAGGTTCGGCATTACTACATTGGCTCCGGCAAGTATTCCTCTCTCCCTGCCGTCCGGGGCGATGGTGCCCAGCGCGGTGGTGGAGGGAAGAAGGACGTTCGGCAGCAGGAGCCGTATCAGCCCCAGCATGAAGAGTGTCAGTTCCATTGTACCGGCTTCTTCTGCGGCAAAGGGCGTGTCATGGTGGGGGATGAATGGGCCGATTCCCACCATCTGGGGATCCAAAGATTTCAGGAAAATCATATCGTCCGCAAGATTTTCCGCTGTCTGGAAAGGCGAGCCGACCATGAATCCGGTCCCTGTCTGATAGCCGATTTCTTTTAAATTCCACAGACATTTCTGGCGGTGTTCTGCGCTTAAAGGTGCAGGGTGGAGTCTCCTGTAGTGGAGACCGTCATAAGTTTCGTGCCGCAGAAGATAGCGGTCAGCGCCTGCATCATACAGTTTCTGATAGCTTTCGCGGGAACGCTCACCCACAGAGAGTGTGATGGCGCAGTCGGGGAAAGCGGAGCGTATAGATGAGACAATGTCTGAGAGACGTTCATCCGTATACCAGCCGTCCTCCCCGCCCTGGAGTACGAAAGTGCGAAAGCCCAGTTCCCGGCCGTGGGCGCAGCAGGAGAGAATCTGTTCTTTTGTCAGCCGGTATCGTTCTGCCCTGGCATTGCTTTTCCGGATGCCGCAGTAGAAGCAGTCGTTTCTGCAGTAGTTGGTGAACTCGATCAGTCCGCGGATGTAGACATCACGGGCATAGTGTCGGATACGGATTTCTTCCGCCCGTTTAAAGAGATATTCTGCTGTTTCAGGTGTCCTGCTGCGGATGAGGTCTGTCCACTCCTCACGGGTAAGGGAGCGGGTCTGTTCCAGTTTGTCGATCAGCCGGATAGTGCTGTTTGTGCTCATATGTTTTTACCATAGATCGTCTTTGTGCTGATACCGGGCAGCATTCCCAGTTTGCCCGAGAGTGCACTGATGACGTTATTCGGCGCATCCAGAGCCACGCTGATGACGTGGATGCCTTTTTCACGGTAAGGAATGCCCATTCTGCCGATTACATATTCCCCGTACTGGCTCAGCAGATGGTTTAAATCATCTACGGAATCCCGAGATTCCAGGATGATTCCAATAAGTGCGATTCTGTTTTCCATTGACAGTCCTCCATGTGATCTGCCTGCAGAGAAACCGGATACAACAAAAAAAGCGCCAGAAGGCGCATGGGTATCAAAAGAAAGAGGGCACACCCTCTGCTTTGTCCTATATCTGCGCCTTTTTGCTCAGGTTGAAAAAGCAGCCTTTGCAGTCAGAACGAATGTCTGTATTGATTATAGCACGGCAAAGAGGAAGATACAATAATTATTCTTAGTGAACCCCTGGCAAAAATGTGATAGAATAATCGTATGCAGGATCATCAGATCCAAGGAAAAAGGTGACGGAGGACTGCTTATGGCAGAAGTGAGAAAACATGTCGTATTCCATGGCCGGGTCCAGGGTGTGGGATTTCGTTATACGGCAAAATATCTGGCACAGTCACTGGAACTGACCGGATGGGTGAGAAATGAATATGACGGCACAGTGACCCTGGAGATACAGGGCCGGGAAGCTCTTATCAACAAACTGCTGGTGGGATTAAACGGCGGGCATTTTATCTCCATTGAGTGGATGGATACAAAAGAGATTCCGCTGGAGGATGAACATGGTTTTACAGTGAAAATGTGAACTGAATGAAAGTTTAATAATAAGGAGGACATATCATATGAAACTGGGATTTATCGGAACAGGAAACATGGCGGGAGCCATCATGGGAGGCATCATCAAGAATAAAATCTTTCAGCCGGGGGAAATCATTGGCGCGGACATTTCCGAGGAGGGAAGACGCAGGACGAAGGAGACTTACGGTATAGAGGTGACAGATAATAACCGAAAGGCAGCAGCTGAGTCTGAAGTGCTCGTTCTCTCTGTGAAACCGCAGTATTATGAGGAAACGATTGCTGATATTCGTGAATGTATCCGCCAGGATCAGCTGATTATCACGATTGCACCCGGGAAAACGCTTGCATGGCTGGAAGAACAGTTCAAAAAACCGGTGAAGATCATCCGCACTATGCCGAATACGCCGGCCCTGGTCGGGGAGGGGATGACGGCCGCCTGCACAAATGCAAATGTGACAGAAGAAGAAAAGGCGTATGCACTTAAGATTCTAAGCTCTTTCGGGAAAGTGGAGATTGTGCCGGAACATCTGATCGATGCTGTTGTGGCAGTGAGCGGGAGCGCTCCTGCGTATGTATTCATGTTCATTGAGGCCATGGCGGACGCGGCTGTAGCAGAGGGAATGCCGAGAACACAGGCATATCAGTTTGCTGCGCAGGCAGTCTACGGCAGTGCGAAAATGGTGATGGAGACAGGAAAGCATCCGGGAGAATTAAAAGACATGGTCTGCTCGCCGGCCGGGACAACCATTCAGGCGGTCAGAGTGCTGGAGGAAAAAGGCCTGCGAAGTGCAGTGATGGAGGCCATGAGAGCGTGCGCAGAAGTCTCACGCAGTATGTAGAGAAATGTCTTTAAAAGGTGGGAGATGTTCATGAATATTCAGGGACTGCAAAAAGTTACGCTTCTGGATTTCCCGGGTCAGGTGGCTTGTACGGTATTTCTTGCGGGATGTAATTTCCGGTGTCCGTTTTGTCACAATGCATCTTTGGTGACGCATATAGAACCGTCTGACACGATTCCGACAGAAACGGTCATGGATTTTCTCAAGAAGCGGAAGAACG
>CALWFY010000153.1 GCA_944377775.1 uncultured Mediterraneibacter sp.
GGGGAGAGGCCGGAGAGTATGAGGCGAAAGTAGTGCTGCAAAACAGCGCCGGCAGCACCTTTATGGATGGAGATGCCGAGACTGCGGGAGAGGAGGCGGTTTTGTATATCATCAGTATGGTAAAGGATACCGATCCGGACCCGGAGCGGGTTACTCTGTATTATAATCAGGGGTTAGCGGGAAAAGAAAATGGGGAACCGTGGGATTACTCTTTGGAAGTCTTCTCTGACACATCCGGCTGACCCTGGGAACTTGCAGCAGACCACACGAAAGATGGGAAGCAAAAGGAGAATAGAAGATGAGCCGGACCATGATCAAATATATCGCTGTCATAACGATGACACTGAATCACATAGCCAATGTGGTCACAGAGCTGAACCCGCTGCTTCGGGAGGTCATGCTGGATGTTGGATATTTTACCGCAGTGACAATGTGTTATTTTCTTGTGGAGGGGTATCAGCACACACACTCGAAAAAGAAATACGCCCAGCGTCTGTTTGTGTTTGCTCTGATTTCCCAGATCCCTTACCAGATCGCTCTGGAGAGGCTGGCACTGAACATGATGTTCACTCTGTTTATCTGCTTCCTGATTCTGGCGGTGAAAGAGTACGTCCGCCAGCCGGCCATGAAAGCGCTGGCAATCACCGTTCTGATTCTCTGCACATGGTATTCGGACTGGGGGCTTACTGCTCCGGTCTTTACCCTGTTGTTCGCCTGGAGCGGGGAAAACAGAAAGAAGACAGCTCTTGCCTATGGAGCGGCGCTGCTCCTATTCTGCGGGCGCAACTTTTATACGTTTTACATGTATGCTTACCAGTACATCGGCCGGGAGGCGCTGGGCTATGCCTTTCCACGCGCGCTGGGGACAAGCGTGGGAATCCTTGCTTCGGGGACGGTGATTCTGTTCTTGTATAATAGAGAGAAATCACCTGGATCCGGGAAGTTTGGGAAGTGGTTCTTCTATGTGTATTATCCGGTACACCTGGCTGCTCTGGCCCTACTGCGAATGATCATTTAGGATGCTAAACTGTAGGAAAAAGGAATTATAGGCCAGCCGGACGGTCTGCCTGATTCATAACATTTTGTATCAGGCAGACCGTCCGGTGTTTTTCTGCTGATGGATCATTTTTTGCGAAAAAAGTGGAAAAAGCGAAATATTTCTACTTTATATAAAAATAGTCATAATTAGGATTCTGTTTATCTTTAGTATAATTAGAGTGGAAATATTATTTGTAGTAGCAAAAACTAAGGAGGAGGAACTATGGGAAAAATAACAGCTTTTTCGCCATGGGGGAAAAAGGCGAAGCGCCGAACTCTTATGGGTCTGCTCTTGGCTTTGGCAATGCTCTGTTCTGTTTTGTCACCGTTTATTCCGGCGCAGAGTGTTGTGAAAGCTGCAGAAGGGGCGGCGCAGTTAAGTAACCTTATTATTGATAAGGTATATGAATTTACGCCTGTGGGTCAGATCCCCGATGGTGTGGAGACAAACGATATCGGGTTTGCTCCTGAAATTATGGAGTATAACGGAACTGCATATCGTTCGGTGGATGAGATACAGATCTATCCTTTCGCTGAGTCAGACACGGCTGCTGTTACGGTAAATGGCGAGCCGCTCAATGAGAACGGATATGTCTCCATGAACGTGGCCAACAAGGGTACACATGATATCAAAGTGTCTGTAACGGACGGAGGCAGTACAAGCACTTATACGGTGCATGTTGAAAAGGTGGATACAGATTACCGCGGACGCCGTCCTATCGCGGAGAACGAGACGATCATGAATGCGATGACAGTTCAAAGCGATTTTGGGGATACAGAAAAACTGACGGAAATTCTCAAAAAGGATTATGAAGTTACACTGCCTGCAACAAGTCAGGTAAACACTTATGTGGACACTAAAGAGAGTTACTGGACTGTGTCTAAGGATAATCTTCCCAATGCAGAGCCAGGAACAACTCTTCCGAACGATAACGATGGCGAGCATGGCGTCTTCACGATTGATCTCGGAGATGTATACAGTGTCAGCCGTATCAGAGCAGTCTTTGGCCCGTCCAATCTGAATCTTGCCCGGAACCGTGCAAGAATTTCCGTGAGTACGGACGGAAAGAATTGGGAGACTCCGATTACAAAAGGAAACCTGAATACAGGGACTCAGTTTCATCAGAACGTAACCCGGTATGAATTTGGCGTCTCTTATGATGCCCGCTATATTCGGTTTGACGTAGTAAATTATCAGCAAGATGAGCAGAATCCTGCGAATATAAAGGATCTGCGCATCTATCAGTTTATGGTATTTTATGACGCTGGAGAAACGCCTGAGCGTCAGCCGGCTCCGGAAGGAGGCAGTGTGGCGCATCAGCATGAGGACAGGCATCAGTATCTCGCAAGCGGACAGGCTACAGTCGTTGAGCGGGGACTGACCATTTCCGGATGGACTCCGAGCAGCGGCTACGGGCGCGGAATTCCGACTGCAGCAGAGTCGGAGAAGTTTGGATACGACGGACCTCTGTTCTATGATCCGGATTTTGAAAACCCGGATTACATGCTTTATAACCCGGACGCACTCTGGGGAATTGCAAAAGCTCCTTTTGGAGGCAACACTATGGCGTCTGCGGGAGAACCCCGCGACTTTATCCCCGCTTCTATGAAGCCGTACATCGGCAACGCCATCAGCTTCTGTTTCGGAGATGAAGGAGGCTACAGCTCGGCAGAGGCGCAGGCATATGGAAAATGGTTTGACTGGACGAGACAGCACTACCCGGGAGTGATTCTCCATACAAATCAATTCCCGAATCAGTGGAATAAAAATAGTATGATCGAATACTTGCGCGTTGCCCAGCCGGACATGCTGTGCTGGGATGACTATTACGGAGCAGGCGGTTATGCAAATCCGTCAAGCTTCGACCTGTCAAATCCGCAGCAGCAGAAAAACGCTGTCCGCAGACTTTTGAAGCTGCCCACATGGGAAACATACAGAGAGCTTGCATACGGCGGTGTTGACGGCACAGGAGCGAAACCGATCATGTTCGGCCAGTATCTGGATGCTTTTGCATTCAATAAATCTGAGTCCAATAAAAATCTGATCGTTAATACCTCCCTGTTATCAGGGGCGAAATGGCTGAACTTCTTCAGAATGGAGTATCAGTTTGACAGAGCGTATCTCTTTGATGAGGACGGAACTCCCACAAGAGGTTTTCTGGAGTGGGGCGAAATCATTGACCGCGTTCACGCTGTTGACGATCAGCTCACACGCCTGAATAACGACTGGGTTATGTTCAAAGTCGGAGAGATGGGCAATACAAATGATGCAAACGTTTCAACAGACGGTTTCCGTATGAGCAATTTCGATGCTCCTGAAAGCGCTGAGAAAAATAAAGAGTTTGGTATTGCAGGCCTGGATGTAACCAGTCTGTCAGAGGCCCACGATGGCCTGACAGGAGATGTGGCTCTTGGATATTTCAACACTCTGCCCGGACTGTATGAGACGGAGATTAAAGAATACTTTAAAGGCGCAACCGCGCCAAAAGCGTTCATGCTTATGAACGGCCTCGTAGCAGGTAAGGATGAAAAATATAATGTGTTTAACATTCCGGAAAGAGAAGCCGGATCCGAAATTAATACACAGCAGCAGATTACCGTCACCGTTGACCCGGAATTTGCAGCAGCCAATACATTATATCTTGTAGACAAGGATGACGTGGACGAAAACGGAAGCGCTGTCATCAAACCAGTGACTCTGAATAATAACAGCTTTACCGTTACTCTGGGCGGAGGAGAGGCAAATCTCTATTTCTGGAATACAAACTCTTCTGCAGAGGCCAGCTCCGCAGGCGAAGGAAAAGATGCTGCGTTTGCATTTGATGTTTCGAAAGAAACATACTGGCAGCCGGCAGGTGAATCAGCAGATCACACATACACTGTCCAGAATATGTTTGACACAGTCAGCCTGGAAAAAGTAACGATCCTGGAAAAAGGTGATGCTGTCGAATCTTACCGTGTTGAATATATGGATGAGAACGGCACATGGAAGCTCCTTGGAGAAGGGACAACGATCGGAGCAGTCAAAGACGTGGCGGCTGCCAGTCCGGTCAATGCTAAGGGAATCCGTGTCACGGTTACCAGCTCCAGTGGACTTCCGGCTCTTTACAGCGTAGATCTGACTGTGCATGATGCTGACAGTGAACAGGCAGAAAAGACAGTGACAGTCAATGACAATACCATGGGAGACGGGCTGTTCCGATTCAATTATGATAAGCTGTGGTCCTACCGTGAGACAGAGAGCAATGGTTCCGCTATGTCAGGGTCTTATCCTCTGGAGAATGACGGACATTTCTCCAACTGGGCCGATGCAGAGGCCACCTTTAAGTTCTACGGCACAGGAGTAGAGCTGCTGCTTCGCGGCGACCAGGCTGCGAATATTAAAGCGGCCGTATTCCGGGAAGACGGAACTACAGTAGTTCAGGACTGGAAGACCGGAACAAAAGGTCAGAAAATCCTTGCTTTTAATGATTTGAGTGAAAATAATGAAGTTTATGTTCTGAAAATACAGAAAGTAAACGTAAATCAGGCGGGAATCGACGGTGCCAATGTTAAGTACAAAGGCACTGTTGGAGACGCTCTGATCACTGCAAACAGCCAAGGCAGCAAGGCTGTGCAGGAATATGTGGACCAGCGCACAACAGATAACCAGGGAGAGAATTATTTTACATACGGGACTGAGGTTGTGAGCAAAGAAATGGGTACCAACAACAGTGGTTTCGGAGTGGATGCTGACGAGGATAGCAAGTGGGTAGAGCATGTGCAGAACGCTCAGTACCAGAATCTTGGCTTTACCCGCACAAAGGCAGATAACGCTTCTTATACGCTGAACTTCTACGGTACAGGGGTGACGCTCTACGGCGGTGTAACTCCTATGGGAGACGCGGCTGCTGATAAAGTTTACGGCGATCTGACGTTTACTCTTGACGGAACAGATGTGACCGACAGCGTTATAAAGCTGGAAACAGCAAACCTTGGAACAAACGGAAAAATTTCTGCCGGAATGTGGCAGGTCGATGTTCCTGATGCTCAGGAAAATGCAGAACATACACTTGAAGTTACAGTTACAGGAGGATACAGCCGAATTGACTATGCGGTTGTAAACAAGTTCTTTAAGGAAGGGGATACGTCGTTCAACTCCTATCCTGTTTCGGCTTCCGCCGGCGAAAACGGGCAGATCAGCCTGGTGACAGGGGATAAAATTCCGGCAGGAGGAAACATTGTCGCACAGATCACACCGAATGAAGGATACCAGATTGGACAGATTCTCGTAAATAATGTCTCTGTTCCGATACCGGCTGACGGGCGGCTTGTAGTTACAAATGTACAGTCAGATACATCGATTTCCGTTACATTTACTGCATCTATGTACGATATTCAGGTTTCCCCAGATATGGCGGGCGGAACGCTGGCTCCGAATGCCTTTTCCGCTGCAGAAGGTACGGTTGTAACTCTTACACCTGAGGCTTTCAGCGGATATCAGCTGGCAGCAGATTCTGTTTCCGTACTGGCGGCAGATGGCGCTCCGGTTGAAGTGAGCGGGGCAGACGAAGGTTACACATTTGCCATGCCTTCACAAAGCGTTGTAGTCAGCGCGGCATTTGAGTCGACAGCGCCTCCGGCAGTAAACAAAGATACTCTCAGCGCAGCTATTCAGAATGCAGAGGCTTTGAATTCTGCTGATTACACACAGGAGAGTTATCAGAAGGTAGCAGACGCTCTTGCTGCTGCCAGACAGGTGATGAATGATCCGAATGCATCACAGCAGGCAGTAGATGCGGCGTCTGAAGCGCTGAACCAGGCGATCGGACAGCTTGTTCCGGTAGCGTCAGGAGGCGGCGCAGGAGGCTCAGGCGGTTCAGGAGGCTCAGGCAGCACAGGCGGCACAGGAGGCTCAGGAAGCGCAGGAGGCACAGGCGGCACAGGAGGCTCAGGCGGCTCAGGTGGATCGGGAAGCGCAGGCGGTTCAGATGCGAACAAGGCGGTCTCTACAGGGGACAGCGCTTCAGCCGGTCTGGCCATAATCGTACTTTTGATCTCATTACTTGCGGCCGCACTGGCGTTCAAGAAGCTCAGAGGCTAGAGATGTTCTGGATCTTAGAGTGAGACAAGGCCGGAACGTGCATCCGGCAGATGTACAAAAAATAAGAACGAATGAAAAACTGCCCGCTCCGAACAGATGGAGCGGGCAGTTTTTACTGCGTATACTTAAAGGGAGATGCGTATCTCCTGATCCCACGGTTCGTCTTCGCCGGGGGAGCTGAAATCATCATTGTAGAAAATACTGATGGTATCTGCTTCTTCATCCTCCTTCATGAGGGCAAAAAGATAAAACTTCCATGTAACTCCTTCTTTGTGCACCGACAGCATGTCTGTAAACTCAGCGAATCTTCCAGTCGTAAATTCGATCTTCCCTTCTCTCACATTACCGTCTGCCGCAACCTCTACATAACAGCTCTCCGGATCAAAATCTGTATCTCCGAGATTTCTGGCAGTTCCGGAAACTATCAGGTAGTGGCATCCCTCCCGCTCCGGATAGTAATTATAGTATCCTATGGGTTCCGGCGGCTCTACCTGAGCCCCGTATTCGATCTGCTCAACTTCAAGTTCCACATCACCTACGGCAATCTGATCCGCTTCCTGCTCTGTCACATTGGCTGCTTCAGATCCGGAAACGCAGCCTGACAAAAGACAGACTGCAAAGAGTATACAGACCAGACTTACCGGCAGGCGTCTCCTTCCCGCTCTCATGTTACCTTACCACCAGCGTAGCGTTTGCAGCTCCCTGGTTCATCGCTTCTTCGTAGTTCTCCAGATTTCCTGTCTGCACAAGAATATAAATCGGATATTCTCCTTCCGGCAGTTCTTTTTCTATATCCCACTCTGTCACTGCCATACCTGGTTCAATCCATCCGCTCTCGTAAATCTGCTCTCCAGTGTCAGATAAGCTGATTAAATATTTAAAGTAGCACGGATTCCCCTCCGGGTTAGCCAGAGCCGCATGGACGGTAGTAGTGCCTGCATCCAGAGTAATGGTTCCAAATCCAGGCATCATAATCTGAGTCGGATCTTCGTTCTTCATGCCATCCGGCATCTGATAAGCGATAGCCGAGTCGTCCAGATCCGGCATCCCTTGCTGCGACAGATACCAGAAGACGCCTCCTGCGATAAGCACAAGAAGAAGGAGAATGGGAATCAGTATCTTCAGGACTGATCTGCGAATCACTCTTACATAGCGCAGTTCTCCGTCTTCATCCTCACATGGAATGTATCCCGCCTCTTTCTGACTGTATCCAAGTTTCGCCCGGAATGGAAGGATTTCAAGCTTCTTTCCTTTCTGTCTGCCCTCGCCTGTCAGTATGCCCACAGCAGATTTCTTTGAACGATATCCCACGTCTCCCGCAACATTCTGAGGCGTGATTTTTTTGCCTTCGGCCTGTTTTTCCGAAATATATTTCCAGAGATTCTTATCTTTATCGCGAAAACTTTTCGTACATAAAGTATCGGTTCTTTCTGTTAATCTCATTGTTTTCCACTCCATTTTTTCATTTGTTTTGTCTGTCTTCCATTATTAATCCAACTGCTGGCCTATTCAACTGTGATGGTTGTATTCGCGGCTCCCTGGTTCATCTTTGACTTGCCGTCTTCCACTGAAGTAGTCTCCGCCAGCACAGTCACGTTATAAACGCCCGGATCCAGAGGTCGGTTCAAGTCAAATTCCATAACGGCCATTCCCGGCTCTATCAGCCCGGACTCATAGAGAACTTCCTCTGTATCCTGCATAATAATCCGATACTTGAAATAGCAGGGATTGCCCTCTGGATTATAGAGCACTTGTTCAATATGGGTATTTCCCGCCCTCATGGTTATCCCGGTAATTCCCGGCATAAGTATCTGTTCTGGATTTTCGTTTTTCAGCCCTTCTACATGATAAGCAATAGCCGCTTCATCCAGCCCCGGTATCTCATCTTCTCTCAAGTACCAAAGTCCGCCAAGGATTCCTCCAAGAAGCAAAAGGAGAAGTAAAAGGGGGACGATGTAAGCCTTCAGAAAAGATCTTTCAAGAACGCGGATACAGCTTGCCTTTCCTGCTGCGTTTCCAGTGTTGTCCACTAGGACCACAGGGATGTATCCAACCAGTTTTTCACTGAACTTCTTGCTGGGTCTGTACTGATAAAGTCCCCATCGTGTATTTCCGTCCCGCAGGAGAAGGTTTGCGCTGCCGCTGTCTTTCTTCCGCATATCTGCGCAGATGCGACGCTCCTGAGAAGGAAGCTCCAAATATTCTTTCCGGGTCAGATACATCCATATATGCCCTTTTTTGTCAGTAAACTGTCTTCTCTTGTTTGAAGCGCCTTTCGCTTCACTTAATTTTACAGTTCTATATTCCATTTCCTGGTCTCCTGATGATCAATATGCTAAGAGGCGGCTATAAGCCGCCTCATAAAGACTTTTGATGATTACGGTGTCTCATGTGTTGCAGTATATGTGAGAACATCCGTAAACTCTGTGTTTTTGGAAACATTAGGAACATTTGTTGTTTCCATCTCAGGTGTTCCTGACCACGCTTCTGCCTGTGTGAAGCTACCAAGTGCTACTTTAGTCCCTGCTGTACCATTAGTATTATTCAGCGTTACACCGTCTCCCCCTGTATAAATAATAGAATATCCAATCTCTGTCGAGTCAGCAGCCGTTGCATCTTTCAGTTTCATTCCGTTCTTAGAAGACACTTCCATCTTCACACTAAGATTGGTCGGCAGAGTAACACCTGGTACAGCTTTTAACTCAATTTCGTGTGTTGAACTGGAAGCTCCATCATCAGCGAATACAATGTTAGCCGGGAAGCTGATTACATATCTTCCTTGCTCATCCGGTGTGTCAGCGCCTTTCATGTAGTAAACCTGTGAATCAGATGTTACCGGTGCTGCAAATGCTGTTGCCGGCGCCAGTGCTGCTACTGCCATAGCTCCTACCATTGCGAATGTTGTGATTTTTCTTTTCATTGTTTTTCCTCCTAATTATAAAAATAAATGAATATGTATTTCGCCGCTTATGCGGCAGGCAGTTTTTCTGCCTTTTCCTGCGTTTCCTGTTAAGGATTCCCGCAAGAATAACTGGTTACTGTGCAGTCCTTTTATGAACTACTTTTCTGACTGCTTAAAAATCTGCCTCCTCTTTCTTTCTTTTCTCCCTGTCGACGATCAGGATCAGCAGCAGAACTGCCGCAGAAATGATCACCATGGAGGCATATATTGTCGGAGATTTGTCATCTCCCGTCTTAACCGTACCAGCTGGCAGGGCAGTCATATTATCTGTTCCGTCATCCATTTGTTTCGTGTAAGATACACTTACTGAATGATCTACACTGGCTGCCTGCGCCTTCACGGAGACCGCTGAAGCGATCAGCAGACAGAAACATGCGCTTAAAATAATTTTTTTCAGTTTTTTCATCTTTTCTCCGCCTGCTTTCTTTTATGGTGTTGTGCTAATTATGTCAAACCAAAATGTAACTCGTGCTGTGTATATTTCTTCATCATTACCCTGTTTGGTATTCAAGTAGAACGGCAGTGTGGTACCTGCAGGCATCGTCTGCCCTGGTTGGCCTTTGTTGCTATTTCCAGATTCATTTTTGATTGTGCTGAGGGTACCTAATTTTACATAGCCTGACTGTGTGCCATCTGTTACGTTCTGGTAGCCGTCTGTAAAGTAAACACCTACTGTGTGAGTGTCTGTAGCTGTGCCAGCAGTCGACGTCATTTTAACATTGTTTTCTATCTCAACCGTTAGCTCAGGTATTTGGTCAGGTGGTATATTTCCAGTATTGGTGGTATTGTATGACACCTGTGCCTTCGCTCCTGCATATTGACTGGAAATATCATTATCTGTTCCGGCTTCTTTTACGTTTCCGTCACTGTCAACCAATATAATATTTGACGGTAATGTAACGTAATAGTCAGGAGCTTGATTTTTCATATCTACAGTTGCTGTAGCGTATGGAATTGTACCTGATA
>CALWFY010000154.1 GCA_944377775.1 uncultured Mediterraneibacter sp.
CATCCTAACCTTCCCCCTTCGTCTCTGCGCTCATTTCCTGTATCAATATCAAAGTACTTTTTCCCAAAGAATATGGAATACTTCTCATGTCCCGGGATAAAAATCGTAGGATAATGTCCTACAATTATCTGTTTATTGAACTTTAAAGCAGCCGGCATATAATGAATATCATTTGAAAAAAGATATCTTTCCTGATCTGCTTTAACCGCCTGTTCTACAGACTCTTTAATATCGATCATACCGGTTTCCGTGCGAAACATATCATAATCAGCATTGTAGCCTGAATGTGTAAGAAAATATTCCCGGTCTCCGGCTGTGACGATTTTATAAACGGGCAGTTTTTTTAGATACTCAAGCATATCGGCTCTTTCCTCTTCTGTAAGTCTATCAGCCTCGTTACGAGTCATATTGCCGCCACATGCATCCCACAGTTCAGCACTGACAGTTCCCCGCAGATATCTCTCAAAAAGATACTCGTGGTTTCCTTTGATCATACAGATATTAGACATGGAACGTACAAACCCGAGCAGGCAAAGATTATCCGGTCCCTTGTCAACTAAATCCCCAAGGATATACAACTTATCAACTGCCGAGAAATTAATCTTAACAAGCATATCATAAAATGACGGATAGTCGCCATGGATATCGCTCATTACATACATCATAAGAATCTCACCTCTTTTACCGTCCATACCATTTCCTGTTGTTTTCGATCAGCTCTTCCAGAGTCACAGGGTGATCGTTTATCTCGAAACAAGCATTTAACGCGCACGGAAGATGGCCTTTAATATACTGATATGCAGCACAGGTTGTCGAATCATGGATATGCCCGTGGATCAGCCACGAACGTCCTGTCGGATCCCATTTCGCATATCTGCTCTGACTCCACTCCATCATAGGATAGTGACAGATAGTAAGCGTCTTTTTGACATCTTCATAATGTGTGTATGTCCAATATGCAGATCACTCAAGTACTTATTTGCCATTTTCTTGTCTCCCAGTCTTTCTCTTCTTGACATATCCGTAGAGCATCCGTCCTCCGAACAGAAGTACAACGATCACTGCTGACAGAACTGACTGAAACAGATACCAGTGATTGCATACCGTAATAAGCAGCAGACACGCTGCCGATAATATCAGAACACCCCCAGCCAGAATACGGTAAAACAGGAAATTATTATTCTTTTTCCTGTTCGTCAGCATGATAGCTAAAAGAATAAATGCAAGTATTGCGGACAGCAGTTTCAGGACATGATATATAAAGCCCATTTCCTGATCAACTCCTAACACCAGTTCAAAATATGTTTCACTCATAGAGACAAAAAAGCTCCATGAGCACAGATTTATGGCCGTCACTGTAAGTGCCGTTATCCCTAGGACATATCTTTCCATTTCCAACAGTCCGGCTGCTCCCACAATAAGCAGTACCACCCCCGCCATACCTATCAGTGTAGTCCAGTGAAATCCTATATTAAAACGATGGACAACCTGCCCCAGCTCCTTACTATAAACGTTTGGATCCCTCATCCATCGGTCACTGACCAGAAATACAGCTGCAAGGATTGCACCTGTGATGCACATTATCCCATTTATCATGTATTTAATGTAATAGTTCATTTGTCTCCCTCTTTCTCTTCAGAATATCCTATAATCTCAAATTGAATCGATATACTCTATATATTTCCAGGTCCATTCCTCCGCATATTCCCGGGCGGCCACTTCAATCGGATTGTTATAATAAAGATCAGGATCCTCCTCAGGCAACACATAATTTTCGATCCCCTGTTTGTACAATTGCAGTTCTTTATAGACCCTAAGTTCCTTATTTTTCTCAATTCCCCTGTCGTCCCAATCCACACTCTGCACTGCTTTATGCACATACGCATGATGGGTTTCGTGCAGCAGTGTATTCATCACTTCATCTCGGGGCTTATCAAACATTTCTTTCCTGATGCTGATAACATAATACCTGTCAACATAATACCCCATAATAGTTTCCGAGTTATATGTTTCTACTTCCAGCTTAACAGGATCGATCCCCCAATATAAACATTCCAGATCCACCGTATCTTGAAAAAGGCTCTTTTTCTCCTCATCAGAGAGCTTTGTATAAATATTTTCTTTCCAGAGTTTTAAAGTATCCTTATTAAGATTCCAGGATCGTCCGTCATCAGAAACAGCAACAGAAGTTACCGAGCCCGTTAAAGGAGCAGCAGTCAGATCCATTCCGGTAAGACAATACCCCGTCATCCCGATCATGGATACCGCCGTCAGAACAGTGAATATATTATTCATCCCCTCTCCTATTATCCTGATCTTTTTCTTTTTCAGGACAACTTTGATCATCCGGAATAGCATGAAAAGAATGTAAGCCGCCATAATGAACAACAAAATTTTTGCTGTAATAAATCCCAGGAAAAACCATCGCAGACTCATAACAGCTGCCAGAGGCGTCATCCCTGCCGTTATCAACCGTAACAGGCTTCTCTTTCTGCATCGTTCAGAAACAAACCATACATTTAAGACTCCTACCGCTATGTAAATATAATTAAAAAGTCTGCCGTCATGGATTTTATCCTGCCAGAAATAGTAGCCAAGGATAAACTTTTTCATCAGGAACCACAAAATGATCCCTGTTCCTATCATACCGGCGAAAAACACAGTTCTGCTGAACTCGTTCCCCTTAATCTGACCGCTCCCCGTTTTTTTCATCCATACCCACCTCAATCATCACATCTTTTTCTCTTTTGCTTTTATAGATAAGATTCCTGTGAATTTTAAGAGCAGGGCCTCCCGTTGGATCCGCTTTACACGGATCGGATACTCCCTGTAGAATGCGATCAGAGCCAGGATCAGATCCGGATCTTTATATTTCTCGTCTTTCATGCAGATATCCATGCACAACAGTCTGCCAAGCTCCAATTCAGATTCCGAAAATTCTGTCTTTTCGCCAAATTTGTCCCGTATATATATGATCGGCATGTTTGGTGCTGACGGATTATGTTCAATTATTATTCTCATATGCTCTTCTGTAACATACTGGTAATCGGAAAGCCCGATTTCTCTGTAACACGAACAGATATCCTTTATTTCACTATAGCACCTGCATATATCCGGTGTATTTTCAGGATCCATCCGGGCAAACTTACTGTATACATTGTCACTGGATCCGGACGCTGTCTGTCTGGAAAAAGCCTGTCTGACCAGCATATTTGCTTTTGTCAAATGCTTCATTATTCTTTCCGGAACAGGCTCTTCCCAGTTTTCCAGAATATCGCCCCATTTTACTACAATGGATTTATTCTCCATGTATTCCCGGATCTCGTTTCGTACAAGCCTTGGATCTAATTCGTAGTTCAACGATTTTTCCATTATCTTTGCTATCGCAGACATCCTGTTTTTTCCAAGGTGTCTGTATTCTCTGAATGAATCGAAAAGTTTTTCATTTGTTTTTACAGAAATATCTTTCGGACACACTTTTTCTATCTGCCAGAAAATTTCCGCCGCCATCTGTTCTTCATCAACAGCATCCATTACACACTCCAGGATCAGCAACTCCCCCTTTCCCTTCAGAAATGTTTCCCATTCAATCAATTTCTCGCATGATGTCTCCGTACCGGGATTCTCACTGATACCGAAAAAGCTATATACAGGGTCCCCGTACTTTATACCCGTCTGCCTGAAACCAGTACTGATTGTGTCCCTCATACAGTCAGGGATCCAAATCTCAGAGATCATACAGTAAAGCGAATAATATCTCACTAACATTGTTTCGTATTTCTTTTCCGGAAGTCCTTCCGTAAGATAGAAAAGGACATTCCGGATATTGCATTCTTTAAGAACACTTAATACTTTTATCACCTTCTGCACCTCCCCGGATAAAAAT
>CALWFY010000155.1 GCA_944377775.1 uncultured Mediterraneibacter sp.
ATGTACCTTTTAATATATAAACAGACTTGATTTATTATTAAAAAGCAATACAGAGAAATGAGATTAAAAAAAATCACCGGACAGTATTCTTACTTGTCCGGTGATTTTTTATTCTGTCAGAAAATTCCTCTGTCACAGCGTATTCTTTATATTTGAAACATAAGCTTCCGAGGCCTCCCAAACATCAAACCCGCTTCCTCTTAAAATGTCCACCACTCTTGCTGGGTCATCACATTTTAAAACCGCAGACGCATCCTGCCCGTTGGCAAACGCGTACATATACTCAATGTTCACGTCCCCGTCCACAATCTGGTGCATGGCGCGGCTTAAAGAACCGGTTTCGTGAGGCACTCTGAGCGCAATTACGTCAGTGAGCATAGCTGTAATCCCGTTATCTTTGAGCACTGCTTTTCCCTTATTCGGGTCGGATACGATCATGCGGAGCATCCCGTATTCCGCTGTATCCGCAAGGCTGAGAGCAACAATATTCACATCATTGCCCGCGAGCACGGAGAGCACCTCGTCCAGCCTTCCCTCACGGTTTTCCAGAAACACTGACAACTGTTGAATCGTGATTCCCATATCTTTTACCTCCCTCTTTTATAAATCCCGATTGTCGATCACACGGACTGCCTTGCCCTCGCTTCTCTGGATTGATTTGGGCTCTACCAGTTTCACTCTCACGGATACACCCAGAGCAGCCTTTAATACTGCCCCGATCTTATTCCTCAGTGCATCCAACTTACGAATCTCATCGGAAAATACACGCTCATCCACTTCCACCATGACAGTTAAGACATCCATGTTGTCCTCTCTGTCTACGATCATCATGTAATGCGGCGCCACAACTCCGCCCATGGACAGCAGCGCTGTCTCCACCTGAGTTGGGAATACATTAACTCCGCGGATGACTTTCATATCGTCCGTCCTTCCTGTGAACTTGGAAATCCTCGGGAGGGTTCTTCCGCACTTACAGGTACTGTGATCAATGCTGGTCAGGTCTTTCGTCCGATAGCGTATCAGAGGCATGGCTTCTTTAGCCAGCGTTGTAAATACAAGTTCGCCTGTTTCTCCGTCCGTACATTTCTCATGCGTTGCCGGATTTAACACTTCCGGATAAAAATAATCCGCATGCACATGAAGCCCCTCTTTATGGATACAGTCCTGTGCCACGCCCGGACCGGTGATCTCGCACAGCCCGTAAATATCGAAACAGTTGATATTGAGAATACTCTCAATCTTCTTGCGCATCTCCTCTGTCCACGGCTCTGCTCCGTGGATGCCCGCCTTCAGTTTCATGTGATCCACAAGCCCGGCCTCCTGAATGGATTCAGCAAGATACAGAGCGTAAGAAGGCGTACATGCAAACGCGGTCGCTCCCAGATCTTCCATGCACATCATCTGGCGCTTCGTGTTGCCCGCTGACATGGGAATAGCGGTGGCGCCCAGCGATCTTGCGCCGTAATCCAGTCCCAGACCTCCTGTGAACAGACCGTAGCCATAGCAAACATGGATAATATCTTCGTCCGTCAGCCCCGCCATTGTCAGACCTCTTGCCACACACTCACCCCACACATCCACATCTTTCTGTGAATAAGGTGCGATTGTGAGTTTTCCGGTCGTACCGGAAGTTCCCTGCACCCTGGCTACATCCTTCATGGGAATCGCAAGAAGCCCGAACGGATAATTATCCCGAAGGTCTTCCTTTGTTGTGAAAGGAAGTTTCCCGATATCCTCGATGGACTTGATATCCCCTGGTTCCACGCCTCTTTGCTGCATTTTCCTGCGGTAAAATTCCACATTGTCATACACCCTGTGAACCACATCCACAAGACGTCTGCTCTGCAGGTCCGCCATCTCGTCCCTGCGCATACATTCAATTTTCGGATCACGGATCCGTTCAACCCAGTTTTCTAATGATACTGCTGCCATTTATTCTTTCTCCTTTGCTGTCCTTATAATTCTTCTTCCCCCACGAGCTTTACCTCAGCAGCCCGGAGGACTTTTTCAGCTCTCTCAAAATCATCCGTATGAAATACCATGACCGGAGCTTTTCCTTCACGGATCACGAAAGAATAAATATAATTCACATTGATCTGCCCGTCTGCAAGAATCTTGAGCATCTGATTGAGATTGCCTTTCTCATCCTTAAGCTCCGCGCCGATCACACTGCTCACCCGGGTGACAAAACCTCTCCTGGTCAGACTGTCCTTTGCATGGACAGGATCATCGACCACAAGGCGCATAATGCCGAACTCCGGTGTATCAAAAGTTGAGATTGCCCGGATATTCACATGCTCCTCAGTGAGGACAGAAGTCACTTTCATCATGCTGCCCGGCTGATTTTCCACGAATACTGATATCTGCCTGATCATTGCTATCACCGCCTTTCTGTGTGAACTGTTGTTCATTCTATCCCGGATTACTGCACAATACTGTAACCCACGTCAAATGCTTTCTTGTTGATCTCTATTGTTTTAGAAGGCACGGTTTTCTCGATCACTTCATACCACTGTTCCTTTGTAAAGTCCATATGCTGTGCCGCAATCCCCAGAACGATAAGGTTAAATACTCTGGAATTTCTCAGTTTCTTGGCCTCCTCCGTGGCGTTCACTCTGTAGACTTTGTATTCCTTCTCCAGATCTTCCAGTATATGATCGGGATACTGCGCTGCCCCGATCACCACAGGCATGGGGTCAATCCTCCAGTCGTTGACAATAAGTACGCCGTCCTTTTTCAGGAAATGTGCATACCTCAGTGCTTCCAGCCGTTCAAATGCAATGATGACATCCGCCTGCCCTTCCTCAACGATCGGTTCTGCCACCTTGTCACCGTATCTTACGAATGTGACCACACTTCCGCCTCTCTGGGCCATGCCGTGCACTTCGGACAGTTTCACGTCATAACCTCCCAAAATGGTCAGACCGCCTAAAATGCGGCTCGTAAGAAGGGTTCCCTGACCGCCCACGCCAACGATCATAATATTCTTTACAGCCATGCTCTATTCCCCCTCTCTAACAAGTTCAATGGCATCGAATTTACACAAATCTTTACACAGGCCGCACCCTGTACACATGGTATCGTCAATATGGATCGTGCCGTCCGGGTTCTTCGTCATTGCCGGACATCCCGGCTTCATACACATGCCGCATTTCTTACATTTATCTTCATGAGCGACATACAGAGGTTTCTTTCTCTTATCCAGAAGCACACAGGGCGTTTTGGTAATAATAACGGATACCTCGTCCCTGGCTGTCTCCTCCCTGATTGTCTTTTCAAGGAGCGACAGATCAAAAGCATTGATCTCATACACATTCTTCACGCCGATGGCACGGCAAAGGGCCTGAATATTGATGGCATATGCAGGATCTCCCTGGAGTGTCTTCCCGGTAGCCACGTGATCCTGATGGCCGGTCATGCCCGTGGTGGAATTGTCCATGATGATAACAGTGCCTGTAGCGTTGTTGTATACCCTATTCATCAGGGAATTAATGCCTGTGTGCATAAAAGTAGAGTCACCGATCACTGCCACCCAGTTTTTTATGTAATCTTTTCCTTTTGCCTTCTCCATGCCATGAAGAGTCGAGATACTGGAGCCCATACACATGGTTGTGTCAATCACACTTAAAGGCGCCACTGCCCCCAGCGTGTAGCATCCGATATCACCGGCAGCATGCATCTTGAGCTTGTTCAGCACATGGAACACACTTCTGTGAGGGCATCCCGGACAGAGGATAGGCGGTCTCCCCGGAGCTTTCATCGGCTCTTTAAGATCAATTTCCTGTTTCAGGATGGCCTTTCTCAGCATATTGGCACTGTACTCTCCCTGTACAGTGAATATCTCTTTTCCGACAGCTTTGATCCCCCAGGATTTCACCTGTTCTTCAATCACCGGGTCCAGTTCTTCTACTATATATAAAGCGTCCACTTTTGATGCAAACTCCTCAATCAGTTTCCTCGGAAGAGGATTTACCATGCCCAGCTTCAGCACTGACGCTTCAGGCAGTGCTTCCTTTACATACTGGTAGGGAATCCCGCTGGTGATAACGCCTATCTTCGTGTCATTCATCTCCACCACATTGATGGGAAGAGTATTTGCAGCCTCCGCCAGCTCCAGATTGCGCTTCTCAATCTCGATGTGGCGCAGTTTTGCATTGCCCGGCATCATGACATTTTTCGGGATATTCTTCTCATAGGGCTTATCTTCCGGCTCCACACGGTCCATAAGCTCCACAAGTCCCTGAGAGTGCGCCAGTCTTGTGGTCGTGCGGAAGATAAACGGACGGTCGAACTGTTCGCTCAGTTCAAATGCCGTCTTAAAAAACTCTTTTGCCTCCGCGCTGTCCGATGGCTCGATCACCGGAATCTGAGCAGCTCTCGCCACCATCCTTGTATCCTGTTCATTCTGAGAACTGTACAATCCCGGGTCATCTGCAACCACAATAACCAGTCCGCCGTTCACGCCCATGTAGGAAACCGAATACAGCGGGTCTGCCGCCACATTCAGCCCCACATGCTTCATGCATGCCATGGCGCGCGTCCCCGCCAGGCTTGCACCCACAGCAACTTCTGTGGCCACTTTCTCATTAGGCGCCCACTCCTCATACACATCATCTTTGTACTGTACAAGATATTCACTGATCTCTGTACTGGGTGTTCCCGGATACGCAGAAGACACTTTCACTCCCGCTTCATATGCTCCGCGGGCGATCGCCTCATTGCCCAGCATGATCACTTTTTCTCCCATTTTACAGCCCATCCTTTCGTAAATCTGTCACTCTCTTAGCTTTTCCCTCAAACCGCTTCAGCGAATTCGGGCCTACCAGACGTATCTGGGTTGCAAGCCCCAACTGAGATTTCAGAGCAGCCCGTATTCTTCCTTCCAGCTCGCTCAGTTTTCCGTAGCTGTCCAGAAGCCGGTCATCTGTCAGTTCCACGGTAATTGTCATAACATCCAGACGGTTCTTTCTCTCCACCAGAATCTCATAGTGAGGTCCGATCTCCTCAATTTTAAAGAGCACTTCCTCGATCTGGGTCGGAAATACGTTGACGCCCCGGATAACAAGCATGTCATCTGCTCTGCCGGATAAGTTCTCCATCCTGCATGTGGTGCGTCCGCATTCACATGGTTCATACATCAGTCTTGTCAGATCACCTGTCCGGTATCTCACAAGGGGCAGTGCTTCTTTTCCAAGACAGGTCACTACCAGCTCCCCTTTTTCTCCGGGAGGAAGTACTTCTTCTGTCTCCGGGTCTATGATCTCGGGAATAAACCAGTCCTCATTAATGTGCATCCCGCACAGCTTCGTGCACTCTCCGGCCACACCCGGCCCGCACAGCTCGCTCATGCCGTAATTCTGCGTACAGACAAACTGTTCTCCCCAGACTCTGTGCATCTCATCGCGCATGGCCTCAGTCATGCCCTCTCCGCCGAACAGACCGATACGGAGTTTCATATCTTTTGCAGGATCCAGTCCTCTGTTTCTCACTTCCTCGCCCAGATGCAGCGCATAGGACGGGGTCGCCACCAGAAGGGTGACTCCCATATCCTGAAGAAACATGATCTGCTTGTTCGTATTTCCCGATGACATGGGGATCACGGATGCCCCTATCTTTTCCAGCCCTCCGTGAAGCCCCAGAGCTCCTGTAAACGTGCCGTAGCCAAAGGATATCTGTGCCACATCATCCGCCGTGGCCCCGCCCATACAGGCGAGTCTTGCCACATTGTTAAGCCACATATCCAGATCGTTCCTTGTATATCCTACAACCGTCGGTTTCCCAGTAGTCCCGGAACTTGCATGATAACGGACAATCTCCTTTTTATCCACCGCAAACAGTCCGTCCGGATAATTATCCCTGAAATCCGCTTTGTATGTAAACGGCAGTCTTTTCAGATCATCCAGAGTCTTTATGTCTTCCGGCTTCACTCCTACCGCATCCATCTTCCCGCGGTAAGGTTTCACTCTGTCATAAATATATCTGACCGTACTTTTCAGCCTTGTAAGCTGGATGGCCTCAATCTCACTTCTCGGCAGAGTCTCTTCCTTCGCCCATATCATCGTGTATACCTCCTTTAATACGCCTGCTTTGTTCTTCTCTGCATAGCGAACTAGGACTATTATAGCATATTGCTTTTCCGGTTTAAAGTGCTGAATTTATTTTTCTTCCCATTCTTTTTCCCTGAATCCTACGAGCACCCTGTCACTGTCTACGAGAATGGGACGTTTTACCAGCATACCGTCCGAAGCAAGAAGCGCGATCTGTTCCTCCTCACTCATGGATGGAAGCCTGTCTTTTAATTTCATCTCTTTATACAGCATTCCGCTTGTATTGAAAAAGCGCTTCAGCGGAAGTCCGCTTTTTTCCCACCATTCTTTGAGTTCTTTTTCCGTGGGATTTTCTGTCTTAATATCCCGCATCTCATACTCTGCATTTCTTTCATCAAGCCATTTTTTTTTTTTTTTTCATGTGCTGCATTTTGGATAACATACAAATAACATTTTTCATTCCGCCTTTCTTAAAATAATATTTCATCCATCATACTCTATTTCCTGTCATATAGCAACCTTCCCGTCTCCCCACAAAAAGGGAATTACATATCTTGCTAAATCTGCCGTTTATGATAGAATAAAAAAGGTCTTGAGAATTTAGTCGGTCTGTATGGCATTTGATAAAGCTGTACGGCCATTTTATAAGGAGGAATCTAAGATGCATTGTTTCAGAAAAGTAACAGAAGACCTGTACTGGGTCGGGGGAAACGACCGGAGGCTGGAGCTGTTTGAGAACATCTTCCCGCTCACAAAAGGGGTATCTTACAACTCTTATCTGCTCCTCGATGAAAAAACAGTTCTTTTTGACGCTGTAGATCAGGCCATGGGACGCCAGTTCCTTGAGAATATAAAAGCGGTGCTTGACGGACGGACGCTGGACTATCTGGTTGTCAACCACATGGAGCCGGACCACTGCGCGATGGTCGAAGACCTGACGCTGCGCTATCCGGATATGAAAATCATTGGAAATGCAAAAACCTTTCCCATGATCAGCCAGTTCTTTGATTTTAATCTTGAGGACAGAACCCTTACGGTAAAAGAGGGGGATACATTCTCCTCCGGAAAACATACATTTCACTTTGTAATGGCTCCCATGGTACACTGGCCTGAGGCGATGATGACTTATGATGAGACAGACAAGCTCCTTTTCTCTGCCGATGCTTTCGGCACTTTTGGAGCCCTGAACGGAAATATTTTTAACGATGAAATGGATTTTGACAGAGACTGGCTGGATGAGGCGCGCCGCTATTACACAAATATAGTAGGAAAATACGGAATGCAGGTTCAGAATGTCCTGAAAAAAGCCGCAGGCTTTGACATCAATATCCTCTGCCCTCTCCATGGTCCGATCTGGAGGACAGACCTTGACTATATCATTGGAAAATACAATATCTGGAGCAAATACGAACCAGAAGAAAAAGGCGTTATGATCGCTTATGCTTCCATGTACGGAAATACAGAGAACATGGCTGAAATCCTTGCCGCGTCTCTTGCGGAAGCAGGAGTTAAAAATATCCGGATGCACAATATCTCCAAAACCCATGTATCCGAGCTGATCTCCGACAGCTTCAAGTACAGCCACATTGTTCTGGCTGCGCCCACCTACAACAACGGCATCTACCCGCTCATGGAGAACTACCTGGAGGACATGAAAGCGCTGGGACTGCAGAACCGCACTGTTGCCATACTCGGAAACGGCACCTGGGCGCCCCAGTCTTCCAAACTGATGGCAGCCAAAGTCGGGGAAATGAAAAATATGTGCCTGCTGGAGATTTCCGTCACTATCAAGTCTGCTCTCAAAAATTCCCAGAGAGAAGAAGTTGAATCTCTTGGCAGACAAATCGCCAAAGAAGTGTTATAATAACAGGTATCTTACATTTATATCTACGAAGGAGGAGTTCTTATGAAATTAGTTATCACCATGAGCCGACGTTTCGGAACCGGAGCAAGCATTATTGCAGAAGAACTTTCCAAACGTCTCGATATTCCTGTATATGATAAAGCGTACATTGAGGAGCAGCTTCACGATCACATGTACGAAAGTGAGGCAGAAGCCATCCGCAAACTGGCAGAGACGCCCTGCATTATTCTTGGAAGATGCGCATCCGATATTCTGAAAGACAGGATGAATGTTCTGAACATTTTTGTGTGCGCAGACCGTGAGGACCGCATTCAGCGGATCATGGCCAAGGACAGCCTCACCTATGATGAGGCCAGGAAAAAGGTGAAAAAAACTGACGAAGAAAGAGCTTCCTATTACTATGAACATACTGGAAAAACCTGGGGGGATGTGAACGACTATCACATGATCCTGGACACTTCCGAATTAGGCGTTGAAAACTGCGCAGACATACTGATGCACTATTTTGAAAAGTGCGAATATATCTGATCTGAATATATCATGTCCTGCATCAAAAAGGGGAAGTCGGTTAATACCGAATTTTAACCCCTGACACGCAGGAAAGAGATAATCCCAGAGAATTCAGATTTTTTTAGGAACCGAATTTTCTGTCGGACTGTCTCTTTCTTTTTGTCCCTCGTA
>CALWFY010000156.1 GCA_944377775.1 uncultured Mediterraneibacter sp.
ATTCTTTATCTCTGCAATAGGTTTTAACCTCTTGAGAATCTGCTCCAAAAGCTCGTTGACATTGATTGTCTGGATATTCATGGTCTGCCCGGACCTGTCCATTTTCACAAGTGAGAGAAGGTCCGTAATAATCTGGTTTTCCCGGTCGATCTCTTTCGCAATATCCCTCATAAATTCCTGGTACATCTCAACCGGAACATTCTCCTGCTCAAGGAGAGAATCCGCAAGCACTTTCATGGAAGTCATGGGGGTCTTAAGCTCATGGGACACATTGGAAACAAATTCCTCCCTTGATTCATCCAGAAGTTTAAGCCTCCCCAGCATCTTATTGAATGCTTCACTTAACTGTCTTGTCTCCGTAAAGGTATCTACATGAAGCACATCATCGCTGTACCCCTCTGTCACATTCTCAATAGCCTCCGTGATCTTATGAAGCGGGCGAACCATCCGGTCCGCCAGGAACACGCTCAACATAGCCAGAAGAATTATGACAATGCCCGCAATCACGCTGCCGTAAGTATAAAGAACCTGTATGGTCGCCTCGATACTGTCCGTGGACACACTGGCCAGCATCACGCCGATGACCTTATCTCCGCCAGCCTCCACAATGGGAGAAGTCACCTCAATATAATGATTAGCCTTATCATAATGGTTTGTTCGTGTACCTCTCATACAGCGGACCACATTTTCAGACACGTCCGTCTTACTTTCATCCAGACTGTATGTATCCTTGACCACTTTCAGGTTCCGGTCAATGACCATGACGCGCCCGTTATAAATATTGGTCAGCTGCGTGAGACTGGCATTGATCACCTCAGATGAAGTATCCGCAAGATACCCGTAATTATTCAGCTGATTGCACAGTATGGTGCACTGGTTCTGGATTTCTGCGGTTCGAAGTTCTACCGCACGCGACTCGTAGAATTTTACGATTCCAAAAAGCGCTGCCATGCATGGCAGTATCCCTGCCAGCATGGCGAACATAATAAAGCGGAACCGCATATTTTTAAAGATTTTATCTCGGAATCTGAATTGACGCTTACCCCTGGAAATAATAACCCACTCCCCACTTTGTATGTACATATTTCGGTTCGCTCGGGTTCATCTCGATTTTTTCCCTGAGACGCCGGATATGCACATCGACTGTTCTCGCATCCCCCGGATAGTCATAGCCCCATACAAGGTTTAAAAGGTTCTCCCTGCTGTACACTTTGTTCGGGTTCATGGCCAGAAGTTCAAGAACATCAAACTCCTTGGCCGTAAGATTGATCTCCCGCTCCCCGATAAAGACTCTGCGGCTTTCACAGTCAATCTTCATATTTCCTTTTATGAGCACCGGACTTCCCGCCGGTTCTTTCGGTCTGGATGTGCGGCGCATGATCGCCTTGATCCTTGCTTTTACCTCAAGAATATTAAACGGCTTCGTGATATAGTCATCCGCACCGTACTCCAGCCCCAGTATCTTGTCCATGTCCTCGCTCTTTGCCGTCAGCATCACGATAGGCATATCCGAAAATTCCCGAATCTGCTGACACACTTCAAACCCGTCCATTTTCGGAAGCATCACATCCAAAAGGACCAAATCATACTCGCAGCGTTTGGCACATTCCAGTGCTTCCTCGCCGTCATAGGCACAGTCCACCTCCATGCCCTCCTGCTCAAGGCTGAACCGGATTCCCTTCACGATCAGCTTTTCATCATCTACAACCAATATCTTCTTACTCATACTCCTCTTTCCCGACTTCCTGTCCTAAATTATAATGTCTTCTTTTATTTTATTAAATACTCCCTCTTTGATTCCCTCAATCTGCATCAAATCCTCGATAGCAGTAAATCTGCCGTGCTCTTCACGGTAATCCATAATACTCTGCGCCTTTGCCTCACCGATTCCGGTAAGCGTCATGAGTTCCTCTTTTCCGGCTGTATTAATATTTACTTTCCCACTCACGTCCGCACCCGAGGATGCCGCACCCTCCAAACTCTGGGGCTGCGCTTCCTCCACTGTCGGAACATATATCTGCTCTCCATCAGAGACAATCCTTGCCTGATTGACTGCGTCCGGAGAGGCTGCGTCCGTCATTCCGCCTGCCTGTTCAACTGCTTCAAACACACGGGCGTCTTTTTGCAGCTCATAAACCCCGGGGATATTCACTGCCCCGCACACATATACAAACACGGTTTCCTGAGCATTCTCCTGTCCGTCGTCTTCCTTTTCCGAAATACTTTCTTCAGACTGACCGCCGTCGGACAACACCGTTTCTTCAAGGCTGTCTTCATCCGTCTTTTGGGCACACCCCGAAAACAACAGAAAGACCGACAGAAAAACCGACACAGTAAAAACTTTCGCTGTCTTTTTCTTTTCTATCCTGTCATGCATAATTTTTCTCCACAGTTCCCAGACCGGGAGACTTACCCCTTTTATGCCGGACAGTAATATTGTAACGAATTTTTACTAAAATTACAATAGATAATTAATCTTGAGTTTCCGCAGAATTATCCCCCTAAGACAAATCTGCTACGTTTTGTTATCCACAACTTTCAAAAAATGGCCAAAATATAAGGAATCCTGTTCCTTTTTGATGTAAAATTAAGCTACCAAACAA
>CALWFY010000157.1 GCA_944377775.1 uncultured Mediterraneibacter sp.
TTGCATCCATTTCGGCGAAGCTCATGACGCCTGTCACCACATTGCTGCGGATCATAAACGGAGGAACACAATATGTGAATCCTCTGTTTATCATGAAATCTCTCGCATATGCGATCACAGCGGAATGAAGGCGCGCGATATCTCCCATGAGATAATAAAATCCGTTTCCCGCGACCTTTCTCGCGCTGTCAAGATCGATCCCAGTGAAAGACTCCATGATTTCCGTGTGGTATGGGATCTCAAAGTCCGGTACCACAGGCTCCCCAAACCTCTCAAGCTCTACGTTCTCGCTGTCATCTTTTCCGATCGGCACAGAGGGATCGATAATATTTGGGATTGCCATCATGATCTTTTTGATCTTTTCTTCCACATCCTTCTCCTCTGCTGACAGCTCATCTATCCTTCCGGTGCTTTCGGAAACTTTTTTCTTAAGAGCGTCTGCTTCTTCCAGTTTTTTCTGGGCCATCATTGCTCCAATTTCTTTGGAAGCTCTGTTTTTCTCCGCTCTGAGTGCTTCCACCTCCTGCTTGATCTCCCTATTCCTCTGATCCAGAACAATTACTTCATCCACCAGAGGGAGCTTGTCATCCTGAAATTTATTTTTAATATTCTGCTTTACAATCTCCGGATTATTTCTTAAAAATTTAATATCTAACACTTCTCTATCCTCTCATTTCCTTTATTTTTTCATATCTTTTATATCATATTCTTCCTGATAGATTGTCTTTTCAAGACACTGTTTCTCCTCCTCGGACAGTTCAATGTAACTTTCGCCTTTCACAATCTCTTTGATATAAGTATAGCAGCCTTCCCTGCTGTGCATTGCGTTGAAAATCCAGCCGTTGTTATTCTCATCCAGCATTGTCAGCGCAAAACTCAAGTTTCCGCCCATCTCGTGAAATGCATCATATCTTACGATTCCTGCTTTCTGATAATGGCCTTCCATCTTTTTTCGAACGTCCTGAATATCCTTTTCATTCTTTTTTACCAGATCAGATATTTCTTCCAGTTCTTCAAATTTTTTAAAAATACTTTTTTCCAGATTTTTACCGCTTTTTCCGCGCATAAAAGTCGAATAACTTCTCTGAAGCCTCCGGTATCTGTTGTTCAGCATCACATACAGAACAATAAGTGCAATCTGCAGGATGAAGACAACCAAAAACAAGTAAAACGGATCAATTCCCATACTTCCCAGTATTCCGTTCATCTGTTATACATCTCCTTCTAATTATATATCCCCCCGGATCGTACACACTATTTTGACTGGATAGACATGATCAGATCATAGATTCTTTCCAATTCTTCCTCTGAATAATATTCTATCTCTATTTTACCTTTTCCATTCGCTTTTGGATTAACGCTCACCTTTGTTCCTATGATATTTTTCATGTGCTCTTCCAGATTATTGTATACGAACATATGTTCTATTTCAGGTTTTTTCACTTCTTTCTTAGGATTTTTAAGTGTTTTAACAATTTTCTCTATCTCTCTCACACTCAGCTTTTCATCAAAAATCCTGTTAGCCAGCATATACTGCTGTTCTTCATCATCAACTGCAAGAAGCGCCCTTGCATGGCCCGTACTGATCATATCGTCCACAATCATCTGCTGTACTCTTTCGCTCAGTTTCAGAAGTCTCATGGAATTTGTGACAGCAGTTCTGCTCTTGGAAACTCTTTCTGCAACTTCATCCTGCTTTAAATTAAATTCTTCCAGCAGACGCTTATATGCCATAGCCTCTTCTATTGGGTTCAGATTTTCTCTCTGAATATTTTCAATGAGTGAAATCTCCAAAATTTCCTGTTCAGTAAAATCCTTTACAATGACCGGAACCTCTTTGAGCCCCGCCAGTTTTGCCGCTCTCCATCTTCTTTCACCGGCAATAATTTCATAATAGTCCTTTTTTTTCTGTACAAGCAGTGGCTGCAGTATTCCAAACTGCTTAATGGAATCAGCCAGCTCCATTAGTGCGTCTTCGTCAAAATCTTTTCTCGGTTGTTCACGATTCGGCTCGACCTCATTGATCTTTACCGTGACTTCTCCCGCTTTTGCCGCATCGTCTTTACGGTTTTTATCGTCCGCTTTGCCGGCGGCTGTTGATTTCACCTTTTTGTCCGGAATCAGGCTGTCCAATCCTTTCCCGAGACCGTTTCTCTTCACTGCCATGTTTAATCCTCTCCTTTATGAATAACTTCTTCTGCCAGAAGCATATAACTCTCTGCTCCTGTCGATTTCGGATCGTAAAGATTGATTGGCATTCCATAACTGGGAGCCTCTGCTAATCTGATATTTCTCGGAATAATGGTCTTATAAATATTCTGATTAAGATTATCCTTTACATTTTCAACTACCTGCAGAGAAAGATTTGTTCTTGCATCATACATTGTAAATACAACACCTTCGATTTCAAGATCAGGATTCAGTCTTTCCTGTACAAGTTCTATTGTATGTATCAGCTGACTCAACCCCTCCAGGGCATAATACTCACACTGAATCGGAACAATTACTGAATCTGCAGTTGTCATTGCATTAATCGTCAGCATGCTGAGGGCCGGAGGACAGTCAATCACAATAAAATCATACTCGTCTTTCACTTTTTCCACTTCACTTTTTAGGATGTATTCTTTATTTTCAACACCTATCAGCTCAATTTCGGCAGCTGAGAGATTGATATTGGACGGAAGAACATCAAGATTTTCTAAAGCATCTTTACAAATACATTCCTGAACCCCCGCATTTCCAATAATTAAATCATAAATTGTTTTTTCAACCTCATCCTTATCTACCCCTAATCCGCTCGTCATATTTCCCTGGGGATCCATGTCAAGCGCAAGGACTTTTTTATTCATACTCGCCAGAGATGCGGAAAGATTAATGGCAGTTGTAGTCTTTCCAACACCTCCCTTTTGATTGGCAATCGCAATAATTCTCCCCATTTTTGCCTCCTCACAAAACCTCGTTTTCGAATACTTTTTCATTATATCATCTTTCCCTGCATTAATCCATATAATGTTTCACGTGAAACATATTTTATTTGTATCATTACAATTCTGTTTGTGTTTCCAATGTTTCACGTGAAACATTTTCTGTATTTTTATATATTTATTTCTCTGTTAAGTTCCCCTCACTATCCTTGAATTGAAGTTTTCCATGTAGTATAATAATTATAAATACTGAAAGCAGGTGATTTATAATGGGCTGGAAAAAGAAACTTAGTCTTGCAACAGTTCTTGTTGGCGCTGCATTAGGAACCATGCATGTCATTAACAGACTGTTTACCTACATAGCAACAGCAGATAATATGCTTGATAAAGAAAACTTCGAGTATTATGAATGGAGATTCGGAAAAATTGCCTACAAAAAAACAGGACACGGTTCGCCGCTCCTTCTTGTACATGATCTCGATGCTCTTTATTCTTCACACGAATGGAATAAAATAGTGGATGAACTTTCAAAAACCAACACTGTATATTCTATTGACCTTTTAGGATGCGGCTGTTCTGATCATCCCGTGTTTACATATACTAACTTTTTATATGTACAGTTGATTACAGATTTTATAAAACATGTTATTGGTGAAAAAACAGATGTGATTGTATCTGGTGATTCTTCCTCTTTTGTGCTCATGGCCTGCGCGAATAATGACACCATTATTAATCGGATTGCAATGATTAACCCACAGAATCTGGTGTCTCTCGCCAAAATACCTACAAAGCGCACTCGGGCAATTAAGCATCTGCTTTTCACTCCCATAATCGGTACATTTATTTATAATATGCTTGTAAATAAAAGAACCATTTCCCGGGATTTTATGTCCACCTTATTCTACGATCAAAATAAGGTCCATGAAAAAGATATTTTAACTTGCTTTGAGGCTTCCCACAAAGATAAAGCTCATTCAAAATATCTTTATGCATGTAAAAAATCAAGGTTTACAAATGCAAATGTGCTATGCTGCCTGAGTAAACTTAACAACAGTATTTTCATTATTGTTGGAAATTCTAATCCTGAAAACATGCTGTCGGCAAGTCAATACCAAAATGAACTGCCGTCCATCGAGATTGTGGGAATAAATGAAACAAAACAGCTTCCCCATGTAGAAAAGCCTGAAGAATTTACAGAACAGATACAGATACTTTTTTCAGAAGAAGAATAGATGATAAAATTTTATTTTCTATAAATAAAAAGGCTATGTCACAACAAACAGTTGATAAATAGCCATTTTTATAGGGGAGTATCAGAACTCCCCTACAAACTGTTATTTGCAGTTATCTATACTCATTTGGAATTTCGATATGAAATGTCTCACAC
>CALWFY010000158.1 GCA_944377775.1 uncultured Mediterraneibacter sp.
GACATAACAGGGGGAATTTATAAAAAGAGTGGTGCATTACGAGTCTACATAGGCAAAAAAAGAATATTTACATTTGATGATAATATGGATTACTCGTTATTTGAATAACAAATGGCAGAAAAAGGAATTTCTGTGAAAATGATTCATCAAAAGGCAAATGGCTTTTGCGTGATTCGTCCGCAATTGGTCTATTATATTGTTTCAGTAATTATGGTAATTTCTTTCTTCTGTTAACATTTTTATTAGTTTTACAAGAAAAAGAATCCACCTTTTATTTTTTTATATGTATAGTTATTGAATTGATCAGCGGATTGAGCTTTTTTGATTTTTTGATGGACAAAACAACTGTAGACAAAAACATGATATGTAGAAGACGGGGGTTAAAAACTTGTAAAATTTCTATTTCAGAGATTTCAGGGATGAGAATTAAGAAAAACTTACTCAGAAATAATCTGGTGATTTATAAAGAGGGAAAACCGATTATGTTTATATGGTTAAAGAATGATGGAGTGAATTGGTTACAGGCAAAATTGTCAAAGGAAAAAGTTCGAATTGAGAAAAGTAAATGAAAGCACTGATTTCCCAGCTATGCTGGGAAAATAGGGGAGTTGCAGAGGATAGTTCAATAAGTGGTGCTATTAGTGGTGTTGCACACAAAGTCAGTAGCGTATGAAATATGGCAAAGGGAAAAACATCTGAACCCACAGAGCCGGATCCGCTATACCATACAATCAATGAGTACATATATTGTGGCAACATGCCATTTTACTATTATGATCCCAATGGACTGTTCTGGCATATCGCTGCAGGTGCACTTATGGGAGGTGCGGTTACAGGAGGAGTCACCGCAGCAATAGGAAATCTTCTAAGGTTAAACAGGTAACGGATTATGCCAAAGGGACTAAGCTTGGGAATAGAATATTTACTCATAGTGCGGACTATAAAAGTGAGATCAAACGCCTGAGAGTGATTTGGGAAAAAACCGGCAAAGCGCTCAAGCTCAAATTTAAGACCTATGTGGACGGTTTTGTAGGGGTAACAGGAATGGAATTAATTGATAAAGTGGCGGATATGGAGGGAAGCTTTACGCCGGGAATGGAGCTGAAGAAAGAACTTAAAAATATCCTGAATTCTGTCTATGACAAAGGAGAAGAATGGGCGGAAGAGAGCTGGAAGATGCAGCAGTATACACAGCAGGCATTAACGCGTATTTTAAAAAATATCACAAATGAGGAAATTGCAACTGTGATGTGTGTAGAATAGGGAGGAACAAAGATATGACTTTTTTACGGGCAATTATTGTGGCATTTATTGTAGCAGGAGTACTAGATCTATTAACTAAAAGGAGCCAGAAAAAGACAGAATCGCTAAAGACATTTGTTGTACGAGCACCGTTGGATCTTGCAGGATTGGGAGTAGTAGGGATGCTACTGGTTATTGGAATTTTAATATTTGCAGCAGTAGAAAATGAAACTTTTCCAACGATAATAATGATAATGTTTATTGTACTTCTGGTGTTTCCTAGTATGTTGCTGATGATAGCACCGATTAAAGGTGTCTGGGATGTAATTGTAGACGATGACGATATTACAGTAGTAAAAGCCTTTGTTTACAGAAGACACTGGAAATTCTCCAAAATTACATATGGGAAAATGGGCAGAGGAGGAATGAAGGTGTATGTGGAAGGTAGAAACAGGAAAGCGTTTTTTGTAGACGGTGTGTGAGCATTTTTCCAATTTTATGGAGCGGAGGGAAAAAGAGGGGAAAGAAATCATATATCCTGAGGGAATGGAACTGGATACAGATGAAGAGCTGGACGAAGATGAAGCAGTGAATGAGGATTAAACACATGTGGATATACGGAACAGAGCATGTAAAAGGTCTGAGACCATCGATGTTTCTGCATAAAGAAAGAAGTGAGGCTGTCCGACAAGTCGCTGTGTCGGTTGATGGAGCGGTCCACAGGGATGCACTGGGGCGGCTGTCGGAGATCTAGAAGGACGGGCGGATGCAGACCAGGTACGGGTATGGCGCCTTCGGGAACCGAGCCCTGAAAGAAGACAGGTCAGGTCGGACAGCCTACTGTCATAATGCCCTGAACCAGCCGATCGCAGAGAATCGGGGAGGAATAGAAAAGCTCTATGGTTATGACCGGAGAGGAAACCTGACCCGCATCATAGAGAACGGCCAGACCACGCACCAGTATGTGTATGGAACACCGAGTAGGTAAGCAGGAAGGATGTATAAGAAAAGAGCTGCTGGATTAACTGAACCCGCAAAGCCGGATTGATGTACAGCCGTTTGGATATGCAGGGTATCAGAAAGACAATGTGACAGGTACTTATTATGCTCAGGCCCGGGAGTACAAAGAGAGTAACGGGAGAAAAACCGTCTAAAAAAACAATAAGTGCTATGGTGGGAAGAATCGCAGGTGGAGCTATAGCAGGAACAGGGGGTGGCGCAGCTTATACATTTACTTTTTGCCATTTACAAACTTGATGCAAATCAATAAATACAGAGACTGGAACACAAAGAAGAAATCTGATAAAATATGTAACAAAACATAAGCGGAAAAGAATACAAAAGATGCTGTGAGAAACACCATATGAAAGAGGAAATTAAATCATGTTTCATGTTTTGCCGGGGAACTTTTTTGTTCCACTTGCTTCACCGAATAAAATTGTATATTGGGAATGTATCTGTAAGCTGTTTTCCGTTATGGATTACCAGCTTTCTTTTGGTATAGAAAGAGAAGTGGTCGTAGATGAACTTCAATATTATTTTGAACAGTCGGCAGCAGCAGAGATTGTAGAAGAGGATTTTGCGGGGGCTGACAGCCGCGGAAAAGCAAACGGAATTCTACGAAAACTGGAATATTACGGATGGCTTGAAATCGAGACGGATAAAAGTTATGTACAGCGGGTGAATTTTAAAGAATATTCTGTGCGGGTCATGAAAACACTGCTTGAGATTGAAGAAGGAAAGCAGATTGAGTATCAGGGATATATTTATACGATATACAGTCTGGTAAGGGGAAATACAGACAATCCGGGAGTAGTTCTGCTTCAGATTATGGAGAATACTGATCTTCTGATTACCGGACTTAAAAATCTGAATTCTAATATTAAACATTATATAGATGAACTTACGAAACACAGTACGGTAGCTGAGATTATGGACGCTTTGTTTAATGATTACATTACTAATATTGTAGATAAAGCGTATCACAGACTTCTTACATCTGACAATGTATCGAAGTTTCGACCGGAGATTATTGAAAGACTGGAGAGTAAGAGCAGAAGCCGATCATATATAGAAAAGGCGGCGTCAGAAATTGCGGGATTACAGGAGACGGATATAGAGACAGCAAAGGAGAATGTCTATCGGTATCTTCATGAGATTATTGAGGCATTTCGAAATATGGATGACATTTTAAATGAAATTAATCAGAAGAATACACAGTACCAGCGTGCGGCAATTAACAGAGCTAAATTCCTTTTATCAGGAAATGAAGATATCCGGGGGCAGTTAAAGGAGCTTCTTATCGGAATTCATGAAGTAATGAATGAAGAGAAGCTGGAACTTGGAGGTATCTATGAAATTGAATTCCTTGAGAGTCTTGTGCGGATTTACAGCTGTGGATTTCTGGATGAAAGTTCCTTTTATTCGCCGATTGAGGGAAAGAAAGCATTTGAGCCTCAGCAGATGATAAAACGGGAGCCGGATACAGAACTGCGTCGAGAAAAAATGCGCCGTATGGTGGAGAAGATGCAAAGAATCTTAAGCGTTGAGAAAATCAGCCGCTATGTAGACGAATATATGGGCGAAAGGGAAGAAATACTTGCCACAGAGCTTCCGTTATCTGACGTAGAGGATTTTGTGAAAATCATCTATGTGCGTCTGTATGGACAAAGGAAAAATATGCATTATGGAGTCGAGGCTGGAGAAGAAAAAGAAGTGAACGGATTCCGGTTCAGAGACTTCAGAATCTGGAGGAAATAGGCGTGGAATTACTAGAAAATATGCTGCAAAAAGACAAAGATGAATTTAAGAGGATATGCAACCGGCTTCTTAGTCACTGCTTTTTGTGTAAGGCCAATGTGACCAATAAGGCAGATTACTATTTTGTGCTCAAATATCGGAAGGAATTCCGGGAATATCTGTCTGTGCTGGGATATCGTCTTGAAATTAATGAAGAAGACGGCGTGATTCAGCTTACCAATCCTCAGAATTATAATCGGCTGAATTTAAAATTATATGAATCCATTATTCTGCTTATCTTAAGGATTCTCTATGATGAGAAGAAGAGAGAACTGTCTGCCAGTGATGAAGCCATTATCAATCTGGGAGATATTCAGGATAAGTTCTTAAGCCTTCAGATTCGGGATAAGATGATAGATAAGACCACAATGAGAAACGCTCTGATGATGTTTCGCAGATTCCAGTTAATTGAGACTCTCGACAGGGATTTGAGTAATGAAGAGTCCAGAGTTCTCATTTATGATTCTATTATGATGGCAGTTAGAATCGAGGATATTAGGCAGGCTTACGAGAAACTTGAATTGTACAGAAAGGGGAAGAAAGCCGATGAAGAAACTGGTGAGAATGAAGTTGATTAACTGGCATCGTTTTGAAAACTGTATTATCGATTTTGGTGATTCCACGCTTATTTCCGGAGAAAACGGAGCTGGAAAATCTACTCTTCTGGATGCTATCCAATTTGTGATTACTTGTTCTGCAAATGCGTTTAATAAAGCGGCTCATGAAAACGGCAAGAGAAAATTAACAGGGTATGTTCGCTGTAAAACAGGAAAGGAGAGCAGACCCTATGAACGTACTGGAGAAATCAGCGCCCATATTGCTCTTGAGTTCTACGAAGAGAGCAAAGACCGATATTTCATCATTGGGGCAGTGGTAGATTCTGCTTCCGAAGGTCAGGAGATAACGGGAAGATACTTGATTGATAACAAGAGAATAACAGAGGAGATGTTCTTCAAAGGAAATACTCCGCGGTCGATTTCTGAATTTCGCGCCGCGAATAAATCAATACGCCAGTGGTGCAAGACACAGATAGAGGCGAAGAAAATGATAACATCAAGGCTTGGGAGGATTGAAGATAAGTTCTTCAGCCTGATTCCGAAAGCGTTGGCATTTAAGCCTATTGATGATATCAAAGATTTTGTATATTCTTATGTGCTGGATGAAAAAGAAGTAAATATAGAAGTGCTTCGGGAAAATGTGCGTACTTATCAGGATTTGAAAAGAACTCTTGAATCCGTAAAAAAGAGAATGGAGAAATTGGAAAAGATTGATCATCTCCATAGCGATGCAGAAGACTGTATGAGTAAAGATAATATGTATGAATACTTTTTGTCTCAGGCAGATGTGGATATTTCCAAAGAGCGGATTCAAAGATTGGAAAAAGAGATAAAAACAGAAGAACGTCGGAAAGCAGATACGGAAAAAGAATTGATTTCCGTAGCAAAAGAAAAAAATGAAAAATTCCAGATAGAAACAAATTTGCGGTTAGAGTTGAAACAGAATCAGGAATTTATTGCTTTAGAAGAACAGAAAAGGGAAAAGGAACGGCTGGAAGAAGAAGAAAAACAGGCGCTTGTTGAAAAGAGAGAATTACAGGAAAGTGTGAAAAAAGCCTTGGATGCAGTCTACAGGCTTTTGGAAGTCAGGGATGTAGATGCGTGCATTCGGGAATATGAACGTGAGCTTGTGAATCTCGAGAAGGCTTATGATGTCATTCGTACAAAAGAAATAGCAGAAAGTGTCATCAAGTATAAGGCAGAGATGTTTGTAAAGGTACAGAAAAAGCTGGCGGAGGTGAAAATAAGTCAGGAGAAACAACAGAAAGAAAAGCAGGAATTAAAGAACAAAATTGAACGGTTAGAACGAAAAAAACTTTCTTACCCCCCGGCAGTGAATTGTGTGCTGGATGCGGTTCGGGGAGAATTTAGAAGAATCGGAAGAAAACCGGAACCGTACGTATTGTGTGAAACCCTGGAAATTGCAGATGAGAGCTGGAGAAATGCAGTAGAGGGATATCTGAATACACAACGTTTTTACATTCTGGTAGAGCCGGAGAATTTTGATATTGCACTGGGAATCTATGACAGACTCCGAAGGGAAAAGAAAGCATACGGCGTGGGTCTGATCAATACCCAGAATATGGAAAATTATGATGAAACGCCAAAGGGAACTCTGGCGGAAGTTGTGGTGTCAAAAAATAAATATGCCAAACGATTTATCAATATGATTCTTGGAAAGGTTACGATGTGTGAACGATACAGTGAGTTGAAAAGATATCCGACTTCTATTACAAAAGAATGTATGAAGTATCAGAATCGGGTGGCGAGCGCTATTAAACCAGAGATTTTCAGTGTGCCTTTTATAGGAAAAAATGCATTTAAAGTTCAGCTTGAGCAGGCGAAAGCTCAGAAAGCGCAGTTAGATAGAAGTATAAAAGCGGCAGATGAACAGCGGAATGCACTGGAATCCATGCTGAATCCGCTTTCCACGGAGCATGATGTGGATGTTAAGTACAGGATAGAGGTTTTGCCAAAACTTTTTCGTATCCGGTCAGGGATACAAAAATGCAATGATAATATTAAGACTCTGGAAAAGAACGCAACCTTTATTCAAAAGCAGCTGCAGCTTGAAACTCTGGAGTCCCTTAGAAAAGAGCTGGAAGAGCAGGAAGGGAAACTGAATCGGAAAATTGGTAATATCCAGCAGGAAATCAAAAGTAAAAAAGAACAGGTTGCCAAAGAGACGGCGAATCAGATGGAAAGGCAGGCGCATGTTGTTGACATTGCTGCAAAGGCAGGAGAAAATCTGATTTTGTGGAGTAAGGAGTATGAAAAGCAAACATCAGATAAATCCATTGAACAGTTTAAGGAGAATTTTGCCAGAAGACGGAAAGCAAATCAGACAGTAGGACAAAGTACAGAAGTGCAGATGCGCGACCTGATGGTTGAATATAAAACGGAGTATAGTTTTGGCGCGGCGGCAACCATGGAAGGATTCCCTGAGTTTGCAGTTGTCTATGACCGCCTTCGAACATCTGAAATATTAGAATATGAAGAAAAAGTGGAATCAGCAAGAACGGCGGCGGAAGAGGAATTTAGAGAGCAGTTTCTTGCAAAACTTCAGGAAAATATGAAACAGGCGCAGAATGAGTTTAAAGAACTTAATAAGGCACTGCAGGGAATTGCATTTAGTAATGAAAAATATGAATTCCTATATATGCCGAGCAGACGGCATCGGCAATATTATGAGATGATCATGGATGATTTTAATATGATGCAGGGAGAGTCGATTTTCAGTGGGATTTTTCATGAAACTCATAAAGAAGTGATAGAAGAATTATTTGACCGCCTGGCAGTCAACAATGAAAACAATGCAAAGACGTTGGATGAATTTACGGATTACCGGACTTATATGGATTATGATATTAAGATTATCCATAGTGATGGAAGCTATTCCTATTATTCTAAGGTGTGTGAAGAAAAAAGCGGCGGAGAGACTCAGACACCGTTCTATGTGACAGTGGCGGCCTCTTTTGTGCAGCTGTACAGCAACAATATTGGAGGGGAGGCAGCAGGTCTTGTGATGTTCGATGAAGCCTTTAATAACATGGATGATGAGAGAATCGGAGGCGTGCTGGAATTCTTAAGAAGACTGCCTCTCCAGATGATTATTGCTGCGCCGCCGGATAAGATTCAGTATATTGGACCATCAATGTCGGAGACACTTCTTGTAATGACGGATGAGACGGTCAGCTATGTGGAGGAGTATTATAATG
>CALWFY010000159.1 GCA_944377775.1 uncultured Mediterraneibacter sp.
AATAATATGGATTTTAAAAATTTCATTTTACACATGGAGAGGATGCGTATTCCGATATGGCAATATGAGGCATATAAGAAAAAAAGAAAAACTTAAAATCATCAAAGTTTGAGAGTATAAAATAAAAGCATTTACCAAGAAGAAATACGTATTTACGGTTACGCGATTGTTAATTGTGGTGTACTTTTAGAAAATATTGGTGCAACCCAGACAGTTAGTAAACTTGTTTAGGAAGACTAACCAAGATCAGACGCTGACCGACTCCATGTAGAAATTTGAAAAAGTTCCGAGTTTGATCCAAGCTGTAATTACAACCTTTGGAATCCTTGATACGGCGGCTATTGATTCGGCAATAGCATATAATGCTAAGGCTATACCAACTATTGACTGCGTTTTCTCCCAAATTGGCAGAATATAGAAGGATGTGAATAAATATGAAAAAAAACAGTGATATAGGATTTTACGCAAAAAGGCAAGACATATGGGGTCAATAGGATTTACACTTTATGACATTACTAAACATAGTATTGATTTATTATGCAATGATTTAATAGGTGCAGAAGGAATAAAATGGAGTTTAGCATATTTCAATTGCAACTTAGAGGTCTGATACTGGGGATAGGTTTGCTGATTTATTTGTTGTACTGCATTAAAAAACGAAAGTTTCTGGTCTCCCTGTTTTTTGAGAAACAGGCTGTTCAGAGACAGTATACAGGTCGAAATGATATACGATTTTTGAAATTTATAAATCTGATATTATTGATAATGGCAATTTTTATATTAATATACTTGTTGCAAATTGCTTTAGATATTCCACACATATTGAATAAAGAGTATGACCGTATACAAGGATATACTGTTGAGCAAAGTCATGGCGGAGCTAATGTATCTTATGAAAAAAGAAGTGTTCGCATAAAAGATCAAAGCACAGGAAAGATAGTAGAAGTAATAGTTTTTTCTGAATATATCGATGCTAATGAGTTTTTAGAAGTTCAATTTTTGCCAAACACTAAATATGGAGCCATTGTTTCTAAAGATAATACTGAGTAAACGATACTGGAAAATGCAAAGACACAATTTTTAAACAAACTTGTTGTAAAACTTCCCATTGATGTGGCTTATCTGGGAATGATCGGAGCGGGGCTTCCCAGCGATATAAAGATTTGTGAAATCGTAAGACAAGATGAGATAAGGCTCGATCTTGATATTGGGGTGGCAGTGTCGACCATTCCGGGATTTTTACTTTTGTTTGGTCCTATAAAAGGAATCACACCTAAAACGATCAACAGGATGATAAAATGTACGGATTAAATGTTACTGAAAGTGTATGTGGTAAATCAAGAGGTGAGAGGATGCTCTATTTAATTATCAGGACCGTAGGAATAATTGTATTAACAGTTATGTTGGCTATATTATTGAGAGGGAATAATGGGTAGAATCATATTAAATATAACAATTATTTTTATTGCTATTTATGCCGTTCATTGAAAGACGGTGATTGGAGGGTAAAATGGAGTATAGTATTATGCGTTTAGCTAGAATAGGATTTATATTTGGAATAGCACTGTTGGTTTATATTATATATTTAATAAAAAAACGTCAATTCATATTTGCTCTTTTTTTTAAAAAAGGGATTATTACTGAGAAGTATAAAGGTAAAAATGACATTATCTTCTTAAGAAGTGGGCAAATAATTCTATTGATTGTAGCAATTATATTAGTGCTATATTTATCCAAGATTATCTTGGATATTCCTTATATCATAAACGAAGAATATTTCTATTTAGAGGGATATACTGTTAGTGATAGTCACGGAGGAGCAAGCCTGTCATATGAAAAAAGAAGTATTTTTATCAAGGATGAAACAACAGGTGAAATTTCGGAAGTCATTGTTTTTTCAGAATACATTGATGAGAATGAATACATAAAAGTTGAATTTTTGCCAAATACAAAGTATGGAGCAATCATTTCTAGAGAAAAAATAGAATAAAAGTGTGCAAATTGAGAAAATGTCTATTTTTAATTTTCAGGAACCGATTGAAGTCATAAAAGCTGGAATTATAAATGGAGAGATGCTGCTGAAAAGCCCATGGGGCGAAACAAGGTTGGCTGCTCGTGCGCTCAATAAGGAACAATAAAAAATTATAGTAAAGTGACTATACGGAGGGAGATAAGATGGAAAATAATCATGTGCTGACAAAAACATACAAAAGGAAACCCCAGATTTGGTTTGGGACAGAGGCGGACTCCTTTCCGTTTGATTTCATATGGACTTTTCCATTACAGATGTGTCTGGAAAGAGATCTTTTGTATATCAAAAAAGAGGGAGAAGTCCTGGTTTCTTTAAACGACGCATGCGTAGAGAAGGATGTAGTACATATCGAAAATGGGGATCAGATACAGGTAGGGGATCTGTCTCTTACTTTTTTTAAGGACAAGCTGGAAGTGATGGCAGAGGAAGAGCAGTTTCAGACTACATTATTGCCGGAGCACAGTGAAGAAACTTATTTTGAAGATTTTCCATTTTATAAGCGATCCCCCAGGATGACTTATCAGGTGAAAGAACAAAAGGTTGAAATCAAGGCGCCTCCTAAGAAGAAAGAAATGTCCAAAAGCAGCCTGGCACAGCTGATTATTCCGCCGGTTTGTATGATGGCATTGACGGTTGCCATGGGAGTTTTCATGAAACGTGGGCCATATGTGTATATGACAGCTGGTATGACTGCGATTACCCTGATTTTTTCCATCCAAAAGTTCATCCAGGAACGGCGTACCGTAAAGCAGGAAAATCAGGAACGGGAAACTATGTATGATGAGTACCTTTTGAAAAAAAGGAAGGAGATCCGAAAGCTTAGAAGTAAAGAACGAGAGGCGATCAACTACCAGAACCCATCCCTCTCCATGTTGCAGGATATGGTCTTGGAATACAGCAGCCGAATCTATGAACGGTCTGTTTTGGAGGATGATTTTCTAAAGGTAAATCTGGGATATAGAAGAGGGGAATCGCAGATTGAGGTGACTTACGAAGAGCGAGAGTTGGATCTGACCAAAGATGAGCTAATCGACCGGGCAAAGAAGATTCCGGAGGAATTTAAAAAGATTGATCACATTCCGGTGGAAATTGACTTGAAAAAGGCACATCTTGGTTTGGTGGGGAACAAAAGAAATATACATGAACAATTGAAATACATGCTGGCGCAGCTTACATTTTTTCAGAGTTATCATGACTTGCAGATTGTTTTCATCCATAGCGGCGCTTATACAGAAGATTTCAAATATATGCGGTGGTATCCTCATCTTCGCCTTGAATTTATCAATGTGATCGGAGAGATTTATTCAGAACAGATTCGGGACCAGATTCTTGGAAGTATCCAGCAGGTTTTGAAAGAGAGAAAACTGAAACAGGAAGAGGAGAAAAAGGCAAATGTCTTTCTTCCGCATTTACTGTTTGTGATCGATGAGCCGAAACTGATATTGAATCATGCGATCATGGAATATTTGCAGAGCAGGGAGATGGAACTGGGATTCAGTATCATCTATACAACAGATCAAAGTTCAAACCTGCCAGAGAATATCCGGACGATCTGTGTCCTGGACAATTCAGAAGAGGCGCATCTTTTGCTGGAAGAAAGGGAGAGAAAAAATCTTCGCTTTGATGTACAGCATACAAAAGGGATTGAACTGGAGCGTATGGCAAGGGCGCTCAGTCCATTGATCCACGAACAGGGGATCACATCAAAAGTGCCTGAAAAGCTTACATTTTTTGGGATGTATCATGTGGATACGCCAGAAGAACTGGATTCAGAGAAACGCTGGAAGGAGCACAGCGCATATAAAAGTCTTGCTGTCCCGATCGGGGCGAAAGCAGACGAGGAATATACAGAACTGGATTTGCATGAAAAAGCACACGGCCCTCACGGACTGGTTGCCGGAACCACAGGATCCGGCAAATCGGAAACCATCCAGACCTACATTTTGTCATTGGCTGTAAACTTTCATCCACATGAAGTGGGATTTCTGCTGATCGACTATAAAGGCGGAGGTATGGCAAATCTGTTTGCCAATCTGCCGCACTTGCTGGGAACGATCACAAACCTGGATAAAGCGGAAAGTATGAGAGCCATGTCATCCATCAAGTCAGAACTAGCGCGCAGGCAAAGGATTTTCGGCGAATATGGGGTAAATCATATCAATGATTACCAGAAATTGTTCCGTATGGGAAAAGCAGAAGAACCGCTCCCGCATTTATTCATTATCAGTGATGAGTTTGCAGAGCTGAAAAAAGAACAGCCAGAGTTTATGACAGAGCTGGATTCTGCGTCGCGTATTGGCAGAAGCCTGGGAGTTCATCTGATCCTTGCAACACAGAAACCGTCCGGCGTCGTAGACGACCAGATATGGAGTAATTCCAAGTTCCGCCTGTGTCTGAAAGTGCAGAGTGTTTCAGACAGTAAGGAAATGCTGCACACTGCCGATGCCGCAAATATCACGCAGACAGGACGCGGTTATTTACAGGTGGGCAACAATGAGATCTATGAACTGTTCCAGTCCGCATGGAGCGGGGCTGCATATGGCACGAAAGAAGAACAAAAAGAAGAAGATGACAGAGTCTATCTTCTGAATGTACTTGGCCAGGGAGAGGCTCTGAATCGAGATTTCAGCAAGAACACAGAAAGCAGACAGTTAAAGAAAAGCCAGCTGGATGCAGCGGTAGAATATTTACAGCAGCTGTATGAAAAGGAACAGTGTGTTCCGGTGAAAAAAACATGGCTCCCGTCCCTGGGGTATCAGATCGTATCCCCTTATTTGGGAGAAATCAAAGACAGTGCGCAATTTTCTCACCTGGATCTAAGACTTGGAATCGGTATGATGGATATTCCGGAAGAGCAGGCTCAGATTGAATACCAGTTAGATCTGGAGAAAAACGGGCATTTGCTGTATCTGTCCTCCAGTGGTTACGGAAAGTCCATGCTGTTGACTCAGATTATGCTGGGGTTGGCAGCAAAGAACGCTGTGAAGAATCTCAATTTCTACATTCTGGATCTGGGAAACAGTGGTATGATCCCGTTAAAACAGCTCCCGCATGTGGCTGACTACATGAATTTTGACCATACAGAGAAAATCGGGAAATTTCAGAAACTGATTCTGGATGAAATTCAGGACCGGAAGAAAAAACTGGCGCGGGCAATGGTCCAGAACTTCTCTGTTTACAATGAAACTCAGAAGGAACCATTAAAAGCGATCGTGCTGATCATTGATCAGTACGAGGTTGTCAAAGAGTTAAATGACAGCGTGGAGACATTTATCCAGAAAGTTTCCAGAGATGGCGCGGGACTTGGCATCTATCTGTTAGTTACCACTTCAAGAGACAGCGCTATGAGAACGGCAACCCGGAATAATTTTAAAGTGAAAATCGGCGGATTTAATTTTGACGAGAGCGAGTTGAATGCCTTCATTGGCAGAAGTCCATATAAACTGCCGGAAGAAAACAAGGGACGAGCATTGGTGAAAACAGATGCAATCCATATGATGCAGCTGTATGTACCGGCAGAGTTTGAAACAGAGAAAGGATATAACCAGAAACTGAAAAATCTGGTTTCCAGAATCAGTGAAACATCATCAGAAGAAAAAGCAAAAGAGATTCCGGTCATGCCGGAAGAGTTGACCATGTCCATGCTCCCGGCATACCCTGGATTTGAAAAGACAGACCGAAAAGTACCGGTGGGCATTGATGCGGATACGCTGCAGGCATACTATCTTTCTATGGAAATGTCTCCTGCCTTCGTACTTGGAGGGGCAAAAACAGGCAAGACAAATGTGATCAAAAATATGCTGAAATTGGTTGCAGGAGAGCAGGTATTTATTTTTGACAGCAAGAGTCATGATCTGGCATCCTACCAGGCAAAAGAACAGATTACCTATGTCGGAGATAAGGCATCCGTGGAAAATGCATTGCAGAAGATCAAAGAAGAAGTGGAGAGACGAAAAGAGGACTACGAAGAAGAGAAGATCGACAAGGTGACCCTGACAGTCGAAGAGTTTGTAAAAACACTTCCACCCCTTTATGTGATGGTGGATATGCTGCAGGAACTCTACGAAAATGTGGGAGAAAACAACAGCCTGATCGACATTCTGGAAGAGGCGGTTCGATATGGTGTGCATGTTCTTGTGACTTCTGAAATGAAAGTAAAGAAGATGACAAGAAGTAAATTCATCGATATGCTGATCGCAAGCAGGGAGGCCCTGATACTTGGTAATATCAAAGATCAGCTTTTGTTCAGTTATACAGGTATCCGGGAAGAAAACCGGAACATAGAATTTGGATATTACCACAATGCCGGGGTGAGCAGAAAAGTAAAATTAATCGTACATAAAGGATAGAAGAGATTGAGAAAGGCAGGGAGAACATATGAAACGAGTGTTCCAGATATCAGAGATTGAAACTCTATGCCAGGACTTAAAGTCCATCCTAGAACAATGCAAGGAGCATGTATCCTCCATGAAAGGCTGCGCAGACGAGGCTTGGAGCGCCTTAAGCGGAGTCCCGGGTGATGTGCAGTACGGAGATGGGTTCACCGCAGTGACCAGCCTGCGAAACGCCTTAAAGACAGAGC
>CALWFY010000160.1 GCA_944377775.1 uncultured Mediterraneibacter sp.
TCTATCCCTTTGCTTGTCAGCAAATGCCCCTGTTCATCATAATAGTAATAGCCGTCTGCTTTCTGCCTCCAACCGGTGAGCATCTTGCCATCTTCTTTAAAATAATACCACCAGGAGCCAATCTTCAAGCCGATATTTGCTGCATGGCTTCCATCCGATGTGTAATAATACTTCCCCGAATCCGTTTCATCCCAACCTTTATATGCCGCTCCGCTGCTCTGGAATTTATAGTGCTTTCCGTTGACATCTAGCTCCGTACTTGTCACTAGCCAGCCATTTTCATCATAGTAAAACCAGTCTTCGCCCTTCTGACGGAACTCACTGCGTATAGAAACGCCGTTTGTGTTAAAATAGTACCACTTATCAGCGATCTGATATCCTTTCCCGGCGATCTCCATACCTGCAACATAATAATGCATCCCATCGCTTTCCTCGACCCAACCTTCCAGTTGAGTATCTGTTATCTCTTTCACATCCTGTGAATTAATCACTACTCCTCCGGTCCTAGCAGCTTCTGAATCCCCGCCAGCCTCGGAACTTTCCTCTGTCTCGTACTGTGCAGTCTCTTCCCTAAGCACTGCCTTGTCTGGTTTTTCAGAACTCGCCACCGGCACAGGATTCTGAATTTCTTCCGCTACACATGACAGGATACTGGTCCCAGGCACCGTTAAACAGACTAAAAGTACAGCTGTCAGCCATTTTCTTCTCTGATTCATACTTCCCTCCTTCTCAGTTATAAATATATTGAAACGCTCTAATATTTTTGCGAAACAAGCGCTTTCCATTCGTCATAAGGCTTATATTAAAATTAAATATCACCGGTCTCTTTATAATAGTATTCCAGTCCGATCTTTGTTCCGTAAGGTTCATGCAAATAATCGCTGTCGGAAAATTCAGGTATTATGACCGTTATTTTTTCATCTGTTCAACAATATATAAATGGATCGAAATACTGTTTCCTATGGTCTGTCACAGTCACAGATATCTGCGGACACCTGACAAATATGTTCCAGAATCCCACTGCTCATAGTACTCCACGCTTTGTATGATCGTTCCATATTTTTCATTCAGGGAATGCATCAGCATTCCGTTGCCCAGATAGAGCGCCACGTGGCTTGCATATGTCTCGGAAGAATATACAAGGATATCTCCCGGCTTCCACGATGCCATATTCCACGGGTCCACCCAGGTCCCGCCTGCCGCCTGATCATAAGAAACTCTAGGAATGCTTACTCCGATATACCCCAGAGCCCACTGTGTAAATCCGCTGCAGTCCCATCCTATCGGACTTGCTCCTCCGCTCACATAGGGGACATATGTATAAGTCATGATCTCTGCTATCTTGTCTTCAATTGGTACAATCCAGCTCCCATCTGTTCCAAACTGATACTCTATCCCGTCGATCACAATCGTAGTTCCGACTACTAGATGGCCCTCAGCATCATAATAAAACCATTTTCCACCTTTTTCCCGCCAGCCCTTCAACATTGCGCCTGTATTTGTAAAATAATACCAATAGCCGTCAATCTTAAGACCTTTGCTTACTGCGAGACGCCCTTCTGAATCATAATAGTACCGTTGTCCCTCTTTGTCCCGCCACCAGTTTCTGCATATCTCGCCGTAACCGTTTCCATAGTACCAGTAATTTCCTACTTTTGCAGCCCGGTTCAGAGCCAGACGGCCATATTCATCATATAAATAAGTCTTTCCGTCACGCTCCAGCAATCCGGTAAAAGCTGCTCCGGATGAAAGGAATATGTAATGATGTCCATCTATATCCATCTCTGTATCAGAGACCAAATGACCGGACTCATTATAATAATACCATTTCCCCTCTTTCAGCCGGAACTCGCTCTGCAACATTGCTCCTGAGCTTCCAAAATAATACCAGTATCCGTTTTCCTTCAGACTTTGATTGACAAGCAGTCTTCCATCCGGATCATAATAAAACCAGTCCTCACCTTTCTGACGCCACCACGAGGCCTGCATGATACCGTTTTCATCGAAATAGTACCAGTATCTTCCAATCTTTACCCCTTCATTAATTGCCTTTGTCCCATCATCCGTATAGTAATATTTCCCGTTTGCTGTCTCATGCCAGCCATTGTACATAGCTCCGCTGCTCAAAAATTTGTAATGTTCACCGTCAATTTCCATCTCGGTGTCCGTCACAAGCCAACCGTTTTCGTCATAATAAAATATATCTTCCCCTTTTTCACGGAACTCACTCTGAAGCCGCCTTCCGCTGGTTGTCAGGTAATACCACTTATCCTCGATCTCTATCCCCCTACTCGTAAGCAGATGGCCCTGCTCATCGTAATAGTAAAAGCCCCCCGCTTTCTCTCTCCATCCCGTCAGCATCCGTCCGTCTTCGCCAACGTAATACCAGTATGATCCGATCTTCAGTCCAATATCTGCCGCACGGCTTCCATCGAATGTATAATAGTATTTCCCGGAATCCGTATCGTCCCAACCTTTATATGCCGCTCCGCTGCTCTGGAATTTATAGTGCTTTCCGTTGATATCCAGCTCTGCGCTTGTCACAAGCCAGCCGTTTCCATCGTAATAGAACCAGTCTGTTCCCTTCTGACGGAACTCGTTCTGCAGCCGCTTTCCGCTGGTTGTCAGGTAATACCACTTATCCTCGATCTCTATCCCCCTACTCGTAAGCAGATGACCCTGCTCATCATAATAGTAGTAACTTCCCTCTTTCTCTCTCCAGCCTGTCAGCATCCGTCCGTCTTCGCCAAAGTAATACCAGTATGATCCGATCTTCAGTCCAATATCTGCCGCACGGCTTCCATCGGATGTATAATAATATTTTCCGAAATCCGTATCGTCCCAACCTTTATATGCCGCTCCGCTGCTCTGGAATTTATAGTGCTTTCCGTTGATATCCAACTCCATACTTGTCACTAGCCAGCCGTTTTCATCATAATAGAACCAGTCTGTTCCCTTCTGACGGAACTCGTTCTGCAACCGCCTTCCGCTGGTTGTCAGGTAATACCACTTATCCTCGATCTCTATCCCTTTTCCTGTGAGCAGGTGCCCCTGCTCATCATAATAGTAGTAACCTCCCTCTTTCTCTCTCCAACCTGTCAGCATCCGTCCATCTTCCTGAAAGTAATACCAGTAACCTTCAATCTTCAGGCCGGTGCCGCACACCAAATTCCCGGACATATCGTAATAGTATGTACTTCCTCCTTCTGTGACCCACCCGGTCCGAATTACTTCTGAAGCAACTGTATGAACTGCAGTCTGTTCACTTTTAACAGAAGATATAGATTGCTGACTGTTTTCCTGTGGTGTAATTGAAATTTCTCCTTCAGCATCTTTGTCTTTTTCCGGAATAGAGGTCTCACTCTTTATTTCTTCTAAAACCTCAGCATCATTTTTATCCTGATCAGATAAGCTGTTTTCACCACTCTCCATCTCTTCCACCTCTATGCTGTCCATAAAAATCTCTCCGGTGTCATCAGCATAGGTCTTTACATCCGAAACACAGATCATAGCCACGAGTAAAAATACACTGACTAATCCTCTTTTTTCCAACTTCCTCATTCTCTTTTTCCCCGTCTGTTCCTTATTTATTCTATCATCTTGGCATCTCATCCAAACAAATGGTTTCCGACAGCTGTTCTTTCAGATACCTAATCGTTCTTACCCGTTCTTCCTGCAATAATCTATCCACTTCCGCATAATTGATATCCTGCTCTAGAACATTCGTCAGATGATCCAGCCTCTCCACTCTGCGATCTTCCAATCCCAGTTTCTCCAGCAGATATCCCAGTTTTTCCTCATTGCCATATCCCTGAGCATTCTGATCTTTTCTGACCAATGTAGCAAATTTTCTGTGACTGATAACAGAAAAGATCGTCCCATGGAATGTATCTGTAATAACATAATCTGCATGCCTGAAATATCCCAACATCTGTAATGGACTGCAGTATACATATTTGTCGCAGAATGGTTGCTGGCCGCTGATGGATATTATCTTTTTATTGTGACTTTCTGCAAAATCACGTATCGCCTGTCCCTCCTCTGGTGATATCCGCTTATTATAAGCATAAACAATAATATAGCCTTCTTCGGTCACAGTGTCCCGTATCTCATTTTTAAAATCATATATCAGTACCGGGTCCAAATGAATCCTCGCTTCTCTTCCAGTCAAGGTTTTTACAATATTATAAGAATTACTGTCCCTTACCGACAAAGCAGAAAATCTATTCAACAGCTTCCGAACATCTTCCCTGATATGATACTTTTCCAATTTTTCCAGTGTCGTATTCCCAAAAGATGCCGCATAACTGATCACTTTTCCGGCGCGGTTATCCGCGCCAAACAGCTGTTTTGAAAATCCCACGTTTTCTCCCTGGGTACAATTAAACACCTCGTCGCTTCCGATTACCAGTACATCGACCTTTGTCCTATACTGTTTCCCTTTCGGCACCCCCAGTTCCCGCAGATAATTTTCTTCAAATTCTTCAATAAAGCGGGAAAATTCCGATCTTTCTTCTTTTCTGACAAACCGGAGCAGTTTATTTCTCTCTGTTTTAAGTTTTCTGTATAGCTTTTTTAAAAACCTGTAATATCTGTTTGCCTTTATTGTACCGAGAGTCTCTACAGACGATTCAATTTTGTAATCTACAAATACAACTTCATGTCCCAGACTCTCAATAAGCTTTTTCAGCCCGTAAGCCTGCAGATATGAACCGTAATTCCGTACTCTCTGCATGGTCATGATCCCTATCTTCATCGGTAATACCTCTGCTATCCTTTTATTTTTTTCCACAATCTGTATAGCTTCTGTCCCGCACTTGTCCGCAGTATGCTGTATTTCAGTTTTTCTTTTCGGACAGTCTGTCTATAGGCCTTTGTTTTTCTGAAAGCGCGGTCATACCCAAGCCTCGGATAATACTCACGGAAAATTTTTCTGTCCTCTTCATCAGGCCGCATAGGACTTTTCAACTGGTCATTTCCAGCTACTGCCTCCGCCAGCGGTCTCTCCTCGCAGATAAAAGAATCTTTTATCTGTTCAAACAAAATCCTGCCTTTTTCCGTATTGATGAGTCCGACTGAGATCGGTCCGTCATAATCATGCTTTAATGTTGATTTATCCAATCCCCAGAAATCCCCAATCGTAATATCCGAGACTCGTTTTATCGTTGCATATTGACATCTGTAACAATTTTCTCTGTAAATAAGCCCCTGCAGGAATCCATAATAGTATTCATCTCTTCTAGCCCGCGCCGCATAGACCTCCTGTCCTGAACCATCAGACAGCGCCAGGACAAAACCATCTTTACCACGGAACCGTATCTTCTGAAAGCCCGTTTTACTGTACTTTCTCAGATGTTCCTGGAGATACACGGCTGGCGGCACACCGTGGCAGATCAGGTCAACTAGAAACAGATTTTCGTACTCTTTCTTCAGATATCCCTTCACCCCTGCAATCTGGCACGGCAGTCCGACCACAAGAACTTTTTCTCCGTTCTCTAGTCTCTTTCTGATCTCTGGATAACACCGGGTAAGATTGCTCTGAACATATTTTGATCCTTTTATGGTCTCCAATTCTTCTTCCGTACTGCATTCTGTAAACAAAAGTTCCGCCGCTTCATTAAACCTGCATCCGAATACATGTCCTCCCTGTTCAATGATATGGCCTGAAATGACAGTCGCAACTCCTCCGGAAGAACACCCGGAAATTTTCCCTTTATCCTTTGCCCGCAGAGCATAACACTTTTCGCTCTCCTGTTCTGAAAGAAAGCCCCCATGATTGATCGGACATGTTTTTACGCAAAGACCGCATTCAATACATCTTTCCGGATCAATCTCCGGCGTTCTGCGTCTGTGCCTGTCTTCTATAAATTTTATCGCATTCACAGGGCAGCAGGCCACACATGCCCCGCAGCCACTGCACTGATTCATATCTGTTATTTCCAATGATCCTCTTCCTCCTGAGAATTAAGCCAGTCAATATAGTCGAACTGCTCTGCATATTGATAGAGCCTTTTTCCTGAATAGGATACAATATCCGTAATAATATTGACGCACTCTCCATCTCTGTTTTTCTTTATCTGCCGGCAGCATTCCAGATCAGAATAACTCTTTCCAGTAAAACACATTTTTTTATAAGGGAGCCGGGAAAACCTTTCCAGTACCTCTCTGCCACAGGCTCTCCTCTCTTTATCCGGTGGGGTGAAATCTCTGTCTGTCATCATAACATAAAGATTGTCATAATTGATCCTCTTTTTTCTCTCATCCCACTTTGTCTTTGCTTCCTCAAATGAGCTGTAATGCTTTAAATATAAAATCAAATCATCCAGTTTTCCTACAGGATAACGGGCCGGATGTTCGATCTCTGTCAGTTCCACCGACAAATAGTGTTCCAGATTCTCCATAAATTTCACAAAATCTTCCGGCCGTATATACAGATTAACGGTTGGAGACAAAAATTGCAACCCCATATCATGGCTGATAATACCTCCGATACAGGTGTTGGAAAGAATTGTAAAATCCGTATTTTGCAGGCGCTGTCTCTCATATCGATTTCTCCATTTGTTTCTGACGACTTTTCCAATATTCTTTTTCCCAAGAAGCCGTGTAGTCTTCCTTTTTATCTTTTGCAAAATATGATAGAGAATTCTGACCATCCTCCTATAAAGTCTATCGGTGGCTTGATTACATTTTTTTCCCATTTTCATTCACCACACTGTTAATACAGTCTTTCAACATGGCCAGAGATTTTTCCCTCATCTGAGATATCTCTTGCTTCACCTTTTCATAATCGATTGTTTCCTGCAATAGAAGTTTTTGGATTTCTTCCTCATCTGTGTCATTATCTATGATTCTTTCCTTTAGGTTCAGCCGGATCAATAAATCATTTGTCTTAACACTGGCAGGCAAAGTTACAAACCTCTTTTCATTTAAAACAGAAAAAATAGTTCCATGGAAAGTTGTTGTGATCACATATTCCGCATCCTCGATCATCCTGCAGAATTCCATAGGTCCGCACATGATATTATAATCCGCCCATCCACAATAAAAACAGGCAGACACAATCTTCAGATGATTCATACGGGCAAATTCCCGGATCTTTTCCTGAAACCGGCTACTTACATAATAAGAATAGACCAGCAGATATCTGTCCGGTATCCGACTCTTTCTTTTTTCCTTTTGCCTGAACAGTGTACTGTCAGTCAGGAACGTAGGGTCGCAGACTATATCCGGGCTGTATCCACATATCTTTTCTACAACAGACTGCGTTCTCTTATCGCGTACCATAATTTTTCGGATTTTTCGGATATCTCGCGTGAATTCCGGATAACTCTGCATATCTTCGTAATCTGCTTTTCCTGCACTCACAGCGTAAGCGATCACATTTGTACGACCCTGCCCATAAAAAACTGGATTCTGGAATGACCGTACTCTTACATTCCATATTTCATCACTGCCAAGAAGGATCATATCCATCTGATCAAGCTCTTCACTGTGAATTTCCCTGAAAATTTTCTGATCAGATAAAAAAGCTTTCCATTTCAATATCCCGTTCCAATAATTCTTTAATGTACTCTTTGGATGTCTGAACAGCTTTCCAAAAGATATTTCAGGTATAAAAGTACTTTTTACGAACTTTTTTCCACGGGTCTGCACAAAATACACCTCATGTCCCATATCCCGGCAGACTTCCTGAAGCGCATATGCCTGCAGGAAAGAGCCATAGTTGTTAGAATCATGCACTGTGACTATTCCTATCTTCATTTGTTCCACCTCACCTTTTCTCTGATCAACACCAAAACCTTCTTTTTCTCTTCTGCACTGAAAACAATACAATAATTTATTGTATAGCCAATAATCCCGCAGACTGCCGCCATACATATCAGCCCTACCCAGCTGGTAATCTCATAAATGCTCAGAACTGCCCGAAAGGACACGACCATCAGAACACTGGAAATAATTCCTCTCAACAAAGGAGGATAAAAGGTCAGTATATTCTCTTCCAGATTATGGGCCGCATAGATCGGCACGAAGATCAGCACTCTGAACAGCAACAGTGTCGAACTTACTCCTGCCACAGCATATATTCCCAGATTTGTAGTTTTTAAGAGGATATACACGATAATCAGATTTGCTACTCCGATCCCGCAAGACAGCAGCACAGGAATCCTCAATTTGCAGGTAATCGTATTTACACTGTATAATGGATAAATATATACACTGAAAAGGGTCGGCAACAATGTCAGTATAGAGAGAATCTGTACCTGTATAACATCCGACGCGGAAAGACTGTCCATCCATAAAGTATAAAAGGGCCGGCCAAATACAATAAACCCGATAAGCGGCACGGAACAGAGAGCTCCGCATACCCGCATTGCAAAGGAAGTCTCTTTTAAAAATGCTTTCTTGTCGCCTGAAGCATACAGGATCGTCATCCTTGGCGTAAAAACATTTGAGACAGTGCCAATCAGCGACAGAAGTTGGGTAGGGATCGTTTTTGCTATAGACAACATCCCCATCTGTGCAGAGCCAATAAAAATGTTTGTGATCAGCAGATCAAATCCGTTCAGCAGCAGCTGGCTCAGCTGATTGACAGAATTCCAGATACCAACTCTGACCAGTTCTTTTACATATTTGGCAGAGTAAAACTTTCTTTTGATCTGAAGGGTCGGGGTTAATTTCCCCAGATAATACCAGTTGAAAAATGTAATGCAGATGGCACAGATAATGGAAGCGAGTCCTACGTACCATATATGCGGCTGAAAAAACGAAAAGGCAATGACCAGGATACCAGCCCTCAAAATATAATTTTCCAATGACCTCCTTGCGGAGAGATCCAGACGGTTTGACGCAAAAAAACACGTCTGGAACGTATTCGTCCCCAGCTGTATCAAAAAGCCGAAAAAGAGCAAAAACCACAACAGCTTTATATCAAAAACATGTTCTGCTGGCACATTGATCAGATGCTCCATAAAGCAGCAGAGCAAGACCGACGGAATAAACAGTATAAGTGAAATCACAACATTACAGATCGTTACAGATGACAGATATCTGTTTGCTTCTTCATACTCCTTTCTTACCAGCTTCACTGTCACATAACGGCTCAGCATGGCGTTAAAAGCAACCGTAAATATCTGCACATAGCTTGTAAAATTATTTGCAAGGCCAACAAATCCGTATACTTCTTTTCCGATCACATCTACAATATACCCGGACAAAAAAAAGTTGATGCCCAAATTGACCATAAAGCTCAAAACTTGGGCAGCCATATTCGTTACAAATCTCTTTCTATTTTCCATAATTTCCTCTATCTATTTTTTAAACGGAAAATCCCCTGTCTTATCGTGCGAAGCAATGGGCCATCGTTTTCCCTGTAATAGAATTCAATCGTCCCAATCCATCGTTTAAGTCCGTCAAAAAAGCCAAATACATGCATCCATTTATCTATTCTGCAAAAGGCTTTCCTAGTATTCTCATAAAAATAATCCCTGTCCTGGACAGTTTCAATCCAGTACACTCGTTCTTTGGGTCTGATCTTATCCAACTGGAGTTTCATCAGCTCACTGAATATGATCTCTTGGTAATCCAGCATTACAGATGTTCTTTGTTCTTTTTTCAGATAGGCTGTATATCGTTTACTGATCTCCATAAACTGATCCAGTCTGGGCTCTTTCTTGCTCTGGCCCATTATAGATGTTTCTCTGTTCAGATAATAGTACAGATACTCTGGGATGACACGGATTCTTTTACAGTAAAGGATATAATAAATATTAAAACATATATCTTCTGAGAACACCCTGGCATTATCCTCAAATTTTATCTGATTGCGGCGGATTATATCCGCCCTGTACAGTTTATTCCATACACAATATCCCAATCTGTATCTTTTATAAGCAAGATACTCTTTGATGACAAGGTTGACGCCTTTCCCCTGCTTTTCATACATGCGGGATTCAAAAGACATCTTTCTTTCCGCCCCCGTATTTTCATCGCATATAATATAATTAAAGCATACCAAATCCAGTTCTTCCTCCTGATATGCCCGCAATGCTGTCTCCAGAAGGCTCTCTGAAGCTCTATCATCGCTGTCAAAAAAATAAATATAGTCCCCGGTTGCCACTTTAAGACCGGCATTCCTCGCATCTGACAGACCACCGTTTTTTTTGTGGATCACCTGAACACGACTGTCTTCACGGGCAAATTCGTCCGCGATCTTCCCGCAGGAATCGGGGGACCCGTCATCTACTAAAATGATCTCCAGATTTCGATATGTCTGATGAAGAATACTCTCCACACTTTTGTGTATATATTTTTCCACTTTATAAATCGGAACAATTACCGATATCAGTGGTCCATTCTCCTTGATAACCTGTCACCTCCGACCATCCGCATTGATATCTTAAACAATGTTATAATAGCATAGAATACTGTCTAGTACAATTTTCTGCCACTTTCACGCCTCTCTTTTAACTTCATATAACAACGGAAAAGCCCGATTTTATAAACTGTCGGCTTTATGCAGGACAGCACTCTACGCTTTATCCCTAATGGATAATACTTTTTCTGTATCTCCGGGACATCCTCATTTTGTATATCCCGGAAAAACTCTTCTCTCCGGGGACCGGGGGTGACAGAACTGAAAATCATCTTTCCGTCAAGCTCCAAACTTTCTTTGACCGGTATCTCTGTGAAACAGCATTTCTCCTGAATTTTCTTAAAAATATCCATCCCTTTATCGGACTGGATTATACAGAATGTGGTCCCAGCGTCATCGTCCATCTCTTTTTTAAATTTCCCAACATGCCACCCGTCAAACAAAGTGAAGTCACTGACTCTTCCCACTGTCTTAAACCGGCATTCATGACAGGACTCCCTGGTATTCAAATCCAGAAAAAAAGAACGGAGAAAAATATCCGATTCCATACCCGCCCGATAGTATGTCCCGTCTGAGAATCCAACTTTCATAGTTGAATATCCATACCCATAATATTTTTCCCTGAATCGAACATCCGTGATCGCTTTGCCTGCTTTCCGTCTGTGGTATGACAGATATTTTTTCAGAAAAAACGGAGATGTAACCCCCCTACAGGCCAGATCGACCGTAACAAGTCTTTCATACTCCCGCACCAGATATTTTTTCAGTCCGTTGATCTGGCAGGGTGTTCCGCTGAAACACACCCAGCGGCCTTCCTTCAGCCACACTTTTGTCTTTCTGTATATATCACCTGGATGGCTCTGGACATATTTGGAGCCCCGGAAAGCGGCAATCCCCTCCACCCGCTCTGTCGCAGTGTGGATCGCCTGAAGATTCTCATCAAATGCTACTCCAATTACAACTCCTCCTCTAGCAAGCACCCATTCTGCGATCAGAGAAAAGGCTCCCCCTGACGTGCTTTCTTTTCTTATCTGTTCATTTTTATTCTGCACTGCATACATGGTGCGGCATTCATCGGGCTCCTGCGGATTAGCTACCGGACATACTTTTTCACACAGATGACAGTCTGTACACTTTTCCTCGTCTACCCGGGGATAAAGAAATCCTTTCTCATCCGGGATCATCCGGATGCAGTTCTGTGGGCACACATTCGCACAAACCTCGCAGCCGCAGCATTCTTCTTTCCTGATTATCTGTATCATCAATGTTTCCTCTGTCCTTTAAAATTCTGCTTGATCAGGGATAATATATACAGTCCCAGTGTCCATCTGTGACGGATGCAGAAAATAACAAGTTTCTGTTTTACATAAAATATACGCATATCGTGAATTCCTGAAATTCCTGACTGTATCAGCTGTTCACCCAGATATTCCTTCAGCGCCAAAAGCCTTTCTTTTAAAGGCGCCTTATTATCCGGGTGAAAATAATATTTTTCCATCGCTCTTGCCACGCAGTCATAGGTCAGCCCCCCGTAACACAGTTCTGTATCCGGGTCGTCAGAATTTTTTGTAATATTTTGAAAAGAGCGGAGCATGCTCAGATAAACCTCTTTTACATCAGCTCGGCACCTCCGTGTTGCAGATACATTGTCCAGCCGGTAGTGATAAAGATATCTGTCTGTGAATATCACCCGCCGGGCTTTCTGAAAGCACATGGAACTGAACAGAGCATCCTCGCCTATTTTTACATTTTCATTAAACCATAGCCCATTTTCTGCTGTCAGTTTTCTCCGAATCAGTTTTGTGCATACCCCCCGTATACTACTATAAGTCTTCCCACTTGTCCGGGGTGCATACTGCGGAAACATGGGAAGCTTGACAAGTCTTTCAACTTCATCGACCACAATCCGGGATGGCCGAATTGCCTGATTTGCAATCTGTATATCTCCTATATTTTTCCAGTAATTCCAACAGACAATATCCGTCTCCTCGTCTGCTTCATTTAATGCTGTCTCCAGGCAGGTTCTTTCCAACCAGTCATCTCCGTCCAAAAAGCAGAGCCAATCTCCTGTCGCTTCTTCCATCCCTAGGTTTCTGGCGCTGGAAACTCCTCCGTTTTTCTTATCGATTACCCGTATCCTTGGATCCTCACTTTCAAATTTTCTGCATATCTCCAAACTTCTGTCGGAAGATCCATCGTTGATAAGGAGCAGTTCCCATTCCTGACAGGTCTGATCCAGTACACTGTTTATTGCTTCCGCCAAATATTTTTCTGTATTATACACCGGAACAATTACACTTACCACTTATATCCTCCCACTCTGTTTTCTCAAAATTAGAAATTGATCCTGAACCACCGGTACATTCTTAACCGGAATCTTCGCCTGAACCTTCTAATCGAACGGATATCCCTTTTATATACATTTCTAAATTTTCCCTCGAGTTCCCCGGCTGTACTGCTGTCCCCTTCAGACCGCAACTGAGCCGCATATTTTTTCAACAGGCATAAATATCTGTACGAGATAAGCTGCAGTATCTCTTTGTCTTGTATCCTACTGAAAAAATCGCTCATCCTCTCATACGCTTCAAGACCGTCCGGGGAAAATACAGACTTTCTTTTTCCCATGATGCTGTTCGACCGCTGATAATAATAATAATAGGGTAACATCGTATATACAACTTTATTACTCTTATAAAACAATCTGTAGGTAGTAAACTCGTCTTCATGGAGTTTCCCCTCCGGATATCTTATATCTTCAAACAGTTCCTTTTTATAAAGTTTATTAACTGCTACCACACTCGGCAGATATAATTCCGCATCAAAAATATTTATGACGGCTTCTCGGCCGCTGTATACGTGTCTTGCCGTTTCTTTATTTTCCCTTTGGATTCCGTTATCATCATACACTCTTTCAATCCCGCAGACTGCAATATCCGAATCCGTCTGTTTTAATTTCCCCCACAGATCCAAATACATATCAGGATGGATGTAATCGTCCGAATCAACAATCCCAATATATGTTCCACAAGCCGATTTGATTCCCGCATTTCTGGCTGAAGACAAACCTCCGTTCTTTTTATGGAGTACTTTTACCCGGCTGTCCATCCCGGCATAATTGTCACAAATCTGCGGGCAGGAATCCGTAGACCCATCATCTACAAGAATGATCTCTAGATTGGGATAAGTCTGATTCCTGATCGATTCCAGACATCTTACAAGATAGTTTTCTACATTATAAACCGGTACGACAACACTGATCAATTCATACATTTTACTTGTTCCTTATTTCTTTCAATTTGTGATTTTGCCGACCGCCGCCTGCAGATATTCCATTGACTCTCGTCTTTTCCTTTCTAGCATTTCACAGGCAGCAGTAAAATCAAGATTTTCAACCAGACAGTCCTGTATCCGTTCATTGCCCTTCTTCCTGCGATCTTCCAGCGAAAGCATATTTAAAAGGGAGTCGATCCTTGTATTTGTCGACATCCTGTCGCTTTCCTCATATCGGTTAAAAACAAAAAATTTCCGCCCGAATATGACAGAAAAAACCGTTCCGTGAAAGGAGTCTGTACACACATATTCTGCATTCCGGATCAGATTTACAAACTCTTTCGGACCCGCATCATAAGGTGCAATATCCGCAAAGGTCTCATCCGACGGTATAAACTCATCCATATGGAGAAGGGCCACGATCTGGTATCCCGTCCGCTCCTTCAGCCTTTTCGCGAACTTTCTGTTCTCTCTGTTGTTCCCCAGAAAATAACAGAAAATATATTTTCCTTCGATCATCGGCTTCTGGTCATCAAATTTCTCCCAGTCTTTTCTTTCCAACAGTAATGTCGGATCCAGAACCACCGGAACGTCTTTCCCTGTGAACTGTCTGACCAGTTTTCCTCCCGATTCCTCACGCACAGAAACAGCATCAAACCGGCTCAGAAAAGCCTGCGCTCTTTTATATTGATATTTCGGTATAGAAGCTGTTCCAAAACTGGTCGCATACGCAATCTTCGGAATCCCGTCCGGCACAAATGTCAACGTATAGAAATCATTGTCAATATTCGCCGGGCTCCACAACTGATCGCTCCCCACAACAAACGCAGAATAATTTTTTGCGTCCGTCATCAAATCTATCCTGTTCTCATAAACCCGCGACACGTGAAAATAAGTTTTGGAAAACTCGTCGAACTTTTTATTCCGGATGATCTGTTTCTCATAAAAATCTGTTTTTAAAGCCTTCTGCAGCAGCATCCGCCGGGACCGCTTCAGTTTGTCCATAAGCAATGCCTTATTAGTCAACTTGTGAAAAAAATACTCCGCTCTTGACATTGACATATACATGTGCGGATTCCTGCAGTAAACCGCATCATTGGGCAGTCCCATCTTGTCAAATATGTGCTGGGTCGCATATGCCTGCAGCATGCTTCCGTAATTGATATGAAAATAGCAGATCACCAATCCAATCTTTTTCATTTCTGTTCTCCTGTGGCGCTGACTGTCACTTTGATCTGTGGAACATCTCTTCCACTATCTCTTCCAGCCGCTGATTAAATACCGCATTATTATTTTTTATTTCAGCTTTCCCAAAAGCCAATTCCTCATAATCCTCAAGGATTCCTCCCAGATCCTCAATGTTGTATACCGGTATAATATTTGTGCTTCCGCTGATCTTCTGTACAAATTCTACCTGATGATCATTCACATGTTCCCCGAATCTTTTCTGCCTTGGGACTACCACCGGCACCTTTCCACTCTGCAGAGGCATCATGATACTGCTTGGCCCCCCATGGGTAATCACAATCCTCGCACGGGCCACATAATCTGTCATCTCTGAATATGGAAGAAGATTTTTCCATTTACAGTGACGGGGTTCATAATTGCTGTACCCTCTCTGGATCATCACCTCTTCTTCCAAATCCAGTTCATCCATATACCGAATCAGACGATCAAACTGCTGCTCATGAGTTCCCACTGTTACAAAAATCACTTTTTTACTCCTCCCAGCATTTTTCATAAAACTCTTTTACAAGCTCAGCATTGCTTTCCATATCATAACCCGCATTCTTTATTTTTTCAGTTATCTGCGAACAATTTTCGTCATCATGCCCTTTCTTGTGTCTTATAACAGCATCCGCCCAAATATTTTCGTCAAACCCATCCACATAATCGACTAAGCCTGTCACATTCGCTTCCCGTGTCACTGCACTGGAAACAAGACATGGAAGAGACGCAGCCTGTGCCTCGATAAGAACATAGGGTAATCCCTCAAACCGGGACGGCAGCACAAAAAGGTCCATTGCCGAAAGATACGGAGCCGTATCGTTTACATTTCCAACAAATATCACTGCATTCTGTACCTGGAGTTCTTCTGTCAACGCTGTGACATGTTTCCGTATTTTCCCGTCTCCGATAAAAACAAGTCTATATCTGGACTCTCTCTCTCCCAGTTTTGCAAAGACCTTTACCAAGAACTCTTGATTCTTCTGATAATTAAAAATTCCAACATGTCCAAGCAGGATATCGTTCTCCGTAATCCCGAGACATTTTCTGATTTCTTCTCTTCTTGCTGCATTATACAAATATTTTTCTGTCTGTATCCCGTTCCGAATCACCGTAAACGCTTTCTCTCCAAACAGCCATCTTCCTGCCTCAGTACCGCAGGCGGCCCCCTGTGTATACATCCGGTCAAAAACTGGTTTCAAAAGTCTGTGCGCCTTCCGATGTTCACAGGTCGTGTTATGGCTGTGTGCGATCCGAACTCTGCATCCGGCAAAATACGCTGCTATAAGCTCTATTGCCATCGTTGCGCTGTTCCCATGGATATGGACAATGTCATATTTCCCCTTTTTTATGATCTTTCTCAATCTGCTCCAGTATCTCAAAGTATCCGTGTCTCTGCCTTCTATCTCATAAAGCCGGATACCTTCTCTGTCCAGCCGTTCTTTTATATCTTTTTTCACATCATTGGGAGCTACGATATCAGTTTCAATCCCCTGTCGATTCAATGCCGCGCTGTAATTCAAAACACAGGTTGCAATCCCATTCTTCCCTAACTCTACTGTAATAACCATTATAACTTTCATACGCCCATCCCTGCTGCAGTGTTTTCAAAAAATGCTTCCCAGATTTACCGCTTTTTTATACACTGTTTTTTGTTCCTCCCACTGGACGATAAAGCAGTCCGTTACCGGATACACCAGCCGTCCGGTAAGAGTAGGTTTATCAATGCGGTCATATACCTCAATATATATCAGTTTCTTTTTCATCAGTCTGCCCAGATAAAAGAAAGGCACTGCAACAGCCGCACCTGATGATATAATCAGATCCGGCTTTTCTTTTTTCAGGACCTTTGCCGCCAAAAATGTATTGCGAATCAAATTTTTTATATTTCTATTCGTTGGATAATAACAATGATACACTTTTTCTTCATGTAGCAGGCTATTTGCGTCTTCTTTATCAAAAGTTACCCAGAATCTATCCCGTTTCTCCCAGAACAGTTTCAGCATATATAAATGGGTCAAATGTCCTCCACTGGAACCCACAAGACATATCTTCATCCTATTTTGCCCCTTTTCCTTTTAATACAACTCCGACTGTCCTGAACAAAATCTTAATATCCTCTTTCAAAGACCAGTTGTCTATATATTCCACGTCCATCCTGACGATCTCTTCAAAATCCTTTGTATTGCTCCTCCCACTCACCTGCCAAAGACCGGTCAGCCCTGGAGTGGCACTAAGTCTCCTTCTGTGATACCCTTTGTACTGCCGGAATTCTTCCTCCGTCGGAGGCCGGGTTCCCACAAGGCTCATTTCTCCTTTTAATATATTCCAGAACTGTGGAAGTTCATCGATACTTGTCTTCCGAATAAAGCGTCCTACTTTCGTGATCCTGGGATCGTGTTCCATTTTAAACATCGGCCCTTTCATCTCATTCTGAGCCATCAGTTCTTTCTTCCGCTCCTCTGCATCCACATACATAGACCGGAATTTGTATATCCGGAAACGCCGCCCGTTCTTTCCTACCCGAATCTGCGAAAAAAACAATGGTCCGGGAGATTCGATCAGAAGCGGCGGTGCCAAAAAAACTATAACCAATGCTGTAATAGCAAGCCCCACTGTTGCTCCGATGATGTCCATCACCCGCTTGAAGAAAATTTGCTTAAAAGAATGAATCTTCGGACTGAACGCCACCGCATAGTATTTTCCGATCCGCTCGATCTGCCTCTGAGATGGAAACTCCAGTTCAAACACATTGATATTCAATTCCACGGTGATCCCCATCTCTTCCAGTTCTTGAATGATATCACGAATCGGAAGTGTACTATGAGAAGACAGATGGATGAACACCTCATCCACCAAATGATCCATCACATACCCCATCATATCCTCATATTCACATACAACAGGGACACCGGCGATCTCATTGACATAATGGTCACCAGCCAGTATAAGGCCCTGGATATTCATATTCCAGGAGTTGTTCTCTCTGATATTTTCACAGATATCACGGGCTTTATCCTCAGTAGTCAGGATCAGGACATTGCGCGTTCCAATCCCTTTGCTGTACACATTGTTCATGTATTTTTTATACAGTTGATGGCTCACATACATGACCACAACATCAATACAACAGAAATATCCATATACAAGTCTCGAATAGTCCTGTGCATCCTGCATCAGAAAAGCGGCCATACTTACCGTTCCCCCCATCACCAGAACATTGCGAACTGATAACAGGGCCTCCTGCTTTCTGCTGCGTTTAAAAAAATTCCGGTTCGGATTCAGGACAAAATAGATCAAAGTGATCGCCATCAGGAGCACGCCGATCCGGAAAATGACGATCCCCTTTGAATATCCCCCCCACAGATTGCCAAATCTTAGATAACTTGCGAGGATATAGCTGAGAATGACACAAACGCAATCCATGATAAAGATAAAGAAATTCTGTAATTGCATCTGTTTTGCTTCCATATGTACCGTCCTCTTGTCTTTTAGTTATTTACGATCTTTTCGATCCCCTGCATCAACTTAATGCCGTAGTTGGCGTCGACTGCCCAGCCTGTCCCATAGGGATTGTGCGGGATGCTCAGCCAGCTTACATATGGTGCTTTTCCTCTCAACCATTCACCCCACCTTGGATCCACACAGGGATTCTTAAGAGGTTCGCTGTTCGCGTAACATTTCAGATGCTGCACATGCGCCCGTATCCCAGCGCGTACGTCTGGGAAAGACGCCCCGGCCGCTCCGCCGCCAACAGCTCCCAATCCGGCAAAATTAAACTGCTCAATCTTCACATCACCGCCAAATTTCAGGAATCCCGTCTCCAGCATAGCCTGCGCAAAAGCGACTTCGACTTTGATCCCTTCTGTCTTGCATTCTTCATAATATATCTGGCAGAATTCTTTCAGGGTAGAAACACCACCTTTTCCCAAGGCTTCCGCCGGGAACTCGATCGAAGAAGTATTCTCATAGTAATTGACCAGGTCCTGTACTGTAGCAGAACTTTCACCAGAAATGGCATATTTTGCTTCCGCAAGATCATCACACATAGCTCCTGACCTGTCAAAATAATAAGTGACTCCGTCGATCGTCAGTATCTTATCGACTACAAGGTGCCCATACTCATCGTAATAATACCATTTTCCTTCTTTGTCACGCCACTCCGACTGCATCATCGCGCCGCTTGACTTGAAGTAATACCAATAATCTCCTATTTCTAATGCAGTGCTGGTCACAAGCCATCCGTTTTCGTCATAATAATACTTCTTGCCTTCCTTATCACGCCACTCCGACTGCATCATCGCACCACTAGACTTGAAATAATACCAGTGACCGTCTATCTTAAGCCCGGTATTTTTTACAAGCCATCCGTTTTCGTCATAGTAGTACTTCTTGCCTTCTTTGTCACGCCATTCTGAACACATCATGGCGCCGCTTGACTTGAAATAATACCAGTGACCATCTATCTCATATCCGATATTGGTCACAAGGTGGCCTTCGGCGTCATAATAGTATTTTTCCCCTTCTTTGTCACGCCATTCCGATTCCATCCTTGCGCCACTCGATTTAAGATAATACCAGTATCCGTCTATCTTTAACCCGATATTCGTTACAAGCCAGCCGTTCTCATCATAATAATACTTCTCGCCTTCTTTATCGCGCCACTCCGACTGCATCATCGCACCGCTTGACTTGAAGTAATACCAATGGCCATCTATCTTAAGCCCAATATTTTTCACAAGCCAACCGTTCTCGTCATAATAATATTTCTCGCCTTCTTTATCACGCCACTCTGACTGCATCATCACGCCGCTTGACTTAAAGTAATACCAATGGCCGTCCACCTCATAACCGATATTCTTTACCAGATGACCATTCTCATCATAGTAGTACTTCTTACCTTCCTTGTCTCGCCATTCCGAATGCATCATGGTACCGTCTGACTTGAAATAATACCAGTAGCCGTCCACCTCATAACCGATATTGGTCACAAGATGACCGCCCTCGTCATAGTAATACCATTCCCCTCCTTCTTCGCGCCACTCCGAATGCATCATCTTGCCACTTGATTTGAAATAATACCAGAAACCTTCCACTTCATATTCTGCATCAGTTACAAGATGCCCATTCCCGTCATAGTAATACCATTCTCCCTCTTTCTCTCTCCATCCGTTCGACAGCATGGCACCGCTGGTGGTAAAGAAATACCAGGCATCATCGATCTCATATCCTTTATTTACGACAAGATGCCCATCCCCATCATAATAATACCACTGCCCTTCTTTTTCCCTCCACCGGTCATGGTACATGGCTCCCGTAGTCGGATCAAAATAGTACCAGGCATTTCCTATCTTCTTAGCGCCATAAACTTTCTGTCCGCCCTCATAATAATATGTATTCCCCGCACTGTCCGTCTCCCAGTAACCTTTGCTCAGCCCTAAGTAGTTCGCGATTCCGGTGGCGTCTGCCACACCCAGTTTCTTAAGGCCTGCTTCTGTCTTCAGGAAATTGTTCACATCACTGGCATTTGTAAGGAACGCATGCTCTACAATGATTCCAGGTATATTGTTTTCCTTGCAATATATCTGTACAGAAAAATAATCGGAGATAGACCCGTCCTCATAAGTTTCCCCTACTGTCGTATTCTGGGCATATATCCGTCTCCATGTCAGTCCCAGACCTGAAAGTTCGCTCATGATAGCTTCTGCCAGTTCTTCGCCTTCTGTTGCAAGTTCCGGCCTCCAGCTTGTGTTAGGGATAATCACCTCTGCGCCATGCGCACTGGCTGCTGCTGCCGCATTCAGATGAAGGCTTACAAATATCTGAGCCCCTGCTGCTGCCGCTGCCTGAACCCTCTGCTGGATACAGCTCCCCGCACTGGTACAATTGTACGGACACGCTGCTGTAGTCCTTGTCATATATACAGAAACACCCGAATACTGCTCCAGTTCCTCTTTGCAGTATTGAGCGATCTTAAGGGTCAGCACTTCCTCCTTCAGTCCGTTTGCTTGGGCGCCCGCATCATTGGCATCGTGTCCCGGATCAAGAGCTACCACGATATCTCCAGAACGTGCCGACCGCGCTTCTGCACTATCATCCAGACTGTATGTACTGATCCCGTTTGCTGCAGCTGTCTGAGCGCTTACCGTATTCAGTGCATCTGCTATACTGTCCTGAGCTTCCGTCACCCCGTTTTCATCAATCGTAACAACAGAAGCTTCCATCAAAGACGCATCTGTTTCTTGTGAAGTCCCGTCAACAGGATGCAGTTCCTCGATCCCTTCATACGCTTCGTTCACACCGAACTCTGCGGTCACTCCCGCTTCTTCCAGCATGATGGACTTATCTTCATCACCATATAAATTCAGATTTACTGCATGATATGTACCGGTATATGCATCGCCTGTATATTCTTTTTCAAATAGGTATAAATTTCCTCTCTGTCTAGATAAAGCCCATTCTTCCCGATTTCCGCTTTCATCCGCTACAGTGAGGGTGATCGCATCTACTCCTGTTATCTCCTGATTAAAGGAAAAAACGATTCTCTGCGTACCAGGCGTCTCAAGATACGGGCTTTCGATATACACAAAATCGATCCCGCCAGTTTCAATATCCTCAATCTCTTCGGCTTCAGTGCCTTTATCCTGGGCACCTTCTTCCGGCCTCTCCTCTATGGCATCTGACGCAGTGGCCGGTGTCTCTGTCCCCGACTGCTGTTTATCAGCATTTTCCTGCTCTGAATCTGTCTGTCCTCCCACCGAAGATTCTGTCCCGTCCGTCACTTCTCCGGCATTCCCTTCTTCCGGTGAATTTCCTGAAGGTTCCTCCCCGACCAGGTCCTGCCCTGTTTTCTGTGTTTCTCCTGCTTCTACTTCAGCTGCAGATACCGCTCCGGCAGGAATACTTCCCACAACCATGGTGGCAAATAAAAGTCCGGCAATAATCCTCGTAAATTTCTTTTTCATTCTGTCTGTACCTCTTGTCAATCTTCCTTGTTTATTCAATCCCAATATTAAAATGCTACCATTCCGCTGTATCCATCATAATTGGCTCCATGTGATGTCTGAAAGGGCTGTCCTTCTTCTGTCAGACGGATCCCGTTACATCCATATGCCTCGAGATATGTATTGACGATACATCCAATGATCTGGGTTTCTCCCGTGGTTCCCATGCTCCGAATCCGGTCACCGGTCGCAACATTAAAGTCCAAATCTATCTTTTTTTCTTCTTCATTGATACTCAGACTGAGCAGCTCACATTCTTCTGTAAGTATCCTGTTTTCAATCAGAGCATTCCAGATATCCTGTTCATTCTGTATCTCCACACTTTTTCCTGTCACTTCCGCAGTCTGCTCATCAACATAATACAATATAACAGTCCTTGCCTCAGAGGTCTCACCCGGAGATGCTTCTTCTTCCTCTTCAAGGATTTCCTCTGACTGATCTAACTCATCTGATTCAGAATCCGCCAGTTCTTTCTCCTCTTTCTCAGTATCTTCTGTCTTTATCTCGTCCGTCTTCTCTTTGTCTTTGCCACATCCCGCCAAAAAAACAACCGAAAAACACACCATCACAGCCATACCTATCAACAAGCAACGACGTCTTTTCATATGATCCACTCTCCCTTATCACTGATCGCTATCCATACTCCAACATATTAATAATATCAACTAATGAATATCTTTTCAATGACAAAATTTGACATGTTACATCCACCTCTTTTGATCATTCTCCCACAAACAAACAGGGGGTTCCCATACAGCCTGTATTTCGGCTGTCGGGAACCCCTTCCAAATCTCCTATTTTATGCTTTTCGTCCTGTCCTAGTGAAAAACTCTTTCACATCGCCTGCCGCGATAATAGATCCCAGTACAATCACGATCCCACAGATGATACTCTTTAAATCCGGCAAAGTATGCAGAAGTATGATGGAAAAGATAATAGACCACGCGGAATAGGTGATATTCAATGCCATCGCTTTCGTTGCTCCAATTGTGGAAATAGCCCGGTAATAACATACATAAGACGCTGTACCAAATAACGCAGACAGCAAAATAATCGCAGAAGTCGATGTAAATGCGATATCAAGAGTAAAGTCCCATCCTCCCAGCACCGTAAGGATGACCACTCCATAAAACACTGCAGAGGTAATCTGCCTGATCTGCAGCGCATGCTCATCACTGATATTGGGATCTTTCAGTCCATAGGCACATATGACCGCTTCAGAAGCCCATCCCACGCAGCAGAGCAGTGCACAGAATATACCCAGAGTAAAATTCGTCACCACGCTCTCCCCCGGAGTATAGCCCAGTATGATCACGCCTCCAATGCTGCATGCCAGACCAAGAAGCTGGATCGAAGTCATCTTCTCCTTCAAAAATATATAGGAGAGCAATGCGCCGAGTGCCGGAAACATGGAGGAAATGATGGCTGTATATGCAGGGCCTATATAATTGATAGCCGCCACATATCCAGACATGCCGATGGGGCCTCCCAGGAGAGCTCCTAAAACGATAAACTTGCCGCTCCGAGTCTTAAATGCACGTATTACATTTTTTAATTGCTTTTTAATCCCCATATAAAGGAGCATCCACAGCGAAGAACAAAAGTCATGAATAAATGTGCTCACAAAAGGAGCCAGAAAAACTGCCTGCTCTGTTGATACAAACGGTGTCATCGCCAGTGCAATCCCCAAAATAACCGTATCAAGCGCCCATAAGATACCTGCTGATAATCCTGTAATCATATCTATCCTCCAGAACCTTTCTTTGAACCCATTACAAATCACAATATGCTTCAAACCTTTTTATATTCTCTTTCAGTCGTACATAGCGTTCCTCGGCGTACTCCTCCATCATTTCTTTATCGAACGGTACACGCGTCTTTCCCCACAATGACCAGAGAAAATCGAGATATATCTCATTTGCAATAAAATTCATTTTTTCATCTCTGTCCGCTTTATGCCCCAGATATGTATCTAAAAGAAAATCGGATGCTTTTTCATCCATATGGGCCTCGATCGCTACATCCGCCACATCCCACATTCCTTCATTCATTCCTGCATATTCCCAATCGATCAAATACATTCTGTCTTTTGTTCTAATCCAGTTTTCACACAGAGGATCATTGTGGCACGGTACCATCAGACAGTGTCCCTGCATCTTTTCCCTGATGACAGACACTTTTTCTTTGATGTCCTTATAATCTTCAAATAATGCGACCTGATATGATCTGATAAGCAGTTCATATTCTTCGGCCATTCCGAATACATCAAATTTTACTCCTGTATCCATCCCGCAGGAATGCAGCTTTTTCAGCAGCTCCGCTGCTTTTTTTATATTTTCCGGACTCCGAAGGGTTTTGGGAGACATCGTCTCTGAATTTTCAATATATTCTGCTATTTTAATTCCCGTCTTTTCATCAAACATAATAAGAGGTGCATCGATCTTTAACTGACAGGCCAGTTCTGTACTGACTTTCTCATCATGTCTGTCGATCATTTTTTCGGTTCCCTCTCCGGGAAGCCGAAAAACATATCTCCTGGAAGCAAGCGTGACACAGTAAGTATGATTGGTCAGTCCTCCCAGACGTCTGATTTCCTGGATTTCCTGGTCTGCAAAATACTTTTCAGTCAATTCTTTTATCATTGCCTGATCTTCTTTTAAAACTGGCCTGTTTTCCATCTCTGTTCTCTCCTTATTTTTTATATTCTATCCCGCCGTTTTCGTAAAAATAGATGTACTCTCCATCCGGCGTCCGGAAAGTAAATCCTTCAGGTTCTCCATTCTCCCCAGAAAGAGGGGCCAACTCTGTCAAATCCTGCTCTTTTAAATTCAGACATTCTGCCACGTCTTTCATTATGTCTGACCTCGTGTCTTCCCAGTAGCTTTCATCAAAATTTCTTAGTTCATCCAGAGAGTCGAACTCAAAAATTTCGTTGTCGCCATATTTTTTTATATACATTTCCAGTTCTTTAATGTGTTCCAGATATATCTTTTCCCAGAGTTTGCCTTTTGTCTCCGGCTTGTCATATTCATTCAACAGAATCTCTATAAATTTTTTGCTGAATTCTTTTGACCAGAAGGTATGCCCCAGCATAATCCACGCATCTTTTCCTCCGATCCTGACGTCTGTGATCCGCCCCTTCACATCTGTATCCATACACCATTCTTCTGTGTCACCATGGGCATAGACCGAAGCATAATAGCATTCATCCACTTCTTTTTCAAATGGATTTACTATAAAATAATTATCCGAGGAACAAATATATGAATTCTTCAGATAGTCTCTGGCCACATACAGACTACCATTATTATTTCTTGTCAGGTAATCATCATTGTCAATCAGTATCACACCAAATTTTTCTTTCAGATAACGGAAACATTCCTTTTTATATCCTACAACAATAACGATCTCGTCTATACCCGCTTCTCTCAGTTGCCTGATCTGCCGTTCGATCAGTACTTCTCCTTTAACTGTCATCAACCCTTTTGGTTTTTCATATGAAAGAGGAGCGAATCTGCTGGACATACCAGCTGCCATTATGATCGCGTTATCAGCCTGATATTTCATTGTTCTCTTCCCTCCATCGCTTTTATCTCCTGCTGCGCATATCGGAAGTATTCTTTTGCATACCTGTACTGTCTCAGAGAGTACTCTCCAAATTCAACGCCCAGCATTCTTTTATACTCACACCAGTTGCTCCACAGCAACCCACAAATAGCAATATAGCAGTATATTTTGGCTTTTACCTCCTGACTGCATCCATTTTCAAAATAGAATCCAATCAGTCTATCTACCCACTCTTTATCATACAGTGCATAAACCGCAAACATCGCGATATCCACATGAACATCCTGCATTCCAGCATATTCCCAGTCGATCAGATACGTGTCTTCCCCCACATACAGAAAATTGTCTGGAACTGCATCGATATGGGTCAGAGCCCAAGTCTTAGGCTGCCTATCTACATAGTTTTTTAAAAGATACACATTCTTCTTTGTCTCATCGTAATCCATATACACGGATTTTGCTCCGTTCCACAGGGATTCATACCATTCCATCTGTCCGAACAAATCAAAAGTGTGCTCCACCCGTAGCTTCCGTTCATGGAATCCCCTCAGATAATCCATTGCTCTTTTTACATCTTTTTCGTTCTGAGGATCACAGACTCTGGCATTCTTCAGATAACTGGTCATTTTATAACCAGTGTCTGAATCAATATAAATGACCGGATCGCATATTCCTTTCCCTTCCAGTTCCTGATAAGTCTTATACTCATTCTTCCGGTTGATCATCTGATCCGTGCCCTCACCTGGGATACGCATGATATATCTTTTTCCTCTACAGGAAAACAGAAAAGACCGGTTGGTCATTCCTTTTTTCAAAAGTGTGATCTCTTTTATATCATCCATCCCACAGTCCAATTCCTCCTGGATGATTTTCAGGATGCTGGCTTCCAGATGCAGGGAATTATGATCCAACTCTCTTAATTCCTCCAGCGTATTAATCTCCCGCACTTTTTCTTTCGACACTTCCCTAGGCCTTATGAACATTTTCGTCTCATCCAGCAGAGCTTCTTCCCAGAACATCTCTTTGCTCTTTCTCTGCTGGATAAGGTCTTTCATTCTCTTCCTGAGATATTCTGCGTCACTTTTAAGAATATACGAAACACCGATCATCTGATTTCCTGTCTCATCACCTCTAACACACACCAGTTCCTTTTTTCTGTTTACTCTCACGGTACTCTCTGCGCTTTCTGCATCTGTGACCATGTACCAGGAATACAGTTCTTTTTCTGAAAAAGGATTTTCCATACACCATATATCACATGGAATGATATAAGTATTGCCGATCTTATCTGCTACTTTATTTAAGGAAAACAAATTATTCTTTGTCTTATATTCTTCATTAAAGACAAGATTGACATCATATTTATCAATCAGATATTCATACTGCTCTTTCATAAATCCCACAACAACGTAAATTTCCCGAACTTCAGCTTCATGGAGCTGTTTGATTATCCTTTCAATCAGACGCTCTTTATGAATTTCCAATAATCCTTTGGGAACTTCCATATTGATTGGAACCATACGCATACCAAATCCGGCAGCCAAAATAATTGCATTTTCAGGTTTTTTCTCCCGAATTTCATCTTTCGCTTTCTGCGTAAGCTGCTTCTTTTTGTTCAAATACCCAAGCTCTTCCAGCCTTCTGAGAGAACTGTTTATCTTCCCCAGCGAATAACCTGTACTCTCTGCCAATTCTCTCTGAGTAGAATACTGTCTGTCGAAGAGTTTTTTCACTAAATCCATTTCTTGGATGTTCATATACTTTCATTTTCTCCTTTTTATGAACTTTCGTATATACTAACACGCCTCCTTTTATTTTGCAAGCTATTTCCAGTTATTTTTCCTATATTCCAACTACAATTTTAAAAAATATACAAAATGCAAATATATATCTGTGTGCTTTTCCGGAACAGTAGAAAGGACTTATATGTTTTGTTTTTCAAAAACGGAATACTTGAATTACCAAAACAACTGTTAAAAGAACTTGGATGGAGAAACAATGAACGTCTGAATGCATCCCCGCTAAACGATAATCTCATTCTTCAAAGAGTTCCTCACACTGTACGGAACCATCTTCTGATCCATTGTTTTGGGAACTTTTCCATAGAATGGAATGGCGCAGAAATTAATCTTAAAAACAAAAAATTGATAGCATTGTCGGCTATTGAAGATGGAGTTTTCTCAGTAAATCATATATTAACAGCACATTATGGCCTGATTCTCCGTCAGAAAAAGTGAGGAATTCGTCCGGAAAATTCCGAGTAATTTCCAATCAACAATGATATAATTAAAAAAACTAGGTAATTGCGAAACTCGCTAAGTTCCTTAGCGATCTTGAAGTAAAACAGGAAAGAATGCTTGCTTTTCATGGATTGTGGAATGAAAAGAGAATTCTTACACATTTTAGGCGCACTTTAATAAGCCATAGGCTTTATGGAGTTGGTAAGTCCTATGCAATGAGAGGTTTTAAGCTACGAATGTATTCATGATGCTTAATCTTATGTGCAAGAACAACAGTAA